>CAZZBA010000194.1:0-2830 GCA_964652765.1 uncultured Victivallales bacterium | reverse complement strand
CCGGCCTGCAACTGCCATTTGCCTAACATCATGCCGGGAACCGCCGCAAGGCCCATCTGCGAGCGCTGGTGGTCACCCAGCGAATCACTGCGGATGAGCTGCTCGCTACCCGTGATCCGCCAGTCCAGCGAACCGCCCTCGCCGGCCTGCAAACGGCCGTCAACCGAAGCCCCGTAGGTTTCCAGCTTGTGGCTGTTGTTGAAGACCCCTGGCAAGGTCCAGAAAAGCGTGTAGTCGTCGGTCTGCTCGCGATACAGCGCCGAGGCGCGGACGCGGTTGCCGTCGCGGTCCGTGCGGCCCCAGCCGGTAAACAGGAGCGTGTCCTCGGTTTCCTCGTCGGCCGCCCAGAGCGGGGTCACCCCGTAGTAGCCGCGCGCTCCGAATTCCTTCTCCTGCCGGGCCAGCAGCAGATCCCACTGCCCGCCGTGGCGATCCAGCCATTGCGCCTGGCCGCCGGCACGCCGGGCACGCACATCATTGTCGGGATAGTCCACCGCGTTCTCAGCAGTGTAGCCGGCGAACGCCCCGGCACCAGCCGCCGCCCCGCCCTCCGTCGGCGCGAAGCGCTGCTGCGCCAGCGCATCCATATGGAAACCATCCTCCTCGGAAAGCCCGATCGAGAGGTGCCGCAAGGTATCCACCGGCAGGATCGTGAAATCGACGGTCCCGATCAGATGCCCCTCGCCGGCGAGAGTCTGCCCGAAGCCGGTATAGATAGTCGGCGCGGACAACATGCCGGCATGGATCGGCAGTTCGGCGTTGAAGTGCTCGGTCTGCGCGTTGGGCAGCGCGAACCCGTTTAGAGCGAGGCCCGCACCGCTGAAGCTGGAACCGCGGATCGACAAATCACTCTGCCCCCCGGCAACCCCCTGCGCGCGCAGGTCAACCCCCGGGAGCACCGCCAGTGCCGACGCGGCGACGGCATCGCGCCCCGTGACGAGACTGGTCGGTAGCGCCTCGCCTGCCACCACCAGATCCTCGCTCTCCACCACTGCTACCGGTTCATCCGCGCGGGCAACCCCGTTCGTCATCGCGACTGCCATCAAAACCGCCAATATGGGCCTTCTCATATTGCGCAACACCTTTCTCTCTTCCTGAACCTCATTGATAACTGATCAACATGATCATATTAGTAATATATTATCCGCCGAAAGCAAGTTGAATATCCGAGCTCCTCTTTGTGCTAATCCATGCGCCGCCGGGGTCACCGACCCCGGCTCCAAAAGCATTCGCAAACTTCAGTTACCCCGTTCATTTTCGCCCGGCACCCCGGCTTGCGCTCGGCTTGCCTACTGCACAACCAACTGGTCGAAATAGGTAAACAGCTTGTACACCAACTGCCGGTCCAGCGCACCGGTCATGCTGCGGGTGCAGCGGTTGGTGGCCTCTTTGAGCGAGACATGTCCTTCGCGACCCTGCTCGCTCAAGGCAAGCACGGTTTTACCATAAGCATCCAGCATGTCCAGCTTCATCAGGTAGCGGACGAAAAACAGCCCCGGCCTGTTGAGATCGGTCTGTTCCAGCGAGACCGTTCCGCGCACCCGCAGGAACGGGTTGTCGGACGACACGACAAAACCGAGCCCGGTCAGCAGCGAGGTCACCGCCTGAGTCACCTTGCCCTCCGTATCCCCCTCGATCTCGACACTGAAGCCGATCGCGCCGGCCGCCGTCGCCAGCCGCTGCTGCAGATCGTCGTGCACATGCTGCATGGTCACCTGCGTCTTGGCGGCGGGATAGAGCACATCAAGCTGCTCGAGGAGCTGCTGGCTGTCCGCGCTGACGGCAACCGCCGCCGAGAGCGCGGCATATGCCATCGCGGGCGACTGGGCGGCGCTGCGCGCGACAAACCGCCCCGTCCGGTCATCGTTCTCCTTCAGCCGCGTCACATAAATGGCCGCTGTCTCGGCGCGGTTCAGCGCAGCCAGGGCGTATACCCGCCCGGTTGCCGGATCCGTGTAGTGTTCGGGATACTGCACATTCTGCAACGACATCGATGTGTACATGTCGACATTGCGGTCTAGCTGCGACTGTTCCTGGTAGATGTTCTGCTTGCCGGTCAGTTCGTAGTACCGCTCGGTCAGGCGCTCGTCGACGGTGATTCTCGT
Source organism: uncultured Victivallales bacterium (assembly GCA_964652765.1). Taxonomy (GTDB): domain Bacteria; phylum Verrucomicrobiota; class Kiritimatiellia; order UBA8416; family UBA8416; genus UBA8416. Next base: position 725 of record CAZZBA010000194.1, on the reverse strand, counting down.
GCTGAAGATCCTGGCCAGGTTCCCGGCCGCGACGGCCTCGGCCGCCTGCAGCGTATCGCCCTCGCCCGCTGCTGTCAGGTAATACTTGACCGGGTACTTCATCTGCGGATTCTCCATCCACGCCGGGCGCGCCGCCTTTACCGGACCCGTTACCGCGCATCCCAGGACCAATCCGGCCCCGACCAGCACCAATCCGCGCCATGCCTGCATAACCGCCTCCTTTTGCCTATCCCTAGTTCAGATAATACGACTGCAGCAGGTTCAGCTTCCCGGGACGCACCTGCACCGTTCCGAGTTCATCCTGGTAAAGCCGGTTGCCTTCCTTGTCGAAGTAAACCACCGTCGCCCGGTGCTCGCCGGCCGGCACCTCGATCTCGCTGATCGCCGCCACGGCGGGGAAGAACTGCCCGACCCGCAGATCCGCGTTCTCCGTCGCCGCCACGGCCATATCCACCAGGAACTCGGGAACAAGCTGGCCGTCCTCGTGCTTCTTGAGTTCCTCCATCGCCTTGGCCTTGATGATCGTCTTGCCGATGACGCGGCTGATGCTCTTGAGGAAGATCAGCGGTTCCTTGATCCGGAAGGTCTCGTACGCCACCGACTCGATGCTTTCCAGCGGCTGCAGATCCGTCACCGCATACCCGTTCAGGTAAAGCACTGCCCTTCCCACCTGGCTCACGCGCATTTTCATGTAGGGCAGTTGGAATTTCAGCGTTGTACCTGCC
>CAZZBA010000193.1:0-7818 GCA_964652765.1 uncultured Victivallales bacterium | reverse complement strand
ACCTGCCGGAGGGCCTGTGGACGGATTTCATGACCGGTGAGCGGAAGACGGGCGGGCGCTGGATGCGGGAGCGTTATGATTACCTCGGCCTGCCGCTGCTGGCCCGTGAAGGCGCAGTCATCCCGGTGGGGGCCGTGGACAACCGGCCGGACTACGGGTTGGCGGACGGGGTGACCTTCCATGTTTTCGGCCTGCCCGACGATGGAACGCAGGTCGCGGTGCCTGACCACCGGGGGCAGCCTGCCACGGTGTTGCGCTTTACCCGGCAGGACCGGCGGCTGGTCATCCGGCCGGAGCAAACGGCTGGGGACTGGGCTGTGCTGCTGCGGGGCGCGGCAGGGCTCGCGGTCGAGGGCGCACGGCAGGAGAGCAATCCCCTGGGTGTGCTGCTGGTACCCGGGGCGCGCGAGGCAACCATTACGGTGAAGTGAGCTGGATGAACGGAGCTTTATGGAAAGAACTCGGGTAGCCGCGGGGATCATCAGCATGATGGCCGCCAGTGTATTGGCTTCGGAGCCCCAAACAGGAGACAGGGTCGTGAGCAGGACCAATTTGAGATCACGCGGGGATGACATCATATGGCTGGCCGCACCGGCCAGGGAGTGGCGCAGGGAGGTCCTTCCTCTCGGCAACGGACGGCTGGGGTGCACCGTGTTCGGCGGGGTTGAACAGGAGCGGGTTCAGTTCAATGTGGACAGCCTTTGGACGGGCAATGACTGTTCGGACAAGGGGGAGATGGGGTTCTATCAGTACTTCGGCGACATTTACATCGAGCTTACCGGCACAGGTGTCGTGACTAATTACCGCCGCGAACTCAATCTCAGCCGGGCCGTCCACCGTGTGAGCTATGACCAGGCGGGAGCCGGTTACCTGCGCGAAACCTCCTGTAGTTTCCCCGACCAGGTGGTGGTATCGCGCCTGAGCGCCACCGCCAAGGGCCAGTATACCGGCCATCTCAGGCTTAAGGACGGGCGGGAGGCCAAGTCCCTGGCGGTGGGCAATCGCCTGACGTTTGCCGGCACGCTTTCCAACGGAATGGAATACGAGGCCCAAGTGCTGGTCGTGGCGGAAGGCGGTTCGGTCAAGCCCGAAGGCGATACGCTGGTCTTCAGCGGTTGTGACAGCCTTACCCTCATCCTGGCGGCCGGGACAAGCTATGTCATGGACGCGGCCAAGGGTTGGAAGGGTGAGCATCCACATGCGCTGGTGACCCGGCAGGCGGATTCCGCCGCCGGCAAGTCGTATGCGAAGTTGCAGGATACCCATGTCGCCGATCACCGGGCGCTCTATGACCGCGTTCATCTCGAGCTTGGCGATTCGGGGGCGGCCGTACGTGCCCAGCCTTTGGATCAACGCATCAAGGCGGTCCAGGGCGGCGGGTTCGATCCGGAGCTCGAGGCGCTCTATTTTCAAGCCGGCCGCTATCTCCTGATCGCCAGTTCGCGGCCGGGCTCCCTGCCGGCTAACCTGCAAGGGATCTGGAACGACAACAACAATCCGCCCTGGAATGCCGACTACCACAGCAACATCAATGTGGAGATGAACTACTGGCCCGCCGAGGTCGGCAATCTTGCCGAATGCCACGAGCCATTCCTGCAACTCATGGCCGCCCTGCGTGAACCGTTCCGCCGCTCCACCAAGCGCGTCTTTGGCGCCGATGTGCCCGGCTTTACCGTGGGTACCGGCCACAACCTGTTCGGCTTTAATCAGGAAACCCCGGATTCGCCCCGCAAGAGCAAGCCCGGTGCGGCCTGGTATGCGCGGCACTACTGGGAGCATTACTGCTTTGGCGGCGACCGGGAATTCCTGAAGAGCGTAGGCTATCCCTTCATGAAGGAGGCCTGCAGCTTCTGGGAGAGCCGGCTCAAGACGTTGCCCGATGGCCGTCTGGTCTCGCCCAACACGTTCTCCCCCGAACATGGCCCGGGCTGGGAATTGGACAAGGGGTTGCCCGAGGACGGCTCTGCTCACGACCAGCAGCTCGTCTGGGATCTCTTCAACAACACGGTCCAGGCCGCGGCGGTGCTGGGAGTGGATGCCGAGTACCGCCTGGCCTTAGCCGAGAAGCGGGACCGCCTGGTGGGCCCCACGATCGGCAAATGGGGGCAGCTGCAGGAATGGATGGTGGACCGCGATGATCCCAACGACGACCACCGGCACATGTCGCACCTGTACGCGGTCTATCCGGGCGACCAGATCACGCTGGAAGTCACGCCAAAATGGGCCGAAGCTGCTCGGGTCTCGGTCACCGCACGGCGTGACGGCCGTACCGCCTGGAGCAAGGCCTGGCGCATCGCACTATGGGCGCGGCTGGGTGACGGCGAACGGGCGCACGACATGGTGAAGAAGATCGTGGGCTGGCACCACATCCGGAACCTCTTCAGCAACATGGGGGCCTTCACCCCCGGCATGACCGACATCCACACGCCCTTCCAGATCGACGCCAACTTCGGCTACACCGCAGGGGTGGCCGAGATGCTCCTGCAGAGCCATGAGAGGGGAAGTGGTCAGTTATCAGTTATCGGTAATCAGTTATCAGTTGATCAGTTGCCCGTGATCAGTCTGCTGCCAGCCCTGCCCAAGGCTTGGGCGAACGGCAAAGTGACCGGCTTGCGCGCCCGTGGCGGGTTCACGACGGATATTGAGTGGCAGGACGGCAAGGTCACGAATTACCGGATCGTGGCACCGGAAGCCCGAACGGTTCAAGTCCGCGTAAATGGGGTGGTCAAGACGGTGAAATCAGAGAAGCGGTGACGCACGGATGAAAGGTATCAACATAAGGTCGTGGCGGGTTATAGTGGGCGTCGGGGGTGAATAAAGTGGAGTGGGGGCAGCTTATTTATGCCGATAAAAAAGCATATATTGTTGCCAAAGTTCCGGAAGAAAGTGTTGTGTCGGCTGCTGGATTCTGCTGCCGATATTGGCATTCAACAGGAGGCAGGGCGTGAAAAGAGAGCGTTTGGCCGATTTGATCCGCTGGAAAGAGAGTCCGCATCGAAAACCGCTGCTGCCGCCCGCTGCCGGCGTCTGTTGAACAATAAGATGCTGTCCCTGCAGGATACCTTCGAAACCTGCACGTGGTATCGCGATCATTGGACCGATGGAAACTGCTGCATCACCGCCAGCGCCAAGGGGCCGTTCAAGATGGGAAAACAATAACAGGGAGTCGATATGAGCAAGTTGGATTGGAAAATCACTTCGCATGACCGGGATATCCTGCTGGGGTTGGCGCAACGGGTCCGCGACATCGCTGACGGGCCTCGAAACCGGGAGATTGTGCGGCAGTGGTATCTTCACGATGAATGCCGGGCCGAACGGCCCCTGCTCCTGACGGAAACCGACGGCGGCCAGAAAATGGTGATACCCGACCTCACGCTGCGCTGCCAGGAAAAGTGGGCACGGGGGCAGGAGTCGGCGCTGCTCGACACGCTTATCCATGTGGAGACGATTGGCGACGATACCCCTGTGGATCCCTATGTGAACTGCGGGTGGCGGCTTACTATCAGTGACTACGGCATTCCCTTCCATCAGACCAAGCCGGAAGATACCGGCTCGAGGGGTGCCAACCACATCGATGCCGTGATCACGGATCTCGAAAAGGAGTTCGACAAACTCAAGCCCAGAACGTTCAGCGTGGACCGGGAGACCTCGCTGGCCGCCAAGGCCTTTCTCTCGGATTTATATGGCGGGATCCTGGGCGTCCGCATGCGGGGTAATCCGTGGTGGACCAACGGCCTAACCATAACCGCCATCAGTATCATCGGGCTCGAAGCGCTCATGCTTGATATGTACGACCAGCCTGAGGCGTTGCACCGGCTCATGGCGTTTCTGCGCGACGATCGTCTGGCCCTGATGCAGTGGCTGGAACGCGAAGGGCTGCTCAACCTGAATAATGAGAGCGACTACATCGGATCCGGCAGCCGCGGCTATACCCGTGCGCTACCCCTGTCGGACTGGACGCCGGGTGCACCGGTGCGGACCCGGGATCTCTGGTCACTCATCGAATCTCAGGAGACCGTGGGGGTGGGGCCTGAACTCTATGAGGAATTCATCTTCCCGTACGAGAATGCCATCGCTAAAACGGTCGGTCGGGTTTATTACGGCTGCTGCGAGCCGGTCAACAATCGCTGGCATGTACTGGAGCGCATGGCCAACCTCAAGCGCGTTTCGGTTTCGCCCTGGTGCGACGAGGAGTTCATGGCCGGGACGCTGGGGAACCGTTACGGTTATTCACGCAAGCCCAACCCGGCACAGGTGAGCACGGCGATATTCGATGAGGATCTGATCCGCAAGGACCTGCGAAAAACCATGGTCCTGACGAAGGCCCATGGCTGTTCGCTTGAGATTGCGATGAAGGACGTGCATACGCTGGGAGGGGAGCCCGACCGGCTGACACGGTGGGTGAGGATTGCACGCGAGGTGTCCAAAGAAGTCTATGGTTGAGGGTGTCCCTGTGACGCCAAGGTCGCAAAAGGACGGGAACTGGCTTTAATAAAGGGCTGTCGCGGGTGTGAAATATGGGGTGTGTCAGGCGTGGACACGAGGGAGAGGATTGAACGCATGTTTGCGAAAAAGGCTCTTGTCATGACGGGTTCGTATCCCGCTGTCTACGGGTGGGATAAGGGGCATATGCCCGGCGGCCATATCGAGGTCATCCATATTCTGCAATTAGGTATTGCGATGCGATTGTGGAAAGTGGTGTAGGCCGAGGATGGCAAGACCTGTAAGAGTGGATGTGGAGGGAGGCTGGTATCATGTGACAGCCCGTGGGATCGAGCGGCGAGCCATATTCTCAGTGCCTTTCAGGTGGAGCGGGCTCTCCGAGCACGCTTTCCTGATATGGGCAACACGCCGTCTAGGTCTGGCCCGGTCTCCCTTTTTTTCTTCCTCCACGCGGTCGGCGAGATGCCGAAAGCGTGGCGGAACTTCTGGCAGAAATGACTGCTCCCCCGGAAGCCGCAGGCCAGGGCGATGGCGAGTAATTTCTGGTCGCTCCGGTCGATAAGCTCACGCGCCTTGTCCAGCCGACACCTCAGCAATTCTTGGGCAGGCGAGAGGTTCAGGTGGATGTGGAATGCCTTTTCGATCGTGCGACGGGACAACCCGGTGCCCCGGCAGATGTCATGCACGGTGATGGGATCGGCATAGTGGAGGCTGATGTAGTGGATGGTTCTCGCGATGGTGGGGTCCAGCAGGGCCGACTGGCGAATCCGGGCCTCCAGTTCCTGTAGCTTCGCATCACGCGGGTCAGGGACAACATTCACCCTGCATTCGGCGGCTTCTGCCGATTCGATCAGATCGCGGTTAATGGCGATGACTTTGAAGGTGTAGCGGCCAACGGGCAGATTTTCGTAGCGGACCTCTGTCTTCCACGTGGAAATCCATTGCAGGTCATGGCCTTCGAGTTTGTACCGGTAGCGGATGCGGTGTGTCCGCTGGCATGCCCCGCGATATCGGATGCGAATGGCGCCAGCGTTGACGGGAACACTTACCCTGCGCGGGTTGGCGAACTGCCTTCCCGCGTCAACCTCCCGGATCACGACCGAGGGCCGCGCCTGGCAGTCGGGCCGATAGCGGCATACGCCCTTCTGGGTGGCGATGATCATTGAGCCGTCGGTGTCTTGGGCCAACCCCGACACGTAGTTGCCCGGCAGGCCGTCCTCCTCCATCAGCACCTGGAACTCCCGTCCGTCATAGCGGCATACGCCGCCCCCGCTCGTGGCAAACCACAAGTGGCCGCACGCGTCCTCGGCCATGGCGATGACCGCCGTCTGGGTAAGATCGGCCGCTGCGGTGTGATTCACAAAGCGCTGCCCGTCATAGCACCCGATGCCGGCCACCGATCCGATCCACAGCCGGCCCTGCCGGTCTTCCAGAAGACGATAGACGCGGTTATGCGGCAGGCCGTCTCTCCGGGTGAAGCGTCGGAAAGAGCGGCCGTCGTAGGACATGAGGCCATGATCATGGAACCCCGCGATCCAGTACGTCCCCTTCCGGTCCTGGCAGATGTGGAATGCGCTGTAAGGCACTTCCCGGCCGGTGCCGTCAATCCAGGCGACCGGCTGGCCTCCGGATTCGGTCATCCGCTCAATCCCGGCCCAGTGACCGATCCAGACGCATCCGTCCCGGTCCTCGAAAACCGCCTCGATGTGCACATATTGCGGATGACCGATCATCGCCGTGATGTCCCGGAATTCCAGCGGGCCCTTCCGCGCCATGTCGTCGCAGCGGAATAATCGGCCCGATAGGGTGCTGACCCAGACACGTCGTCGGCGATCCTCAAAGATCACATTGATCCGTGAATGGAACCGGGCGACAACCGTCGGGGCGCCTCGCTCGAACCGGACCAGCGTTTCTCCGTGCTCCCACCAGAATCGCCCGCCGGAGCCTCGGGCAAGCGATTCGTTCACGTTGTCCGGCGCGATCAAGGTCACCGAGTCGGGGTCGTAACAGAAGAGCCCCTTGGTGCCGCAGGCAAACCAATAGAGGCCGCCCCGGTCCTGGAAGATGTGCTGGGCGTCCGCGGCGGGACATCTGTCGGAGGCGTCGAGCGAGACCATGTCCCGGCCCCGGGCGTACCGGATTTCGCCGTAGGATCCGAACCAGACAATCTTCTTCCGGTCTTCGAGGATCGACAGGACGGCTTGTGGCCGCACTCCTCCCGGATCAAACCGCTTCGCTACGCCGCGATCGAAAATGAAGACCCCGGCATCATAGAAAGCCAGCCATAGGGTGCCGGAAGTATCGCGCATCACGACCCGGCAACAGTCCTTCGGAAGACCGGACTTGCTCATATCCAGGAAATGTGAGCCGTCGTACTTGTAAGCACCCTGCCGGGTTCCGAACCAGAGCGCGCCGTCGCGATCTTCGGTGATGCCATAGACCCGGCATTGCGGGCCCTGCGACTCCCGTGAAACATTCCTCAGGACATCGCCGTGAAGGCAACTGATCCCCTCGTTCGTTCCGATCCAGAGGCGTTTCTTCCGGTCACGGTAGAGGGCCAGGACGTTCGGGCCGGCGAGTCCGTTTTCGGGGGTGAACCCGGTGAATGTCCGGCCGTCGACGCGAATCAATCCCTCGAAGGTGCCGATCCAGAGGTTGCCGGAGTCATCCGCGAGCACGCGTTGCACGCCATCGCAGAAGAGGCCGTCCGCTGCGCGAATGAACGAGTGTTCGCCGCCATCCAGGACGCAGACGCCGCCCCAGGTGGCCACATAGATCCGGCCCTGGGCGTCCTCGGTCACGTGCCAGGCACCCTGTGTGATGCAGTCCACCTTGCGCCAGACTCCACCCATGGGTTGAATGTCAGCGTTAATTTGTTCCTGTTTCGGCATTGCCGTAGCGTAGCAGAATCGTCCGAAACTTGTCACTGGGAAAAAGATTTGAAGGAGGGGAGTATGTGCGCATCGGGGAGCGGATTCGTCATCGACTGGAGCCGGGACGCCCCCGTCCCGGTTCGCGCGCAATTGAGGGGCAAGACCGGGGTGAGGGCACCCCGGCTCCAGAAGAGGTCCTCTGCTTGCCCCATATTCCTCGTACGCAAACACGACACACTTTGCGCAAATACGACATTGATCTGTTTCGCTTCGTCGGCTGCCAAATGTGATTATTTTGGAACTGTTCCAGGTTTTGTGTAGTCCGCCGGTGAAGTCTATATGTCGGCCGGTTGAGCGCGACGGAGAATAGGGGAAACATGAAAATGAATCGGATCAAGGTCGGAATCAGATCGGGGTTGGTTGGCGTGTTGTTGGCCGTGACGCAGGCGCAGGCGGTTGACAATACCGGCTCCGGCGGGAAGATTACCTTCACGGATGCCAG
>CAZZBA010000192.1:0-7819 GCA_964652765.1 uncultured Victivallales bacterium | reverse complement strand
GCGGGGTGACGGTTGTCTCCGCCACCTGAATCCTGTAAAGGTGGCGGCTTGTGGGCGGATGACCTTGGAGGAGAGACGGCAGCAGTTGAACACGTACCCATGGAGCAGTTATCGCGGGTACATTGGGCAGTTGCCGGGCTTTGAGTTGAAGAAGGTGAACAAAGGTGTCTACGGCGACAGCAAGTGGCCGGAAGGCAGAAAGAAGTCGTTGGAGGTCTTGACGTTTATCCACGTCTCTGGCAGGGTGCCCACGATGACACTGCTACTCCAGACCAGTTCAGACATGCTTTCGGCTTATGTGAGCCGGTGCCGGTCGAAAAGCGATTTCTTATCAACAAGAATCAAGTTACCGATCAATGAAGAGAACACTATGGTTTGCAGCCATGCCTACAGCGCGACACCTTGTGATCTCCCAGCTTCATAATTGGAACTGGATTCGAAACGAACTTTTTCAGGAGGCGTATGCTGACTTACATAATGACAGGATTGCTTTTGACCTTGGCTGTAGCCGTAGTAGTACCGTCCGTTGCTGGGGAGGCGAAGAAAGGCTACCCTCCGCCGGCGCCGGAGAAGAATACGTCCGGATATGGCGCGAATATCCAGCGCACTATGACGCTCCTCGCCACGAGCACGCCCGAGCACCGGAACCGCGTGCGGATCCTCGTGTACGGACAGTCGATCTCCGCGCAGGACTGGTGGCACGAAGTCGAACGCGACCTGCGTGCGCGGTTTCCGAACGCGGACATCGAGCTGGAAAACCGTTCCATCGGCGGTTTTGGCTCGCAATGGCTGGTCAGGGTCGCCGAGCATGACCTGTACCCGTTCTATCCCGACCTCATGATCTTTCACGTCTTTGGCGCCCATAATATGTACGAGGAGATCATCGCCAACACCCGCAAGCGCACCACGGCAGAAATCGCCATTTGCACCGATCATCTCGGCGGCGACGAGAAGGCAAACGACCAGGGAGCATACGAAAACCAGGGGTGGACGAAGAAGATGATGGATGAGTACGTTCCCTCGTATGCGGCCAGGTACGGTTGCGGAATGATCAATATCCGCGAGGGATGGAAGCAGTACGTGATTGCCAACGGCCTCAAGCCGCCGGCGCTGCTGGCCGATGGCATCCATCTGAACGCCTACGGGAATTTCCTCTATGCAGAACTCGTCAAACGGCAGCTGGTGTACAGGCCGGACCTGCCGCAGGACGACTGGAAGGATCTGGTGCGGACCTACGAGGTCGGTAAGGACGTGAAATGGACGAATGGCAAGCTCGTGCTCGAGTTCGACGGGAATCGCATCGACGCGGTCGCCGGCGAACCGGAGGGCGGCCGGGCCGGCACGGCGCGTGTGAGAATAGACGGGCGAAAGCCGTCCGAGTTGAACGAATGTTTTGCCTTTACGCGACCGAGCCAGGCCTGCGAGACCTGGATGCCCGGGATCAAGCGGGTCTCCAGCAAGACCCTGCGGGTCGCGGAGGACTGGACCGTTCGGGTCACGGCTTTTGACCCGAAGACCAAGGTGCTCAAGTTTGAGGTGGTCGGGTCGCAGACCGGCCCGGACGGCAAGGGCACGAGCAATACGAACTTTGTCTCCAATTCGGGCCGAGTCATCATCGATGCGGATGTGCGGATCCCGCTCCTGCAGCCGGACACAGACTGGCACATGTTGCCCGGCAAAGACGGCGTGATTCCAGTGGGCTATGAGATTAAGTGGAAATGCGTTCCGATGTTTGTCGAGGTGTACAAGGCGCCGAGGATCGAGAACAGGACGCGGGAGTATCCGACGACGCTGGTACAGGGCCTTGACAACGGGAAGCACACGATCGAGCTGATGGCCGAGGGCGATGTCCCGCCAATCCGGTTTTTGCGGGTTTATCGACCACCGGTTTCTTCATCGTTGCCGACGCTGTGGCAGGAGCCGTCGAAGAGTGTTGCCGAACAGGATACAGAAGCACTTTCTATGAAAAGCTGGTCAAGATGATACGGACCTATCAACCGGATGTACTCATCGACAACCGGCTGGAAGCCAGCGGCGATGGTTTTGTCCATTGACGTCTTGCCCCGCTTCATCCATGCTCCTGGCCATGACATCGCTGCTCGAGAACTGCTCGAAAACGGTCTTGGCATGCTTTCGGCCCGTGCGGGCCGGTGCCGACCGAAAAGCGATTTCCTATCAATAATCGTGTGGCTTTGGGGCCGCCAGACAGGAGGCATTCGTATGCAGGGAACATTCCGGTTTTCGTTCGGGCCATGGAATATCCACGAAGGTGCGGACCCGTTTGGCCCGCAGGTTCGGGGCAGCTTGCCGTTTGCCCAAAAGCTGGACTACTACAAAAAGCTCGGCTTTGACGGGGTTCAATTTCATGACGACGACGTGGTCCCCAACATGAATGAGCTTTCGCCTGCCGCCATGATTGCCGAGGCCGGGAAAGTCAAGGCGCTACTCGACCAGCAGGGTCTTGTTCCCGAGTTTGTCGCTCCCCGGCTGTGGGAGGATGCCCGGACAACCGACGGCGGGTATACCTCCAACAGCGCCGCGGATCGCCAGTTCGCGCTGGATCGCTCCATGCGCACGATTGATATCGCAAGGGCCCTTGGCACGAAGAACATCGTCCTTTGGCTCGCCCGGGAGGGAACCTACATCCGGGAATCCAAGGATTCTGTCACATCGGTCCTGCGCATCGCCGAGGCGGTGCAACGCATGCTCGATTACGACAAGACTATTCGCGTGATGATCGAGTCGAAGCCGAATGAGCCCATGGATCACACCTATATCCCGACCATTGGCCATGCGATCGGACTTGGGTTGCTGACCAATGATCCCGCCCGTGTCGGCTGCCTGATTGAGAGCGCCCATGCCATTCTGGCCGGCCTCGATCCCTCGGACGAGATGGGGTATGCCTTGGCGCACAAGAAGTTATGGAGCGTCCACTTAAACGACCAGAACGGCCTGAAGTTTGACCAGGACAAGACCTTTGGTTCGGTCGATCTGCGGCGCGCCTTCAATCAGGTTCGCATCCTCGATCGCCATGGTTTTGGGAATCATGGCGAGTGGGTCGGTTTGGATGTCAAGGCGATGCGGACACAGAAAGCTCCGGCCGTCAGCCACCTCTCCAATAGTCGCGAGATCTTTTTGCGCCTGCTGGAGGTGTCCCGAGCACTGGACGAAAAACACATACAAGCTCTGATCGCGGATCGTGATTACGAGGCCTTGGACTTGTATTTGGTTCACGCACTGATGGGAAGGTGAGCTGCGACGGCCTGTTTCATGTCATGCCGGAAGTAGACATCCAGCCACTGGAAGAGTTGTTTCGGGCTCGGATCATTACCTTCCTGGTGGAGAAGGGGCTGCCCCCCCCTGCTCGTGCGCAAATGCTGCGTGGCTGGGTGCATTCCGGCTTCTCGAAGATCCGCCTCTGGAGGAAACGTCTACCGCAGCCGGCGGGTGGCGCCCGAGGAACGCGCCGACCTGGAGCGCCTGGCCCAGTACATCATCCGCAATCCGTTCGCGGTCGAAAAGATACAGGGCACGGCGGGATCGGTGTGTCTTTTTCCGGCCACCGGCACGCGCAACCGGCGACTTTGGGCCGGCCGTGGAGTCAGCTATTCTCATTTTGGCCGCATGGAGGGCGGATGTCCGGCGTCAGTTTTTCGCCGGTAGACGCTCCAGCACCCGGGCCGTGTAAAGCGGCAGGTCGAGCTGACCAGCGACAGCCTCGCCCGTAACCACATCCTTGAACTTCGCGCCCCCCAGATCGATGCGGCAGGCCTCGCGATTGAAGCCGAGCACGAAGACAAACTCGCGCTTGCCATCGGTCCGGGTGCAGGCGGTGACGCCATCCGGCAGCGTGCAGCCGAGCGCCCGCGTCAGTCCCAGCGCCTCAATCTGGTGGTTGAAGAAGTCTGCGTGAAACCGCGCATCATTGCGGCTCGCAATATAGTAGGCCTGCCCCTGGCCGAGGGCATTGACCGTGACCGCCGGCTGTCCTTTGTAGAACTCCGCGCCATAGGTCGCCAGAACTTCCGCGCCCTCGGCATGCATGCGATCGCAAAAAATCCCGGCCTGGTACGAGCCGGCAAGCCCGGCCTGATTGCCGGGGACAGCCACCACGGGCACGCTTTCGTCGTCGTTGATGGCGTCGATCTCTTCCGCCCAGATGCCCAACAGCTCTCGCAGCGGGCCGGGGAATCCATTCAGGAAGCAGAGATCGCTCTCATTGGCCACGCCGCTCAGGTACGTGGTGACAAACACCCCGCCGTGGCGCACGAATGACTGGATGCGCTCCGCCACGCCGGGCCGAACCATATACATCATCGGCGCGATCAGCAGCTTGTACCCGCTGAAGTCGCTCTCTTCGCGGACCACATCGACATTCACGCCGGCCGACCAGAACGGTCGGTAGTGTTCCACGCACGTCTGCAGATAGTTCTTCTTTTCGTTGCGGGGGCCGCAGGTAAAGTCAATGGCCCAGCCGTTTTCCCAGTCATGCAGGATCGCCACCTCCGACCGGGTGGTGGTGCCGATGACGTCGTCCAGACGGCCCAGGATTTTTCCCAGGGCGGCGACCTCCTGAAAAGCCCGGGCCTGTTCCGTGGCGCAGTGATCCACGACGGCGCCGTGAAACTTTTCGCAACCGCCCCGGCTTTTGCGCCATTGGAAATACTGGACCGTATCGCTCCCGTGACCCACCGCCTGTAACGTCTCCACCAGGTGCAAGCCGGGGCGTTTGAGTTTGTTGACCGGGGCCCAGTTCTGGACACTCGGACTGGACTCCATCAGCATGAACGGCTTTTGCAGGAAAGAACGGTTCATGCTGTGGCAAAGCGAGGTGCTGATGGCCTTTTCGACCCAGTCATGCGGGCGATCCTGGTACGAGGGGTAGCTGTCCCAGGCAATGACATCCACCACCTGCGCGAACTTCCAGTAATCCAGCGTATTGCAGAACCCCATGAAATTGGTTGTGACCGGCACCTGCGGCGTGTGCCTGCGCAGCGGCGCGCACTCGGCCTGATAGAAGTCGATGGTCTGGTCGGTGTTGAACCGGTTCCAGTCGAGCATCATGCCGTGCATGCAACTGTCAATGGCCGTGATCTCACGCCAGTCGCCATAGCCATGACTCCAGAAGCCGGTCCACCAGGCGTGGTTCAAGTTGTCCAGATTGTCCTGGTAGCGCGCGCGCAGCCAGTTCTGGAAGGCCTGAATGCAGTGCGGACAATGGCAGGCGTCGCCGTTGTACTCATTCGAAACGTGCCAGATCAGCAAGGCCGGATGCTTCTGGTAGCGCTCGGCGAGCTTGGTGTTGATGATCGCGCACTTCTCGCGGTACACCGGCGAGGTCCGGCAGTGGTTGTGGCGCCAGCCGGATGTGTCCCGCTCCCCTTTGGCACTCATGCGCCGGACTTCCGGATACTTCTCGCTCATCCAGATGGGCTTGGCGCCGCTGGGCGTGGCCAGCACGGCAAAGGCGCCGTTGGCGGCCAGCTTGTCCATGATGGTGTCCAGCCAGCCAAAATTGAACACGCCTTCCTTCGGCTCGAGCGCCGTCCAGGAGAAGATGCCGATGGACATCGTATTGCAGCCCGCGAGTTTCATCAGCCGCATGTCTTCGTCCCAGACTTCCGGCGTCCGGACCCACTGGTCGGGATTGTAATCGCTCCCATGCAGGAAATGGGGGCACTTCAGGCTGATCGGCGGGTGTCGTGTGATCAAGGGGGCTCCTTTTTTTTACAGGCCCGATGGTACTGCACATCTGTGTGGACTTAAAATAGAATAATTTGTCCAGCCAAGGTTGTGCCAAGGTTGGGGCGTAGCCCTGTTTCATGGTCCGACCCATAGATCTTGAGGTTTATCCGCGCTTCTGACAGGCTCTCCACCATGAATTCGCTGCGTCATACCGTTTCTGGCATGATTACGGCCCGTGCGGGTCGAGGCCGACTGGGGTGTGCGAAAAGCGATTTCTTATCAATTTGAAGGGAGATCGAAATGCAGATGAATGTGAAGGACAAACAGACGTTAAGACGCTTGGCTGAACGCTACAGCGAAATTGCGCATATGGGTATTCACAAGGAACGTATGGAACGGTACTACCGGACCAATGCACTGGAGAACGTGCGTCCTGTGGTCTTGATTGACGAGGTGCCTTGGGGCGAAATCAAGGATAGCGCGCTGGCGAATGTCTGCGCGGCCGAGTTGGGCTGGATCGAGTCGCCGCTGCGATGCGCCTTGTACCAATGGGAACATTTCCAGGTAGACCAGGTTTTGCCTCCTGTATTTCAGGTCGGCAAGCGGATACGCAGGCTGCGCGGCATCGGCATCGAGGTCAAGGAGCAGCAGATCAAGGGCGATACGGGCGCGTACATCGCTTCCCATGCCTACAGCGATCAACTCAGTACCGAGGATGACCTGGCGAAACTGCACCCGCCGGAGGTTGTCTATGACCAGGCCGCGACCGAGTCCGCGCTGGCCGTGGCGAGAGAGCTGTTTGCCGGACTCATGGATGTTGAGATCGTGGGGTTGGACGGGCTGCATTTCAGTATCTGGGACGACGTGGCGCGGTATCGGGGCGTAGAGAACCTGCTGATGGACCTCTCCGAACGTCCAGAGTTCATGCACGCGACTGCCCGGCGCTTCATGGAGATCGGGCAGTCGCTGTTCAAACAACTGGAGGAGCAGGGACTGCTCGACCCGCGCCCTGTCCTCCTGCATTGCACAGCGGCCTGCTCCCGTGAACTTCCGGCTTCGGACTGCAGGGGGCATTACAGGGCCACGGATGTCTGGGGACGTTGCGCCGCCCAGATCTTCGGTTCGGTATCCCCCGCCATGCACGACGACTTCGACCTGGCCTACAATCAGCAACTATTCAGCGCCTGCGGTTTGCTCTACTACGGCTGCTGCGAGCCGATGGACCGGAAGATTGACATCCTGCGCAAGCGGTTCAAGAACCTGCGTAAAATATCCATCACGCCTTGGGCCGATCCCGAACGTGCGGCGGAGAACATCGGCCGCGACTATGTCATGGCCGCGAAACCCAATCCGGCCTTCGTCGCAACGGCCCGATTCGATCCCGCGCCGGTGAAAGCGGAGATCGCACGGTACTGCAAAGCCTGTCGAGCGCAGGGCACCACTCTGGAGTTCGTGCTCAAGGACATCAGCACAATTGCCAACAATCCGGAGAACCTGACTCAATGGGCAGCAACGGTAAGCGCCACCATTGACCAGTACTATTCCTGATGCGCCGCTTCTTCTCCGACCAAAGCTACTGGAATATACCCATTCCTGCTCACGTGCCGATCGACCCGGAGAGCCAAGTCAAGGTCGAACTGCTTGCGCAGATGCGCCCGGAGGGTTTCTGGATCAACCATACGTCCTTCACCATCCCTGTCTTTGAGGCTGCCAGGGAATACCCCGTCAGTCACAACGCTGTTTGGTGGTGGTATTGACTTTGATCACCGCGTTTGCCACTCTTTTTCCATGACATCGTTGCTTTAGACCGGTTTCGGCATGTTTTCGGCCCGTGCGGGCCGAGGCCCACTGGGGTCTGCCGAAAAGCGATTTCTTATCAATCCATGAAATCAGCACAATCAAGCGATCAACCAACAAAGAAATGATATGTGATGAAAACCATGAATCAAAATGTTGCGGCATGGCCATACCCCGTCACCCGTCAGCCTGACTTCAACTGCCTGCTCGCGGTGTTGCGCCGCGAACGTCCTGAGCGCCCGGCTCAGTTCGAGTTTTCCCTCAACGGCCCTCTATGCCAAAAACTGGCCGACCCCGGCAGCGAGGCGCGGTTGAAGGCCGAGGGGCTGCCCGAATG
>CAZZBA010000191.1:0-7827 GCA_964652765.1 uncultured Victivallales bacterium | reverse complement strand
TTTGGAGATGATAGTATCCGGATTAGCGGTGGAATAGCGGACTTTACGACGGACCCAGGTAATGGCAACGACAGGAAGGGATGATCATGGCGAAGAGATCGGTAGATAGCAAGATGGACGGCGCGCCGCTGGAGGATGTGCTGGCGCAGATTCGCAAGGAGTTCGGCGAGGGTGCGATCATGCGCATGGGCGACGCCTCCTCCACTAGGGAAGTCGAGCACATCTCGACCGGGGCCTTCTGCGTGGACCAGGCTCTGGGGATCGGCGGCCTGCCCCGCGGGCGCGTCGTGGAGATCTACGGGCCGGAATCCTCCGGCAAGACCACGCTGACGCTGCATGTGATCGCCAACGCCCAGAAGGCGGGCGGCACGGCGGCCTTCATCGACGCGGAGCATGCGCTGGATCCGGGATATGCCAAGAAGATCGGCGTCAACCTGGACGACCTGCTGGTCTCGCAGCCGGGCTCTGGCGAGGAAGCCCTGCAGATTGCCGATTCGCTGGTGCGCAGCAACGCGCTCGATGTCGTGGTCATCGACTCGGTGGCGGCCCTGACGCCGCGCGCGGAGATGAATGGCGAGATGGGCGACTCGCATGTCGGGCTGCAGGCGCGGCTGATGTCGCAGGCGATGCGCAAGCTGACCAGTGCCCTTTCCTCCACCAAGACACTATGCCTGTTCACCAACCAGATCCGCGAGAAGATCGGTGTCATGTTCGGCAGTCCCGAGACCACGCCCGGCGGGCGGGCGCTGAAGTTCTACGCCTCGGTGCGCCTGGACATCCGGCGTATCGGTTCGCTCAAGGATGCGACCGGGCGGGTGACCGGCAACCGGACGCGGGTGAAGGTCGTCAAGAACAAGATGGCGCCTCCCTTCATGGAGGCCGAGTTCGACATCCTCTATGCACAGGGCATCTCCTGGGAGGGCTCCGTGCTTGAATCCGCCCTGGCCGAGGAGCTGATTGTGAAAAAAGGCTCATGGCTTTCGTATGAGGGCGAACAGATCGGACAGGGGAATGACGCCGCCAGGGCGTTTCTCGAGCAGAATCCCGCAGCGGTTGAAAAACTGATTGTGGCGATTCGCGCGAAGCACGCGGCGCGAAAGTAGCAGGTCATGAAACGGTTGACTGTCATGCTGGTTCTCGTGGCGACAACCTCGGGTAGCCGTGGGGCGGTAGACTTTTCGCGATATGCTCCGATCCTCGAGCGGCGTCCGTTCTCAAGCCCGGTGGTGGAGGGGGCGGACACCCCTGCACCTCCTCCGGTCACGGCCGAGGCCCCGCCCGCCTTTGTGCAGCAATTGCGCATGGTGGCCATCACGGAAAGCCCGGCTGGTGTCCGCGCCGGGTTCGTCAATTTAAGCGAGAAAGCGAAGACCTATTTCCTGTATGTCGGCGACACCAGCGAGGACGGCATCCTGCTGGTGGAGGCGGATTTCGACCGCGAGCGCGCCCTTTTGCGCAAGGACAGCGAGCAGTACTGGCTGGCGATGGGCGAGGCGACGGCCCCGTCGGCGGATCCGTCCCCGTCCCCGCCACAGCCCACGCGCGTGCCGAGGGGGGTACAGCGGCCGACCGCGGTTGTCGAGCCAGCATCGGGGGAAAGCGCCAACGCGGGCACCATATCCTACGCCGATCGCCGCCGCCAGCGGATCGAGGAAATGCGTCTGCGGGCGCAGGAGTCGCGAAACCTCAGCGAAGAGGAGGTCGAGAAGCGCTTGCGCGAATACCAGATGAAACTGATCCGTGAAGGCAAGACACCGCTACCGATCCCGATCACCGAGGAAATGGACGCCCAGCTTGTGAAGGAGGGGATCCTGCCGGCGGTGGAGTAACCCGGAACGGGCGATAATCATGATAGCGGTTGATTTGCATTCACACACCCTGATGAGCCAGTGCGGTATCCATACCCATCTGGAAATGCTGCAGGCCGCCCGGGAGAAGGGTTTGGCCGGACTGGCGATCACCGATCACGGGCCGGCACTCAAGGGTCGGCTTCCGAGTCCGGTCTTCGAACGGCTGGTGCAGCCGGTGCCGGGGATCCGTTTCATCAAGGGCATCGAGGCGAATGTGACCGATGCGGAGGGCGCCATCGACGTGCCCGACTGGCTGCTGCCGCTACTGGACATCGTGCTGCTTGGCCTGCATGTGCGTTTCCCCTGGCATCGCGGATCGGAGGACTGGACCGATGCGCTGATCGAGGCGATGCGGCGCAATCCCTGGGTGGATCTCATCACGCACCCGGTTGACGAGAACTACCCGCTGGATCTGGAACGGTTGGCGAAGGAGGCAAAAGAGCTGGGAATGGCCCTTGAGCTGAACAACTCGAAGGTGCTCTACCAGCGGACCACGCCGGACGAAGTCGCGCGGTTCCTGGCGATCTGCCGCGATACCGGCTGCAAGGTGGCCGTCTGCAGCGATTCGCATACGGTCGATGAGATCGGCGGCGACGAGTCGGTGCGGCCGTTGCTGGAGGCCAGCGGTATTCCCGGCTCGCAGATCGTCAACGCCTCGGCAGGGACCGCCTTCGCCTTCATCGCCGCCCGCCGTGCCGCGCGCCTGGCGCATCTCCGGAATTTATAGTTTTGCATCGTGGCTTGCCTGCATGATAAAAGAAGCCCTTTGTTTGGTTAACCGGAGACAATGAATGAGTACGACGACACCGCGCGAGTTTGGCGGGACGGTCCTTTTCCTGGACCGCCGCGATATCAATACCGATGAGATCATACCGGCGAAATACCTGACGGAGATCGCCCGCGCCGCGCTGGCGCCGCACCTGCTCGAGGATCTGAAGCTGGACGGGTTCAGCCAGGCGGATGCCCTGGGCGGGGCGGGCACGGTGGTCACCCGTGCGAATTTCGGTTGCGGCTCCAGTCGCGAGCATGCCCCGTGGGCATTCCAGGAGAACGGGATCAACCTGATCGTCGCTGAAAGCTTCGCCCGTATCTTCCGCCAGAACATGTACAACTCGGGCATGCTGGCCGTCACGCTGCCGTCGGACGATATCGACGCGCTCTTCGCGCTGGCCGCCGGCAACGGGGGCAAGCTGACGCTGACGGCCGATCCGGCGGCGCTTACACTCACGGCCCGGGCCGGGCGCCGGACCCGCACCTTTGCTTTCGAACTCAACACCTTCCAGCAGAAGCTCGTGCTGGCTGGCGGCTGGGTCAATTACGCCAACGCCACCTACTGAGCATCGGGCTCGATTTCAACGGAAAGGATCCGCTAGATCATGACGGCCAGGGAAACAAAATATTCCATCGGGCTCGACTTCGGCACGAATTCGGTGCGGGCCATCGTGGTGCGTGTCGCGGATGGTGATACGCTCGGTACCTCGGTCTTCAACTATCCGACTGGCGACATGGGTGTCGTTACCGATCCGCGCGACCCGCATGTCGCCCGGCAGCATCCGGCCGACTATCTGGCGGGGATCGAGGCGGCGGTAACGGCGGCTCTCCGCCAGGCCGGGGCAGGGGTGGCCGCCCATGTGGCCGCCCATGTGGTCGGCATCGGCGTGGATACCACGGGAAGCACGCCGATCCCGGTCGATGCGGCTGGCGAGGCGCTGGCGCTGCAAGCGCCCTTCGCAGGAAACCCGAACGCGATGGCCTGGCTCTGGAAGGACCACACCGCCTTCCGGGAAGCGGCGGAAATCACCCGTGCGGCGGAAGCCGGCTACCCGCAATACCTGGCCAAATGCGGCGGCACCTATTCGTCGGAGTGGTTCTGGGCCAAGCTGCTGCATTGCGCCCGCACGGACCGCACGGTCTTCGATGCCGCCTACACCTGGGTGGAACTGGCCGACTGGATCCCGGCGGTCTTGACGGGTACCACCGCGCCCTCGCAGGTGAAACGCTGCATCTGCGCGGCTGGCCACAAGGCCATGTTCAATCCGGCCTGGGGTGGCTATCCGGATCCGGCGTTTGTCGCCGCGTTTGACGGCGGCGTGCTCTCCGCCGTGCGCGCCACGCTGCCGGCAACGGCCGTCACGATTGCCGACGCCGTCGGCGGACTGACCGCAGGCTGGGCGCGGCGGCTGGGCCTGCCTGCCGGCATCCCGGTAGCGGGCGGTGCCTTTGATTGTCATCTCGGGGCGGTCGGCTGCGGTATCCAGCCGGGAATCATGGTCAAGGTGATCGGCACCTCGACCTGCGATCTGGCCGTGTTGCCGATGGACCATGCGCTGGCGGACATTCCCGGCGTCTGCGGGGTCGTGCCCGGATCGGTGCTGCCGGGCAGTTACGGCATCGAGGCTGGCCAATCGGCCGTGGGTGATATCTTCAACTGGTTCGTGCACAAGCTGCAGCCCGGCGGCGGCATCAACCACCAGCAACTCGGCGAGGGGGCGGCCCTGCTCAAGCCGGGAGAGAGCGGTCTGCTGGCGCTGGACTGGCACAACGGCAACCGGACGGTACTGGTCGACCAGCAGTTGACCGGCATGATCATGGGGTTGACGCTGCATTCCTCGCCCGCCGCGATCTTCCGCGCACTGGTCGAGGCCACCGCCTTTGGCGCACGCATGATCCGCGACCGCATGGTGGAGTACGGCGTCCCGATCGGGCGGGTGATCAACTGCGGCGGGATCGCCACCAAGAGTCCGATGCTGATGCAGATCTACGCGGACGTGTTCAACTGCCCGATGCTGATTTCCGGCAGCGACCAGACCTGCGCCCTTGGTTCCGCGATGGCGGGGGCCGTCGTGGCGGGGGCGCATGCCGATTTTGCGGCGGCGGCAAAAGCGATGACCGCCATCAGCGATATCCAGTACCGCCCGATCCCGGCGAACGTCGCGGTCTATGAGCGGCTGTTCGGACTCTACACCCGGCTGCACGATCTGTTCGGCACGGAATCCTACGCCGGCAACCAGTTCAATGTGATGAAGGAATTGATAACGATCCGCGAAGATGCCTGTAAGCCCGCCACCCACTGAGGTTGGCGACGGTTGAAGTTATAGGGTAGGTCAGCCACCCGGAAAAGAGGGAAGTACGATATGTCACAACAGAAGGAACTTTGGTTTGTAACCGGCAGTCAGCATCTCTACGGGCCGAAAACCCTTGGACAGGTCGCATCCGATTCCAAGGCGATCGCGGCGGCACTCAGCGCCGACCCCGTGATCCCGGCCACCGTCGTCTGGAAGCCGACGGTCAAGACGCCGGATGAAGTCTATACCCTCTGCCGCGATGCCAATGCCGACGGGAACTGCATCGGCCTGATTACCTGGATGCACACCTTCAGCCCGGCCAAGATGTGGATTGCCGGCCTGACCGCGCTGAAGAAGCCTTTCGTGCACCTGCATACGCAGTTCGGGCGCGATATCCCGTGGAGCGAGATCGATATGGATTTCATGAACCTGAACCAGTCGGCGCATGGCGACCGCGAGTTCGGTTTCATCTGCACCCGCCTGCGCAAGCGGCGCACGGTCATCACCGGTCACTGGCAGGAGCCGGACGTGCGTGCCGAGCTGGGCGACTGGACGCGCGCCGCGCTCGGCTGGAATGCCTCGCAGCATCTCAAGGTCGCCCGTTTCGGCGACAACATGCGTGAAGTGGCGGTCACCGAAGGCGACAAGGTCGAGGCTCAGATCCGTTTCGGCTACGCGGTCAACGGCTACGGCATGGGTGAGCTGGCCGCCTGCGTGGATGCGGTGACCGACGCCCAGGTCAGCGCTCTGGTGGCGGAGTACGCCGAGTGCTACACGATCCGTGGCGGCGATGCCGCCAGCGCGAGCATCCGTGAGCAGGCCCGCATCGAGATCGGCATGCGTGCTTTCCTCGAACAGGGCGGCTTCGGTGCGTTCACCACCACCTTCGAGGACCTGCACGGCTTCCGGCAGCTTCCCGGGCTGGCCGTGCAGCGGCTGATGGCCGACGGCTACGGGTTCGGCGCCGAGGGCGACTGGAAGACCGCCGCCCTGGTCCGCGCGATGAAGGTCATGGCGGCCGGCCTGCCGGGCGGCACGTCGTTCATGGAGGACTATACCTATCATCTGGATCCCAGCGGCATGAAAGTCCTGGGCGCTCACATGCTCGAGGTCTGTTCGTCGATCGCCGCGGCCCGCCCGTCGCTGGAGATCCATCCGCTGGGGATCGGCGGCAAGGAGGACCCGGTCCGCCTGGTGTTCGACGCCGCGGCGGGGCCGGCGCTGAACGCGTCGATCCTGGATCTGGGCAGCCGTTTCCGGTTGTTGGTCAACGCGGTGGACGTGATCCCGCCGGTGGAGCCGTTGCCCAAGCTGCCGGTGGCGCGGGCCCTGTGGGTGCCGCTGCCGGACCTGAAGACGGCCGCCGCAGCCTGGATCCTGGCCGGCGGGGCCCACCATACGGGGTTCAGCCAAGCGCTGACGGCCGAGCACCTGGAGGATTACGCCGAGATGGCCGGCATCGAGTTCCTGCTGATCGATCGCGACACGCGGTTGTCGGAATTCAAGAAGGAACTGCGCTGGAACGAAGCCTATTACCTGCTGGCCAACGGGCTGCGAGGGTAGCGGCTGCGGCACACTCGTTTAACGGCAAGCCGAAGGCGCCAGCGTACCGTGCTCGCCGACGCCTGCGGCTTGCCGTTAAACGAAGGCTGCCGCCTGACGTCTGGTTCTCTCAGCTGGAGCCCCTGCTTGATGTCCCACTTGATCCCCGCCGCTCATCTGTATGGTCCGCACGACTTGCGAATCGCTGACACTCCTCACCCAGGTGAGCCGCCGCCAGGGCAGGTCTTGCTGCGTGTCGAGGTGGTGGGCATCTGCGGTTCGGACCTGCACACCTACCGGCACGGCCGGATCGGCGATACGCAGTTGGCCGCTCCGTTGATTCTGGGGCACGAGTTCGCGGGGACCGTGGAACAGGTTGGCCCGGCTGGCCTGGACGGCCACGGACATCCTCTCGCAGCAGGCACGCGGGTCGCGGTCGATCCGGCGCAACCGTGCGGGCATTGCGAATGGTGCCTGCGGGGCGATCCGAACTTGTGCCCGCACATCGTGTTCTGCGGACTGTATCCGCATCCCGGCGCGTTGCGGCCGTGGATGCACGTGCCGGCGTCGACCTGTTTCCCAGTGCCTGACAGCATGGACGCGACCACGGCCATGATGCTCGAACCGCTGGGCGTCGCCATTCACTCGCTGGACCTGGCCAAGGTCCGCCTGGGCGAAAGCGTCGCCGTAATCGGCGCCGGACCGATCGGTTTGTGCGTCTTGCGGTTGGCGGTGGCGGCTGGCGCGGGAGCGGTTTTCGCGGCGGATCGCCTGGCGTGGCGAGTCCGTCTGGCGGCTCAATTCGGACCCGCCACGGCGTTCTGCTCGGCGGAGACGGACTTCGTCCGCGCGGTGCTGGATGCCACGCACGGCCGCGGTGTGGACGTGGCGTTCGAAGCCGCCTTGGGGGGCGAAGCGTTGCAGCAGGCGGCCGAGATCCTGGCCCCCGGCGGACGCCTGATCGCCGTGGGAATCGACGAGGAGGACCGGTTCGTGCTCAAGCACTCGACGCTCCGCCGCAAGGGCCTGACGATCCGCATGGTCCGCCGCATGAAGCACAGCTATCCGCGAGCGATCCGGCTGGTCGAGCAGGGCCAGATCGACCTGCCGGCCCTGGTCTCGCATCATTATCCGCTGGCCGAAGCTCCCGAAGCCTTCGCCGCCAGTTCCGCGTACCGCGCAGGCGTGGTCAAGGTCGCGGTGGACTGTGACCGCTGACCGACTGGCGAGGAAGTCCGCCGTGGGGTAAGCTTCCAGCTTGCCGAACCAGCCGTGGGGTAAGCTTCCAGCTTGCCAACACTGCCTGGCTTCAGTTTTCCATTCTGCTTCCGTTGTCCAGATCGCAAGCTGGAAGCTTACGCCACGGCAAC
>CAZZBA010000190.1:0-7840 GCA_964652765.1 uncultured Victivallales bacterium | reverse complement strand
GCCAAGGGACAGGCCTGGTTCCCTCTCGATTCTACCCTAGCCGGCTTGCCCCGGCAAGGTAGAGCGGGGCATGCAGAAGGCCATGATCGCGTTGATTGGACCCCTGTCCGGAGAAGAGCACGGCATTTTCCGGCGCATACTTGCCCCGATAGACCTGCATGCTCTTCGCCTTGGTATTGACACCCGCCTTGACCTCGATCGGGATGATCTGCTCGCCGACAGCAAGCAGGAACTCGATTTCCGCAGTCGTTCCGCGCCAGGTGAACACAGGCCCGCGGCCGGCGCAGAGCAATTCGTTCAGCACGGCGTTTTCCGCCAGGAATCCCTTGAACTGGCCGAAATCATAACGATAGATCACGGCAGGCTCCAGGTGCAGCATGGCACCCAGAAGCCCCGTATCGAACAGGTACAGCATGAACGCGTTCTTCTCCCCATAGGCTGAAAGAGGATGCTGGGCGGTACCACACAGGGGGACGCGATGGACCAACCCGGCCCGGACCAGCCATTCGATCGGTCCCTCCAGCACGTCATAGGTCGAGCGACCAGCGACGACATCCTTGAACTGGAATTTCCGCGAGCCCGATGTTTCACGGGCCAGTTGCTCCGGAATGTTGTTGAAGAGGGCGGCAATGCGCACGGCCTTCAGGGATCCGGAATGCTTGGCGATGTCGTCCAGGTAGGACTCGACGAGTTCGTGTTGCAGGGTGCGAACGGCCTGGAAGGCCGCGACCCGGGATTCGCGAAGCGCCACATAACGCTGAACGACCTCCGGCATCCCGCCGGTGATCAGATACTCCTTGAACAAACCAAACGCTTTGCCGTGTATCGCCGGGGAGATTGGCATCAGGGCGGTCGCGGCAGCCGACAACGCCTCTCGAAGCGCGGGTTCGCCCAGGGCGTCGAGGAATTCAAAGAACGACATGGGGCGCAACCATTCCCGCTGAACCTTGCCCACGGGGAAATCCTGTTCGGAAAGGCCCAATCCGAGTAATGATCCCGAGGCACAAACCCACGCCGCCGGAAACTCCTCCCGGAAATATTTCAACGAGGTCAACGCTTCCGGACAGAGCTGGATTTCGTCGAAAATCAGCAGGGTGTCGGCAAGCGAGAGATCCCGGTTCAAGAAGACGCTGAGGTCCGTCAGGATCCGTTGCGGATTGAGATTCGGCGCAAAGAGTCCGCGCAATTCCTTATTCTCCGCAAAATCCAATAGCTCAAAATGGGAGAATTGAGTCCGACCGAACTCCTTGAGGATCCAGGTTTTACCAACCTGCCTCGCCCCCTGCACCAGAAGCGGCTTCCGCTCGGGGCGCTCTTTCCATGCCAGCAACGTGTTCCAGAATGACCGTTTCATGACGTAGAATCTAGCGTGAATCACTCCTGAAATCAACTTTTATTCGCATGAATAATAGAATATATATCATTTTATTCAAATGAATATATGCGGGGCGGTCATGGGGCAGGCATTTGGGTCATCTGCAGTCTTTCCCCGAAGCTACGGGCGTTAGGCGCTAGGCGCTAGGGGTTCGGCGCTAGGGGTTAGGGGTTCGGCGCTAGGAGTTAGGGGCGGGCTCCGGCGCTCTATCTCCTCTATCGACTAGCGCCTAATGCCTAACTAATCCCTCTCCCGTCGTTACCGTCCTGCGTGACGGTATTCTTCAGGTGTCTGGCCGAAGGCGCGGCGGAAGGTGCGGTGGAGGTAGACTGTTGAATGGAAGCCCACCTTCGTGGCGATATCGATAATCCGGATATCCGTGGATCGCAGCAGGTGCTTCGTCTCCCCAAGCCGCTGACGGATCAGCTCGTCCGTCACGGAGCGATGCAGCGCCTTCTGGAAACGACGGACGAGCTGTCTGCCGGACAGGCCCACCTTATCAGCCAGCAATTCGACCGACAGGTCCTGCTGCAAATGGTTTCGCATATACCGCAGCGCGGCCGCGACCGCCGCGTCCGTGGTCGCCAGCACATTGGTGCTTTCGCGCTCCACGACTTCCCGCGGGGCAATCACGGTGGGTTCCTTCGGCACCTGCTCGCCGGCCATCAACCGTGCGAGCAGGCTGCAGGCAGAACGTATCAGCCCCGCACGATCCCGCTCGACCGTGGAAATCGTCGGTATCGTGCTCTCGCAGATTTCCGGCATGTTGCCGATCGACAGCACGGCGACGTCCTCCGGAATACGGAATCCGGCCAGATCGGCCCAGGAACACTGCGTAACCGCGCGGGCGATACCCGACGCCAGCAACCCCAATGGCTTGGGAGACGTCCGCAGCCAATCCGCGTATTCGCGCTCCTGCCGGGCTCTCTTGTTTTCGCTTGATTCCCCGTCTGCAGGCCTGAAACGCGTGAGATGGCAGACCATTCCAAGCGCTTCCGCCCGCGCACGGAACCCTTCGAACAGCAACTGCTTTTCACTCCAGGGATCACTACCGACGTATCCGACATCACGGAAGCCGCGCTCATGGAAATGGTCGGCAGCCATACGTCCCTCGGCCTCTTGATCAGGAAGCACCACCGGCACCAGGGCGTCATCGGGATGAGGCAGTAACCCAAGGCGCACCACCGGGATTCCCGCCCTGCGCCACCCCTGGACCAGTTCATGATCCGGCAAACAATCCACCAGCGCTCCCTGTGGCACGACCCCGGACGGCAACTGGTTGAAATGGTATTTGATATTGAAAAGGCGCCAGCCTCTTACCCGAGCCTCCTCACGCAGCCAGCGGTTGACGTCCACCGTAAGTGCCACCGTCACTTTCTCCGGTTGCCGCGATCTTGCCACAACTGGCGCAACACTAAGCTGTTTGCCTCTTGCCATGGGCATTAACCTACTTATCCTTGCCTCCGCGTCGGAGACTCATCTGTTTTCTGTGTATTCCGCGTGTTCCGTAGTTCAAAAGTTACCAAGCCGTTTTCGCCCGGCCCCGTGTAGCCGGTTTGCTTATCGACTTTCATTCCCCGCGCCTGGTGGTTTCTCAACGCATTCGTCAATCCGGTCAGTTGTGCGCATAGTACCACGCGCACAGGATTGGGCAAGCCCTTTACGTGCCATTTACGTGCAATCCACGCTCTGGCGAGCGAGGCTACGAAGAGGTTCGCACTCATCATTCGCTGTTCCCCGTACAGCGGCTCGGCGAGGACGCACTCGCCCTACCCGCACGAAGGTAGGGCGAACCGTCCTCGGTGAGCCGCGACCGTCCAACACCCTTCCGCTTTCTCATCCTCCGCAGGCTCGCGAGGACGCTGCGCATAAGAATAAAAATGGCGAAGCCCTCGTAATCCGTTCTCGCATGCCCGCCGTAGCGCTAGCGCGAAGGCAGGTCGCCGTTCTCGTTCACCGATTCCTTGCTTGGATCGTTCATCGTCAAAAAGTAGGTCGTGGCACCTTGCCCGACCGCCGAGCATAAGCCGTCTGGCTACCAAAGGACCTTTGCGCGGATGGACGGGCAGGGTGCCCGTCCTACGTACGCTTCCCCGCCGCCCAAAAAATAATTACCCACTCGTTTAGCCCTGGGTCCACCGGCGG
Source organism: uncultured Victivallales bacterium (assembly GCA_964652765.1). Classification (GTDB taxonomy): domain Bacteria; phylum Verrucomicrobiota; class Kiritimatiellia; order UBA8416; family UBA8416; genus UBA8416. The sequence goes on along the minus strand of CAZZBA010000190.1, from coordinate 4,320 downwards.
CGGGCTTGTTTTCTTATCCGTAACTGCTACGCTGTTTTTTTTCGCGGGATGCGGATGCGCTGTGTGTGCGTGCAAGGAAATAATGCGGGGATATATGGAAAAACGGATTTTGTCGGCGGTTCTCACGATGGCTTTAACAGTGGTTCCGTTTGCTTTTCACCAGGTGAATGCCGGTCCCGATGCTGCTGCCGTAGCCCTCGAGGATATGTCTGGCGGCGGTTCTTTCGTGCCAGGCCGGGAATATCGCCTGTCCATCACAGGGATTATCGGCACGGTCGAGGCTACGCACGTCCTGGTTACGCGTGTGAAGCCGGGCTCACCCGTCGAGGGAAAGGTTTTGCCGGGGGATCATCTCATCCGTATACAGGGCGGCGTATTGGAACAAGATCCACCAGCGACAATTCACAAACACATGCAGCGGTTGTGGCGTGACAGTGACGGGCGGCTTGCGCTGACATTCAGCAGGCCTGGCGCAAATGGACAGGCAGCCTCTGTTTTCAGTCTCAAATTGCGTTTGCCCGCGCCGCCGGGGACGATCCAGCATTGGGGACCGATCGGAATCCATGCGGCTATGCAGGAAGCGTATATCGAGATCACGGAGGTGCTCACCGGTTCACCGGCCGATGGGAGACTATCCCCGGGGGATCGCATTGTAAAGGTGGCGGGAAAGCCTGTGCAAGGGAACCTCTACACGTTGTTTTCCGAAAGCATTGTGCTGGCCGAGACGGAGGCGCGGGGCGGTGTACTGGAGCTGCGCGTATGGCGTCCTGCCACCACGAATGCACTGGGTGGCGAGTTTGATGTGACGCTGGCCCTGCCGGTGATCGGAACACGCAGCGCAAGCAGTCCGGTTGATTGTCCGGTGACCGATGTGCTGATCAAACGCGCGGCTGATGCGATCATGAAATCAGGAGATGCCGGCCAGTTGGGCATCGGGCTGCTGGGCTTGCTGGCCACAGGTGAGGAACGTTACATAGCCTATGTGGGGGAACGCTTGCACGAGGCCGCCTTTGCCAAGCCTGACATCCAGCTCCCACGTCCTGTAAGCTGGGTGAGCTGGGCCTGGTCGTACCAATTGATGACGCTCTGCGAGTATTACATCCTGACCGGTGATGCGTATGTACTGCCGGCAATCCGGACGTATGCGCAAACGATTGCCAGGGGACAGGATGTGGCGGGGCTGTGGAATCACCGCATGGCCGATCCCGAAGCCAATGGCGGGCGCCAGCATGGTCGGCTGTACGGATATGGCGCGATCAACCAGACCTCGATTGCACTCTGGATCGGATTGATCCTGGCTGAAAAATGCGGGGTGAATGATCCCGAGATACAGACTGCCATCGAAAAGACGCACGCTTTATACGCGAATTGGGCAGGCAGGGGCGCCCTGCCGTATGGAAACCATGCCGCCATGGAGAACATGCTCAACAACAATGGAACCAGCGGCAGTGTGGCTGTGGGATTCGCCTTGCGGGGGGATAAGGACGCGGCACGTTTCTATGCGGGACTATCGGCGGCATCGCATGGAGAAATAACGGCCGGTCACACGGGGCCCTTCTTCAATTATTTATGGTCTGGCCTCGGGGCCAATGTCCTGGGACCGGAAGTATGGGCGGCCTTTGAACGGGAAGTACGATGGCTGCGTACGATGACACGTCTCTGGGATGGACGGTTCCAGTATATGGAGCCGCGTGGAAATGTCTTCAATTACAGTGATCTGAGTTCCACGGGGGCAAACCTGTTGAATATGGCGGCCGGACGGCGGGCGTTGCATATTACCGGCAAGGGGATGGACTCGTCGCTCTGGCTCAAGGGAGATCAAGCGGCCGCCGCCGTTGACCGCCCGTATCCGGATACTGAAATGTCCGTTGACACGTTGCTTCTTCTTCTGGGACACCGTTTACCTCCGGTGCGCCTGGAGGCTGCCGAACGTCTTGCGGAACACCAGAAGGAGCTTGGCCATGCATTGCAGGAGTTGCTTCTTACCGGCACGCGGGATCAGCGCATCGGAGCACTGCACGCCCTGCGTCATAGTCCCGTTCCGGGAGCCGCAGATCTGCTGATGCCGATTATCCGGGATGCATCGGAGGAACTATGGATTCGGGAAGTTGCAATTGGCACGCTGGCAACGCTGGATACGGCAAAACCATTTGCCGCTGAATTGCTTGGCATGATTGCATCGGATCAAACCAAGGATCCATTCCGCAGCCTGCAATTGGCCCTGGGGCAGGCGCTTGAAAAAATCCTGCCGCCGTCCTCCCATGCACACGATGTGGATCGGGATGTGCTTTATAAGGCGGTCCTGCGGCTGCTGGAACATCCCCATATGTGGGCGCGCGGGGCCGGAATGACGCTGCTTGCGAACATGCCGATAGAGGATCTCCACCGGGTCGCCAAGAGCGTGCTGCATGTCATCCGGGACGAGGATCCCGCCTATACCGCTTACCAGGGTGATGGACCCCGGCAGGCAGGACTTGACCTGTTGAATCGTTTGAATATTGAAGACGTGCTTGCCTTGACCATTAAAACGATCAATGAGCCTACCGGGCGAGGCGGGGTGCGCAAGCTCAACCGGATGCGCCTGATTCAGTCTTTCGGTCGCGAAGCAGAACCCCTGATCCCCTTGATCCAGGAAGCGCTCGGGAAGGAAGCCGATCCGCTGGTGGAGGCCATTCGCTCGGCACCATCCACCCGCCAGATGATCCCGTTAGCCGAGTTCATGCCCCCCTCGGGCCAGAAAGCAGAAAAGGGGGAATAAGCGTCGCCGGTACGATGTGCCCCCGCTCGCTTGTCCAGCCCCTTTACCCTTCCGCTTTCCTATCCTCGGTGAGCCGCTCCCATCGCAACGGCCTGGGTCAATGCAGCGGCTTGAAGCGGTATTTGCCCAGGGGCGCAGGCAGGGGATCCTGCATACGCAGCGACCATGTTATCAGTTCTGACTGCATGTTGACCACCGTCTCGCGCAGATCCGGATCGTTGATCAGGTCCTGCAATTCGGCGGGGTCGGCGACCACATCGTAGAGCTGCTGCCGCCCGGTCTCATCAGCCACCAGCTTCCAGCGCCCCATCCGCACCATGCGGGTGACGCCCGTCTGGGTCATGTTGTTCAGGCAGTCGAATGTGCAATGCAAAGGCGGCTCATCCGGGTCACGCAACGCCTCCATCTCCTCCGCCGTGAAGCGTGCGCCGCCGAGTCCGTGTTCGGCGTAGGCGGAACGGAATGCTCCAGAAAAGTCACACTTGCCTTGCAGCAGCGGCCAGAGACTGCGTCCCTGATTCCCCATCGGAACCTCGCAACCCGCCGCCTCGCACAGCGTCGGCATGAGGTCGCAAAGGCTGACATGTGCATCGTCGAGCACTTCAGGCTTGATTCCCGGCCCGACAACGAAGAAGGGAATGCGCGCCAGAAACTCGGGCAGATCGGGTCCCTTGCGGATCAGGCCATACTCACCGACGAAGTCGCCATGATCGGACACAAACACAATCAATGTGTTCTCCATCATTCCCGTATCCTCAAGCCAGTCGACAAAACGCTTCACCTGGTCATCGAGCAACCGCAGCATCCCGTGATAGTTGGCGCGCGTTCGCTCCAGTTCCCGCGGGAAATCACAGACCCGCTCCCATTGCTGGTGCAGCCATGTCCAACGCTCGCCTTTCGCCTCCAAGTCGTCGACACCGGCCCTTGTGGGTGGCAATGACTCGGGCGGGAACATGGAATAATAGGGTTCCGGCACCTGGTAGGGATTATGCGGCTCCGGGAAACTCATCCACAGGAAGAATGGACGTTCGTCCTCCTGCTCGATCCACCGCTGTGCGTGGCTGACAATCCGGTACGGATACTGGCATACTAGCGGGAATGGCGTCGGTTCGTGCGAGGCCATATGATGCAGGTTGTGGATCCATTGATCAAAGGCCTTCTCGTCTTCGGTCGGATTGCGTTCACCGGAACCGTCATGACCGAAACCCATCTGCCAGTCCCAGCGGTCGCCTTGGATATGCGAGTGGTTCTTACCGCTGAGGCCGATGCGATAACCCGCCCCGCGCAAAACGTCAACCAAGTCTTCCTGATAGCGGGCCGTACCGAGATTGGCGTTCGTCCGTGCCCCATGCACACTCGGATAGCGCCCTGTGAACAGGCTCACGCGTGCCGGGCCGCAGACCGGCATGCTCGTATAGGCCACGGGGAAATCAGCACCACGTGCCGCCAGTGAATCCAGGAATGGCGTGGTATCCAGCGCATACCCCCGCCTCTTGCACAGGTCCGCGCGCTGCTGATCGGTCATGATGACGATGATATTGGGTTTTGGGATGATTATGCGT
>CAZZBA010000189.1:1294-7885 GCA_964652765.1 uncultured Victivallales bacterium | reverse complement strand
CGCGGCTTCGTCTTGGCAAGGATTCCTGAAAATGTCTGGAGCATCAGGTTTTCCGCAGATGTAAGGGAGCTTTCATTGACACAGTAGATGTGATCTGGTTTGTTCATCGGTGGATAGACATCCAGAAAACTTTCTGCATTCAGGTTGATGGCGAGCGTGACGAGGAGAAGCAGTAGAATTTTCTTCATGGGATATCTCCGGAAAAGACGTTGGCTAAAGACAGCAAGAATCAAATTGATATTGACGGGAATCACTTTAGATGGATGTTCGAACAACTTGGCTTTCATGTGGTCAATCCTTTCGTATCAAGGTTAATGTTACAATCTCAAACGGTCCGATTTCAAACCGAATCTCGTCTTGCGTGCAGGGGAGTTCGAGTTCCGGCTCCTCCAGCAAATTCGTACGCATCACCTGCTTGATGGGCACGGATGTCCTGAGCCGGGTGCGGGTGCGTTTGCCGTGGGCTTCGTAGAGACGCAGGATAATGGCGTCTGAATCCTCGGCATATTTGACGGTTTCAAGAATGACGTTTTCTGTATCAATATTTACAATTGACCTGTCTTCTTCCGGGCGTGGCGCAGACACTTGCGCAAGAGGCCTGACAAACGGAGGCACATTGAGTTCATAACCGGCACGAATCACCCCGCCGGTTACGTGATCGCCCGCATGCGGGAAGAACGCATAGGTGAAATCGTGGTGCCCTGCGTCCGCATCGGGCGCCGGGTTTGACGGACTTCTCAGCAGGCATAAATCGATCACGTTCTCCCGGACACGATAGCCATATTTACAATCATTCAGGACTGCCGCCCCATAGTTGCGCCGGGAGATATCAATCCACTTTTGGGCGGCGACGTCGAAATCGGTAAAGTTCTCGATACGGTTGGCGTGCGTCTCCCGGCGCACATGGCCGAACTGGATCTCTCCGTGGGCATCGCCCATCACCACATTGACGGGAAACGCGGTGCGCAGCATCCTGCCGCGCTCCTGCCAGTCCACATGCGTAATAAAATCGATCCGGCGCGATCCGGCCGTGAGCACGACATCCTGCGTCAACGAGGACCGCCCCCAGGAGTATTGCATCCGGCGGCGGAGGGTCGGTCCGTCCCGATGTATCTCGCAGGATTCCAGCGCGAAGCGGCTTGTTGGAAATCGCCGATAGTCGGTGGGGAAATCCCATGCATCGCCCGAATCCGCATAGATCAGCAGGTCGTTAGCCGGTTGCGCGGGATCGACGCTCTCGATGTCATTCTGCTTGTCGTAGACGGAGGCGATGCGCCCCTCGGGAGTGAATGTCACGCGAACGACGGCGTTCTCGATGGTGTTCTCGCCTGCCACAAGCTCGGTCTCGGCCACTGCCAGCAGCCCGTCCTCCGGGGTCCCGTCAAAGACGGCATATCCCGCTGGCGGGAGAGACAGGCGGTGCCAGCCAGTATCCGTCTTCACCCACTCCAGACGCGGCCACGAAAGCGTATTCACCGCGATGGCGGGAGCCGCCATGCCGTTGGTGCCAATCCCCTTGACCAGAGCGTCGAGGGCGGCATCGGTGAGCGATCCGACCTCGCGAAACGCCTCCGCATATGCCGTGTCGGCCTCCGTATAGACCCGGCTGATCGAACTGCCTGGCAGGATGTCGTGGAACTGGTGCAGGAGCACGCGTTTCCAGATGCGCAGCAACGCCTTCCTTGGCGTTTCGTAATCCGACGCCAATCCGGCAAGCACCGTGAGAAACTCAAGACGTGAAAGCGCAATCTCGATCTTCCGATTGTTGCGTTTGGTCCGCGCCTGTGAAGTCAGGCATCCTGTATGCTTGTCCAGGTCGAGCGGTCCGGTCCAGGTATGGAACTTCTCCTTTTGCGGCTCATGACGGTGGAAGAAATCGACCACGAATTCATGGCGGACAGGCGGAATACCCGCCAGGTTCTTCTCGCGACGGAGCGCCTCCAGGTGTTCCATGCCAGCTCCGCCGCCGCCATCGCCGCAGCCGAAGAGAACCACGCACTCCGTCTCGTGCCTTTTCTCGGAAAAACGTTCTTCCAGCGTCTTGAACGCCTTGGGGGTGGCGGACGATGAGTAATGCCAGAATGGCGGGCAGTGACTCAGGACCTCGCTGCCGTCGATCCCCCGCCAATTGAACGTGTCGAAGGGGTACGAGAAGACCTTGGCCCAGTTCAGCTTCTGTGTGAAAAAGTATTTCACCCCCGATTTGCGCATGATCTGCGGAAGCGCAGCGGTAAAACCAAAGGCGTCGGGCAGGAAGCAGATCTCCATATCCTTGCCGAACTCCTCGCGGAAGAAGCGTTTACCATACAGGAACTGGCGCACAAGGGACTCGCCACCGGGCGCGTGCAGATCGGACTCGACCCACATGGCACCCTGGCACTCCCAGCGCCCTTCGGCAACGCGCTTCTTGATGCGCCCGAAAAGGTCGGGATAGTGCTCCTTCATCCATTCATAGAGCTGGGGCTGACTGCAGGTGAACTTGTATTCGGGATAGCGGTTCATCAGATAGTCCACGGTGGCGAAGGTGCGGCAGCCCTTGCGAATGGTCTCGCGTATAGGCCACAACCAGGCGAGATCGATATGCGCGTGTCCTACCGCCGAGAATCCGAAGGTGCATTCGCTGCCGGTCTTTTCCAGTTCCGGCCGCAATCTGGCCAATGCCCGATCCACCTGCGGGTCCGTGAGATCGGTCAAGTTGTAGGCAACATCGGAGAGAGCACCGAGCAGTGCGTGATACCGTTGCTCATCCTTGCCGATGCTCCGGAGCAATTCGTTCAGTACGGCAAAATCATAGAAAAGAGAGCGAACGCGCGGATTCACCACCGCCAGTTCGGCCGTGAGGATTTTGCCATTGCTACTGAAGTGACCGAACAGGTCATTGCAACCCGTTTCGACCCAGATCCCCACGGGTTCCCCCGCCTGCGCAGGGTCGGAAAGGTGATAGATGGTCTTGCCAAAGCGGCCCAGGGTTTCGACATTCCGCGAATGCACGTTGGTCAGGCCGCGGATCGGACGGCCCTCGTTATCGAATACGCAGGCTTCGCCGCTGACGTCGAGACGCATGACAAGGCCCCGGTCTTGTGCCGCCGCCGGCACCGTACCCTCGAGCAAGAACCAGCCGCAATCCCAGAGCTCGCCCCAGACATCGCCCACTTTGAAGGACTTTTTCTCGCCGGTGCGCCTCTCCGGGAATGGGACCGGCTCCTTGCTCAGCCAGGCGGTGATCGCAAGCTCGCCAACCGTGGTGTAGATGCCTTGTTTCAGCCTGTTCTCGCAGCCACGGATGAGCTCGAGAACCGTATCGGAGTAGATGCTGTCGGTGTAATGGTTCTGCCGGTTTGTGTTCATATATTTTCCCTGGTATATTTCGTCTTGTTGCACTCATTCAGCGGAGAATGGATCGCTCCCTTTTCCGGCCTCCATGGCATTGGTTATGCTGTCCCCATCCGGGTCGGCTTGGGTATTCTCCTTGTTGAAGTATGACAACCCCAGCGAGTGTTTATACTCCCACATATCATCGAATCCGTCTTCATCGAAATCTGATTCCCTGATCCGGTGATAGAAGACAAGGCTTTGCTGCTCCGACGGATCCTTGCAGCCTTCAATGAACAGGAAGTAGTTGAAGACCATAATCAACCCATCTCTCGATGGCGACCGCAGAACCGTCATGGACGGATTCCCGAAAGAAACGCTCTCCTTGTGGGTATTCGGCTTAAGCACGCGAATGGATGGGCGGCAATTTCCGTACAGATCTTCCGAGGGGAATTTCAGATAGAAGACGCGCCAATCGGCCCACTCAGTTTGACCGTGTCGAATCGTGAAGCCGCCAATATTGGCCTCGAGAAACATGGATGGATTTTTCGTCGTGCCGGCATACTGGACAGTTCGTTGCCCCACGTTTCCTTTGACCCCTTCCTCATCCATACGTTTGTTGAGTTCTGGCCATGGCTGGGCTTCCCACTTCTCGTATTTTTCGCCTTTCATTCCGGTGAGCTTGCCATATGCCTGTTGATCCCGCCCCGCTTGGGCGCTGAAGAAATGATAAAGCAGCTCAGTGTCCAACGCAATATCCCCATCCTTCCCAACCGTAATCCGGGGACGGTAGAGATTGGGCGTGCCCTCAATCTTGTTCTTGATGAACGACTCGTGAGGCAGTGTGACGTCCGCGAAGGGTTCGCCCTGCAACAATGCATTCTCATCCTTGTATAGCTTGATGCCGTTATGAGATGGCAGGTTGGATTCTGGACCAGACCCCTTCCACTGCTCATGAACGACGGCGATCACCTTTACCTTTCGCGTCTCGTCCCATACCCATTGGATTCGGGGCATATCGCCGTTGTGAAGCAGTTCCCGGATATGGGTAAATGTCTTGAGGTCATCGGATCCGGCGAGATGAACGTCAAAGCGAAAATGCCTGCCGATCTTGACGGGAGAGTGATAGACAGCCAGATACTTGTACTGCGTGCCGAATGAGTCCAGCAATGAAAGACTGGCCATCTGCTGTTTTCCGGAGTCTTGGGTGAAATACGAGCACGAGTCGCTACCGCGAATGTCCTCAGCCATGCGCATGATCTTTTCATCAACTGATGTGAAAAGCGTTGGTTCGGCCCCGGCATAGCAGGCACACCAGCAGACGGTATTCGCCAGAATCAGTGCTTTGCATAATCTTGCATGTGTCATTATATCACCTTTCATAATCTATTATATTATCCCTTCACAGCGCCTTCTGTCATCCCATTCATGAACGGTTTAAGAGCAAGGAGGAAAACGAGTAACATCGGGATCGAAGCCACCAGGTAGGCCGCCATCATCTTACCGGGCTGAAAAACGAGATTCTCCTCGGTTTGCAGGAATGCAAGTCCGAGCGGGATGGTTCGAAGCGCCTCGTCGCGGATGCATACCAAAGCCCAAACATAATTGTTCCAGCTTCCTAAAATATTGAGCACCGTCAGGGTCGAAAGGACCGGCAGGCAGAGAGGTGCTACAATGTTTCTCAGGATCTGCCCATCCGTGGCCCCGTCGATTCGGGCGGCATCGAAGAAGTCGTTGGGCAGGTCATCGATAAACGTTTTAAGGAGAAATACCACCAGCGGGATGGATGCCGCCACTTGCGGCAAGATCATACCCGCATAACTATCCAGGAGTCCAAGCTCACGCACGACCACGAAAAGCGGGATCAGCATGAGAACACCGGGAACGAAGAGGAGCGAGATGACGGCGGAATATAGCACTTTTCTTGCCGGGAAGTTCATACGGCTGAAGGCAAAGGCGGCTAGAGAACCCACCATCAACGAGCCTATGCAGACCGCGACGCTGACGACCATGCTGTTGAGAACGTACCTGGCGGTTACGCGAAGCCCGAAGAAATAGTTCTCCCACTGCAAGGGGTCGGGCAGTCGCCAGAAATCCGCGGTGATCTGGGCCAGATTCTTGCTGGAGATAAGGATCATGACCGCAAAAGGAAAGACGGATATGACGGCAAGCAGCGACAGGACAAGAAGCAGGCCCTGCTGTCGAATGGAAAGATGTATTATTTTCATCGCCACGGCCTCACGCTTTCCTGCTTAACACCAGGTTCACCACGGAGAGGATCAAGCACGCTAGAAATAGAAGAATACCGATGGCTGCAGCGTACCCCAGATTGCCAAAAGCAAAAGCGTTGTTGAACATGTAGAGCGCCGGGACGAGTGTTGCGTTGCCAGGACCACCATTCGTCATCACCATGATATTCTCGTAGTTTTGTATGACACCGATGCAGGAGAGTACAGAGACAATCCGGATCTGCGGGAGGAGAGCGGGAATTTCAATCTGCCGGAAAACGGCCCACTCGTTCGCCCCATCCAGCATAGCCGCCTCGTATTGACCGCGCGGTACATTTTTCAAGGCAGCGAGGTAGATGAGCAGGCTGATACCACCGATCCAGGGAATACCACTGCAGACGATGGCATAGATAGCCGTCCCCGAATCACCGAGCCAGGGCCGCGCCAGATCCTGCAACCCGACGGCCGACAGCAGGTGGTTGATGGCCCCGTCACCGGCATAGAGATTACTCCACAGGAGAATGCTCACCATGCCAGGCACAACGAGAGGCAGAACAAAGATGACGCGGAATACATAGGCAATCCGGGAGCTTCGGAGCCCGTGGATGAGCTTCGCCCCCAGAAGTGGGCCAAGGGTCTGCAGCGGAACATTGAGCAACAGGAAAACGCCCATGGTACGGCAGGCCCGGGAAAAAACAGGATCCTTGAAAATCTCGACGAAGTTGGCCAGCCCCACATAAGTCTCAAGCCCCAACCCGTCACTCCTGTACAGGGCGAGGCGGAAACCGAGAAACAGCGGCCAGAAGGAAAAGAGACCGACCAGGATAAGGGCAGGCGCCGTGAACTGCCCGCCCCGGATAAGGTCCTTTAGTCGAGCAAGCATCTATCGGAACTCCTTACCTAGATGCTTGAGGAGAAAATCATGATCCATGCTCGCGACATTCAGCCTGGCGAGGCGCACGAGGGCCTGACGATGGCTCCTGCTCAGGGATTCGAGAAAGACATCGATGGTGCTTGCCCCACCCAGAAAAAGCTGCCAGGCAGTCCAGAA
>CAZZBA010000189.1:0-1284 GCA_964652765.1 uncultured Victivallales bacterium | reverse complement strand
TCATACCCCGTGAACTGGGCGATGGGCAGAAAGGCAAAACCGCTTTCACTGCGCATTGCCTCGACCTCTTTCTTTGGCTTTAAATGCTTCATGGCGGGAATGTCGCCCACGTTTGCATTATCGAAAACCTTCCTGGAACCAAGGCGCGAGGTGAGGAATTGGCAGAAGAGCACCCCCGCCTCCTGCCTCCATAAAGCATCTGGCTGTTTGGGCACAATGAGACAGGCGCGCATTCCCGCATTCTGGTTGATCCCGCCCGCAAGCGGGAGAACGGTCGTCGCGCCTGTAACGGCCGGAAACGCGAAAACCGACCACCGGAAGATTTTTCCTGGAGCAACCTCTTCCATCATCTGGTGAAGTTCCCCCAGTGCCGAGACAAGCCAGGTGCCATTCATCATATGGACGGTGTCGCCGCGGGCAAAGATTTTGTAAACCTCATCCCCATCCACACTCAGGAAGTCGGGGCGCCAAACGTCCGAGAACTGCTTGATGATCCTGGCCGTCTCCCTGAATTCAGCAGAGCGGACCGGATCTATGAACCCCCTCTCGAAGGCCACAATACGTTCACAAAGCTCGATACGCTCTTCCTTGACGCAGTCGGGATTCATTGCATCAAAGGGTATAGCTGATGCAGTTATCAGATTCACGGCAGGAATCCGATGCAGCATGAAATTCTCAAGAAGAAGATTGGCGATCCACACGGTCTGCGCGTCATTCGGCTTGATGGCCGTTACAAATGGAACGTGATGATTCTGCTTGAGCACCCGGCAGTTGTTAATAAACCCGTCCCAGGAATCAGGACATTTCAGGTCATATTTCCGATACAAGTCCTGGTTGTAGAAGAATCCGACACCAAACTCCGTGTAGGGAAGGCACCACAGAGAGCCATTCACGTCCCTGACTTGCTGAACAAGCTGGTGCCGGAAATCGTCGACCCAGGGCGTTGCGTCTCCGGTTCCAAAACGGCTGGTTTTCCTGCCTTCAGTTTCGAAATCCACAAGCAGTCCAGCCTGACCATATTTCCAAGGAAACGCAGCTCCTTCGATCAATGCAACCTCCGGCGGGTTTTTGCCAAGGAAACGGCTGTGCATCCACATGCGGTATGACATGTAAGGTATGCCCTGGACGGAAACCTCTATCCCGGTGGCATCCTTGAAGTCATCGCAGACGGCTCGCAGGCCGGGCAGGAACTCGGCAAAGAAAGTGACCGCTACGATGCGTGGGTTCTCAGGCGCCCCACGCAACCGGAGGCGGTCGCCACAAACACGACACGGGATTGCCATA
>CAZZBA010000188.1:4309-7902 GCA_964652765.1 uncultured Victivallales bacterium | reverse complement strand
GGTCCTACCATTAAAATGTTGTGGCCGCCGGCAACGGCCACTTCCAGTGCGCGCTTGGCCTGTTCCTGGCCCTTGACGTCGGCGAAGTCGGCCTCATGCGCCTGGATCTCGCCGAAGACCCGCGTGAGATCCACCTCGCAGGGGCGCAGCGCCAAGGTGCCACAAAGGAAGTCGGCTGCCTGGCGCAGGGTGCGGATCGGATAGACCTCCAGGCCCTCGACCACGGCCGCCTCCTCGGCATTGTCCGCCGGTACGAGGATGCCACGCTTGCCCATGGCGCGTGCCTTGAGGGCGATCGGCAACACGCCCTTCACCCGGCGCACCTCGCCGCTCAAGGCCAGTTCGCCGAGCATCACGAAATCGCGCAGCAGTTCCGGCATGATCTCGCCCTGGGCGGCCAGCAGGCCGATGGCGATCGGCAGATCATAGATCGGACCTTCCTTCTTGATGTCGGCGGGCGCGAGATTGATCGTCGTGCGGCCCATGTGGGTATCGAAGCCGGAATTGACCATGGCGGTATAGACGCGGTCCTTGCTTTCCTTGACGGCGGTATCCGGCAGCCCGACCGTCACCACCTGCGGATCGCCATGCCCGGCATTGACCTCGATCTCCACCGCATAGGCATCCACCCCCTGCACCGCCCCCGAAAAAACCGTCGCTAACATGCCTGCCCCATTCCTCTGCAAAACCGTAACACAAAACGCGCTCCTGCCAACTCCACGAACACTACACGGAGGGCTTTACAGCGTCAATCCCCCATTGCAATCATGTGCTTCTATTCAAGTTGCCTTGGTTTGTCAGGGATGGTAGGATTAAGGTAGTCGAGTATTTGAACCGGTATGGGAGTTAGTATGACAACGCTGACAATGCAATTACCTGAAGATGTTTTTGCCGCCGTGCGGAGCGGCCCTATTGATTTCCTGAAAGAGATGCGGCTGGCTGCAGCGGCTAAATGGTATTCCTCGGGGCTTGTTTCACAAGAAATCGCAGCCGAGGTTGCCGGCCTGGATCGGACGGATTTTCTTCTGGCACTAGCCCGTATGGGACAGGATTCCTTTGTTGTTGATCTTGATGAGTTGAAGAAAGAAATAGGCTATGAGGGATGAAGCGGTGGTTAATGCGTCGCCTCTGATTTTTTTTAGTCGGGGCGGCCATTTTGATTTGCTACGTGCCAGTGCCGCCCGTGTTTTGGTTCCGGTTGCTGTCGTTAAAGAAATATCCGCACGCGGAGCCCATGATCCGACAGTCCTATGCCTTCGCAATGCAACGTGGCTGGAGATTGTTCCAGAAGTATCTATTCCTCCGTCCATTTTGAGCTGGGGCTTGGGGGCTGGGGAGTCTGCTGTTCTCGCGGTGGCGATGTCCCACCCCGGGCGGATAGCACTATTGGACGATATGGCGGGGCGGCGTTGCGCGGTTGCTCACGGTCTTCCAATAATGGGGACACTGGGGGTTGTACTTGAGGCAAAGAAGACGGGCCGTTTGTTAAACGCACGCCCTGTATTGGAAGACTTGCTGCGCGGGGGCATGTACCTACGACGATCTGTGCTGGATGCGGCACTCGAGTTGGTCGGCGAATAAGAGGGGGGAGTGATTCAGGTTGCGCAATCCGTTTTTTTTACCCCCGTCATAAGAACCGCCGCCGCGCCATTTCGTTGCCAACTGGTACGTGAAGGCAACGTCACTCACGCCACCGGCTGGCTTTCATTCGGCCAGACTCTAATCATCCGACTGCCGTCAGCGACATCCTCGAAAGGGCCTGGGAATGGATTCATCCCGTCCCTCTTCTTGCCGAAGTAATCGGTTGCTATGCGCAGTTCAGAGCCGTCCAAGTCATCATAAGCCAGACTTGACGCAATCGTCTTGCCAAGCAGTTCTGTGGTAACAAGCTTCCGATTGATCTCACACCGCCAGGACTTGTCCTGCGATACAGCCAGATACCAGCCGTCGGGTGCCTCTGTCAGCCGAAGGCCGCAATCGAAGCCAGGCTTCACAAGCGCCTCCACATCGAATTTCGAAGGCAAGGCTTCATTTACAAACACATTGCCCGCCGCGAAGGATGGTAGAATCGCCTCTTCAATCTTATCGAGGCTATTCTTTGCGGTCAGGATGTTATTGTAAAAACGATGATCGCCACCGTCCCCTTCCCTCATTCCGGCTAGCTCCGTGGAGTGCGGCTGGTGGTACGGCGTCAGTCGCTCATCAAGACGCTGGTGCTTGATAGGCGTCGTAAAAAGGTTGTGCGCAAACGCAACCCCCTTTGAGACAATCTGGCTGCTGCATTTTGAAAGAAAGAGGTTATTCGCCACAAGCATAGGGCCATGCTGCATTTCCAAAAAGAGATCTCCATGGCGGCCGGAATTGTCGTGCATCAGGTTGCAGGTGACCTGGGCACCCTGGCACATCCAGTCCAGCCATATGCCACTGAAGTTACCGCAACCATGAATATGATTCCGGCTGATGATCGTATCGATCGCGCCATGGAACTTGATGCCTCCCGTTTCATAGCCTCCAAAGAGACACGTCGTATGAATATCGTGAATCAGATTCCCGATCACGGTACTGAACGAGCAACCCATACTGCCCACGATCCCGACCTGTTCACAGTGGTGGATATGATTATCACGAACCGTATGACTGCCGACAGTGGCCTTGTTCCAGCCATTGCTTAAGGCACGATGAATCGTACTGACATATCCCTCTGCCGTATCGGCCGACGTGTTGTCCCATTCGTCGCCATATTTTCCAAGGGCGACACCGGAGCACCTGGAATAACTGATCTCGTTATCCTCGATGATCCAGCCCTTGCACCACAGTGCGGAGACAACGCCGATCTGCTTTGCTGTCGGCGGCGCCCAGGGCGTCGCCGCATGCCTCATGTCAAAGCCGCGAACGACTATATAATCGATGCCCGTTTTTGCCGGGGTGAACACGGTCTGGCGGACATTCACTTCCACTTCCGACGCATTCGGGTCAACCCCTTTGAACTGCGCCCAGACGGTCGTATAATCCTTATCTACCTGAGCGAACCAGAGCGGATAATCACCTGCAGGCGCAAGCACATCGTCAAGCGTCGCCGCCTCCCTCAGCCACTCGCCCTCCAGGTAAACCGCACCGGTGTGATGCTCCCGATTCTTTGGCAGGAACCAGTCTCCGCTGATAAGGTCACCGAACGGATTAAAACCGCCGAAAACTGAATTCGGCAAAACCGCTTTCCAGGCATCATCCTGGATCTTTGTCCAGTCCTTAACGATCTCAGACCCCTTGATGATGACCGTCTCGCCCTCTGCAGCCTGATAAACGATCCTCTTGCTGTCCGAGACACCCCCTCGCGGCGGGCAGACTCTTTCCCGGTAAACGCCACCATGCACCGTTACAATATCGCCTGGTTGCGCAAGATCAGCGCCGCGCTGGATCGTCTTCAGCGGCGCAGCCTCCGTACCCGGATTCGTATCACGGCCATTGATGGCTACATGCAATTCTACGGCATCCCCGTCTTTAAGTTCCATTTATTCACCTGTCGTTATTATCATGAGTTTGTTTTTATTCCCCCCCCCGCCAGCCAGTAGCCAGTGCAACACTGGCTACTGGCT
>CAZZBA010000188.1:0-4299 GCA_964652765.1 uncultured Victivallales bacterium | reverse complement strand
ACTGGCTGGCGGGGGCTAAGATGACATCTTACGCTTGCATTATCAACGGCTTTCCTGCAATCGTCCTTTGATAGAAGCGGGCTCGCTCTGCAAGACGAGCACAAATCATGGGCCTGTCCTTGTCAGACCTTACTGCGTTTGCCATTCATGCTTGCCATCTATTGGTAAAGTCTTATGATGATCCGACGATGCGAAAGGAGGTGGTTGATGCTGTAGGGCTGAAAGCGTAGAAGGCTGGATGTGTTAACGATCATAATGACAAACTCAAAGGCGGAGTAGTAGAATGAATATGAAGATGATGATGATGGCGGCGGCTGTAGTGGCGGCCGGTGTGTTGGTGGCCGAGCAGGCGCGTGCGGCGGCAGTGCCCTCGCTGCTGATGGGGACGCGGTCGGTGAATGTCAGCGGTATGCTGGGCGACAATGGCGATGATTTTACAATCGACATGAATGGCGCATTCGGCTACTTCTTCCAGGACTTCATCCAAGGCGGCGTCTATGTCGGTGTCGATGTCATCGGCAGCGACTTCATGGCCTTGGATGGCGGCGCCTTCGGTGAGTACAACTTCGATCTCGGTAGCCAGCTCGTCCCGTATGCGGGAGGGAGTGTCGGGCTGATGTGGGTGGACTGGGACGTCGAAAGTGAAACGGCGATCGAAGCCACAGGCTTCGGTGGCGCACGGTATTTCTTCGTGGACTACGCGGCCATCGGTGCCAGCTTGGCTGTTAGTTTGGCGACCGAGGATATCTACAACGGCGGCGAGGATGCATTCGACTGGGCGGCACTAGTGAACACGAGCTGGTACTTCTAAACCGGCTGAGGTGATACAGCATCTCAAGCACCCGTTCTTCAGAATGAAGGACGGGTGCTTTCTTTTTTGAGCCCCAGATAGAGCAGCAGCAGTTTCATGCGCAGCAGGCGGTCATGCGTGCGCTCCTTGTGGACCGGGGCCAGGCTGCAGACCCATGAATGCAGCAGATGGCGCAACGCCGCGCGGCGGTCTCCACGGTTGAAGGCCATCCAGGAGGCGGACGAGTATTGCTCGGCATAGGCAAGGCGGCGCTGCCGCGGATGCGTCTCCAGCACGCCGCCGGGACCGAACGCCTTGCTGAGGACGGCGATAACCTGTGGCAGGAATGTGCGTTCGTCCATACTGAGGCTGCCAACCGTGGTGCGATACCGCGACAGCGGTACATCCAGCTGCAGGCACTCGTGACGACTGGCGATCCTCAGCCAGAGATCGTAGTCCTCCGGACCGCAGAACTGCTCATCGAACAAACCGGCGTCCAGGATCGCCTCGCGCCATGCCAGCACGGTGGAGGTGGCGATCGGGTTGTGGATGATGAAATCATCGAGCGACAAGGGCGTGACGCGGAAGGCGGGCACCGTGGGCGGCGGCAGGTGATGCGCGTCGAGCGGGATGATGCCCCCGCAGAACAGCACGCTTGAGGGGTGAGTCGCGGCGGTGTTGAGCTGCGCCTCGATCCGGCCAGCAAGCCAGGCGTCATCGGCATCGAGGAACGCGATCCAGTCACCGGTGGCGGCACGAATGCCGTTGTTGCGCGCACCGGCAGGGCCCGTGTTGCGCGTTTGTCGCAGCAACCGTGCCGTTACCGCGCCAGTTAACGAGCACTGCCAGTCCTCGAACACGCGGGCAGTGTTGTCGCTCGAGGCATCGTCCACGACGATGATCTCCTGCACGGGACGGGTTTGACGCAAGACCGAGTCGAGCGCCTCGACCAGCGTGGCGGCGGAGTTGTGGGCGGGAATGATGACGCTGACAGAGTTCATGATGTGGACATTCGAGTTAGGATTTGTTGGTAGTAATCGATGTGGCGCTGGATGACGGCTTTGGCGGGATCAGGCGGGCCGGGATACCGACGGCGGTGCAGTGATCGGGCACATCGTGCGTGACCACGGCGTTGGCCCCGATGCGGGTGTGGCTGCCGATGCGGACGTGACCGATGACCTTCGCGCCAGCCCCGATAAACACATCATCGCCAAGCAGCGGGCTTTGGCCGCGCTCGGCCCCGATCGTGACGAGGTGCTCGATGCGCAGGTCGCGCCCGCCGCGCACCGCGCCGTTGATCACCACGCCGTAGCTGTGGATCAGGACGAAGGACGGACCGAATTCCGCCCCGCGGCCGATGATGCAACGGCCGAAGAACCCATTCAGCTTGTTGAAGAGCATGGCCAGCGGCGCCAGTCGACGGCGGTGCGACACCTGCATCAGGCGGTACATCAGCATCGCGAAGGTGCCATCGGTCAGCAGCGCCTTGATCACGCATTTCCGCGACGCGCTGCCATACAGCCATTCCGCCTTGGCGGCGATATCGGTACGCATAAGGGCAAACACGTTCATACCAGCAGCATAATGCGCCCGCCATCGGAAAGAAAGCGCAAAGGCGATCATGGCGCAACGCGGCGTGTGAGGAGCGGGGTTTGTGAATGGCCGAGGGTGTCGCGTAGCAGCTTCAGGTATTCGGCGGCGACGATCCAGGGGGCGCGGTTCTCCCAGTAAGGGGTGCCGGCGACGATGGCGAACTCGCTGTTGCCGGGGGCGTGTTTCTCGAGACGCTCCATGACACGGCGCGCATGGAAGCGGCAGGTGACCAGTGCCACGCGTTGGTGCGGGGTGCCGCGCAGGAAGGAGGAGAGCGCCTGCATCTCGCCGTCTGTGTTGCTGAAGGTACCGGGGACCACCTGGATGGCGGGCTTGACGGCGTCCTCGCCGTATTGTGCGCGCTTCCACGCCTCCAGCTCCTCGATGCCCCATTCGGTACGTGTGAGGTTGCGCTGGTGTTTGCGCGACCAGAAGCTTTTTTGCGGATCGTTGCCGACCAGGATCACCGGTGGCAATGGCGCACGGGCAACCCATGCGGTCAGGGCGCGGATGCGACGCTGCTGGGCGCGGGCACCGCAGACGAGATAGACCGCATCCCACGACTGCGTGGGATCCGCCTGGCGGTCGCGCATCTGCAGCCGGTCGGCGGCCGGCCCGCACAGCAGCGCAAGCGCCGCGACCAGCGCGACCGCCGCGGTGACGGCAAAGCGACGGCGTGTCGCGCGGCGGTTCACGGGCTGGCGTAGGCGCTCGAAGATCATGTCGATGTCCGCGGGGTTCTGGCCCAGGAACCGGAAAGGTTCCCGCGGCAGTAGCGTATGAAACCGGCGAGCAAGGCGGCCTGCATGGTGACGAAATGATCGACGCCGCGGCACAGGCGCCACACCGGACCGCCCAATGCCAGGCGCCGCGAAAGCCGTCCGGCCAGCGCCGCCGCCAGCAGCAGCAAGCTGCCGGCGCAGACGGCCTGGGCGGCCAGCACGAGAGGCGTGAATCCGGCTGGGCGCGGGCCGCACGTCAATGACAGTGCCGCGGCGGCCAGCATGGCCAGTCCGAGGTGCGGTGTGAACCAGCGCAGGATCTTGTGCGACCAGAAGCACCAGGCGAAACGCCCGTAGCGCGGATGCAGGCAGGCGCGGCAAAGCCGGGCGGCCTGGTAGTCGCCGCTGCCGATGCGGACCCGCCTCCGCCACTCGTCCCGCACGGCCGGCCCATCCTCCTCGGCCACGGCGGACGGCTCGTAGAGCATGGGCAATCCGGCCTCGCGAACCCTCATGCCGATGACAAAATCATCCACGATCGTGCTTGGCGGGATCTCCTGCCAGAAGCATCCGGGACGCAGCGCGTAGATGGCGCCGTTGGCCCCGAGGCAGGAATCGAGAGCGGACTCACGAGCCTTGAGCACGTTCTCCAGATTCCAGTAGGTATGCTCCGCATCACTGCCTGATCCGGTGAAGACCAACCGACCGCACACGCCGCCAACGGCGGGGTTGTCGAAATGCCGCGCGAGCAGGCGCAGCGCATCCGGACGGAAGCGGGTGTTGGCGTCGGTGAAGACGAACAAGGTGTCTTGCGAGCAGTCATCATGACGGTGCGCGGCCGCGACGAGATCACGCAGCACCGCGACCTTGCCACGATTGCGCTCGAATGCGACAACCTCTATCCAAGGTGCTGCCACAGCGGCTTTCCTCGCACATACGGCGGTATCATCCGTGCAGCCGTCGGTCCCGATGAGCACGCGCAGCAGCCCGTCCGGATAGTCCGTCGCGATCAAGTTCGCGACGCGGTCCGCGATCACATCAGACTCGTTGAACGCCGACAGCAGCACCACCAGCGGCGGCGTGTGCGTTGGCTGTTTCCCCGTTGACATGCGGCCGCGCCTGCCTGCCAGCAACAGCAGTGGATAGGCGATCCATGCATAGACGAGCATGGCGGCAGTGACGATCATCAGCGCG
>CAZZBA010000187.1:1660-7910 GCA_964652765.1 uncultured Victivallales bacterium | reverse complement strand
AGATCGGCAATCACGATATGCCGCCAGCATTGCACGCAAATGCGACTCCGGAAGATCACCAGGCAGATTATGCACCCCTGCGAAAATGTACCTGCCACCTTTACTCATCGTTCGGATATTTCCGATAACTGTATCGTAAACTCTTTCGGGGGCCGCTGTTATCGGCAACTGTACGGCATCGTAAACAGCACCATAAAAAATCAGCTTGTCACCGAATCGCTCCTTGAGGACTTTTGGCTGCATTTTATTGGCAGAGATCTGGACAGGATTGTAGATGTCAACTCCGCACTCGATCAGATCGTCCAGAATATCGATCATGGAGCCACAGGTGTGCAGGTTTATCTTCATGCCTGTAATCTTGTGCCATTCGGTGAAGAGCCGCTTGTAGTGCGGTTTATAGATCCGGCGCCAAAGTTCTGGACCAATCGTAATTCCCCGGGTATCGGCCATATCGTGAGCCATTCCAAGGATGGAGCAGTAGCTTCCGATTGCATCGTTCAACTGCCGAAGTTGTGAGAGCGCTGCATCAACGGCTTTGCCAAGAAACTCGTGACAGGCTTCCGGTTCAGACACCATACGCATCCACCACGACTGAGTGCCGCCGGGAGTCAGTTGAAGATCTCTTATCATTTCACCGCAGGAAATGGCGTAGCCAGTGTTATCGTAGAGCCACTTGGCCTGCTCTGCCAGGCGCGCCAGCTGAGTTTCCGGCAGATCATGCCTGGGTTTGAAATCGTCCGGCGAAGGGTTCTTGATGTCGTCGAAGTTCGTGCCTACATGCTGTCCCGCCGGAGGATCAAAATATAAGGCTCCTGGCGGGCAGATGTTTTCGCCCCACCACCAGGTTCCGTCCGGATCCTGCCTGAACTCCCATTTGCTGGCCACTTGAATGTCTATACCCCATATGGAAAGGGGTTTCCACTCTTCCACCGCGCCGGGCCCCCAAAAGCGTGAAGGACACATGCTTGATCCGAGCAGAATGATGTCGCCTTCCATGGCCTCGAATACCGACGGCTCGAAGATGGCATTGTTCATGAAACTGCAAACGCGATTCGCAGGATCATCTACGCCCAGTAGACGCTTCAGCCGGTGGTATGCCATGTTGTGCAGGCCGGCAGTCTCGCAACCGCCAAGCCCGTTAGGAATCCGGTCAACGGCCTCACCATTGAGAAACCGTTGTACGCGTTCGCGGGATGTCATCCAAGAACCTCCTATTACGCCCGATCCGGGTTCCTGCTGAAGATCGCATAGATGCGGGCCATATCGAACTTCCCGGAGCGGTCGTAGTTGTAGATCCCGTTCTGCTCCTGCTCGACATCGGTAAGCTGCGTGTAGCAGTAGCCCGCCACGTGTTCGAGGCCCAGCAAAACGTCCGTGAGCGCCTCAAGCCGCTGATAGAACTCGTCGAGGCTGCCCGGCGTATTTCCGTATCCCCACGACGCGGCGTCATCAGCACGTCGATTCCCGGGAATCCACTTGATCCCGCCATATTCGTCCACCAGGTACGGTTGACCGATGTAATCGGGCTCAAGCTTCGGCATGTTCCGCCACACACCCGCTGACGGGTCCGGCGTGAGCATTTCTTTCAGCTTCTCAGGATCCTGCTCGTAGTTGTGAACAGTCCACAGGTCCGTCATGTGATGGAGATACCCGCTTGTGTCGTTAACGGGGCGCGTCGGGTCCAGGTCCTTGCAGAGCTGATAGCAGTCGATATGCAGCCGGGCGTGCTGGGCAGGGTTGGAATATGAAGAAGTCTCGTTGAAAGGCGTCCAGGCAATGATTGAGGGATGGTTGCGATCGCGAACAACGATCTCTTTCCATTCCGAAATGAAGTTGCGCGCACTGAGCTCCGAATTGCAGTCGCACCCCCAGGAGGCTGACTCGGCCCAGGTTATATAGCCAAGCTTGTCAGCCCAGTAGTGGAATCGCTCTTCAAAGACCTTCTGGTGCAGGCGCGCGCCATTGAAGCCGGCCTTCTTTGAGAGCAGAATGTCGTTCTGGATGTCTTCATCAGCCGGAGCCGTCCAAATCCCGTCAGGGTAGAAGCCCTGGTCAAGGACCAACCGTTGATAGAGCGGCCTGTTGTTGAGGTATACGCGGTTCCCCTCGATGTGTATTTTGCGAAGTCCGCTGTAGCTGCTGACCTCGTCGACGACGTCACCGGAGGGGTCGATTACCTTCAGCGTGATATCGTAGAGGAACGGTTCCTCATGGCTCCAGAGCCTGGCGTCCTTGATCGCCAGCACCGCCGGCACACCACCCGCCGCAGGAACGATTACCCGGGCCACGACATGTCCATCACTGCAGGCATCAACCACGAGTTGCGCGCCACGCTTCACAGAGAAATAGTCGGGAATCACGGTGAACGTGCCGCCGTCGATATCCGACAGGATCTGGATATGCTTCAGACCGCCAGGCGCAACGGCTTCCAACCATACCGTCTGCCATATTCCGGTGGTTCTCGTATACGAACAGCCGTTTGATGCAAACGTCGCAGACTGCTTCCCGTGCGGCTGATGGTTTCCCCTGATATCGTCCTTGATTCGCACCACCAGGTTGTGAGTCTTGCCGGGCTCAACCCGTGGCGTGATGTCAAAATGGAACGAAACCGTGCCGCCGAAATGGGTGCCGACGGATACACCATCGACAAACGCCTCGCACTCGTAATCTGCCCCGCCAAAATGAAGAAGGATCCGTTTGCCTTTCCACGCTGCAGGGATAGCAATGACGCGCTGGTACCACATCGCGCGAATGAAATCCCGGTGCGCAACCCCGGAAAGCTTGCTCTCCGGGCAGAACGGGACTGTGATGGAATTATCGAAGCCAGTGCTTGCGTAGAGTTTACGGGCGTTCGCCATACCACTCTCACCAAAGTCGAAGGTGTAGGACCATGTCCCGTTAAGGTTGATCCAGTCCTTTCGCACAAACTGGGGGCGGGGATACTCGGGCCGGGGTAGAACTGCTTCCTTCATATTTTTCCTTTCACACATATCAAATACTGGGACTGTCCCTGCAAAACTTCTCCCGGACACGGAAGTCATGGAATCAAACGTAGATGGGCAAGATAGACAGGATAATATGTAGGGACAGCTGCGAGATTGCTTCGCCCTCAGCCTATCGGAATTTGAACACCGTGCCTCTCGACGCGATAGCAACCTGTAGAAGGATCTTCCTGGCCGTTATGTCGTTTACCACGGTCAGATTGTATTCAGGCAACAGCGACACGGGGATCGCTGGCAGCGTACTGCCGCTGAATGAGCCGTAACTGAACAAAGTGTATGTGCCGAGGCCGAAACCCGCATCCGCGGTGATATCGATCGTGCCGCCACCCAGAGTCAGGTCGCCGTTCACCGTCACACTGTCGCTGTTGGTGGCAATCGAGGCCGTATTCGTCGCGCCCAGATCGAAGGCGATCGTACACCCGGCGCTCAGCAGCATATTGCTGGTGGTCAGCAACCCCATGGCAGCGCCGTTGCCTGGCGAAAGTGTCCCGCTGTTTGCCACGACTCCCATCGTCCCCGTACCGCCCAGCGTGGAACCGCTGGCGACTGTAACAAGGGACGTGGCGTTCAGGCTGCCGTTGACCAGCAGCATTCCATCGCTGATCACCGTTCCGCCACTATAGGGATTCGCACCGATGAGGATCAGTGCCCCCCCACCCGACTTGCGCAGCGCCCCGACTCCTGTCACCTGCGACATTAGCGTCAGCGCGTTGGCCGTCGCTACGCTGACCGTGCTGGTCCCTGCGGCGGCCACCAGGCCATTCGCGCCCGTCAGGGTATAATTTCCCGCGCAGGCCACGGTCCCGCCCGCCAATGTCACCGTACCGTCGGCCGTCGCCGAGGCGGCCACCGACAGCGTGCCGCCCGTGCCGATCCGCAACGGCGCGTTCGGGAACGGCGTTGCCGTGGTGCTGGCCGTTCCGTTGGTGACCGCATACCGGCCGCCCACAACCGCCGCCGCTAGCCCGCCCGTCGGGAGACTCCAATGCGCGGTCAACCAATCGCTGGCCGTGCCGTCCCAGAACAGTTCGTCCACAACGATCAACGAGGCCGTCGACGTCGCAACCCCATAGCTACACGTCCCCACGTAGGTTCCCGGCGTCGCTCCCGCACGCAGAGTCGCCACATCTGTGCCGGTATTGATCGTTCCTGCCCCGCCCGCCGACCAGGTGTAGGCTGAGGCCACCCCGGTCATCGGGATCCCGAACTGATCCGCAGCACCGGACGCTGTGAACTTCTGAGTGGCTCCCGGATACAGCCACGCACTCGCCGGCGTCACCGTAAACGTCGTGAGCGTCTGCGTCACCGTCACCGACACGGGACAATTTGTGGCCGCCAGTCCGTCCTGATCGGTGATATCGACCTGGAATCCATACACACCGGACTGTGCGAAGGTCACGGTCGTGGTCTTCGCCGCATTGTTTGCGTTTGTGCTGAAGGTTACGCCTCCGCTCCCGGATACCTGGCTCCAGGTGTAGGTCAGGTTCGCCTCTCCGCCATCCGCATCCGCGCCAAGCACCGTCAACTCGGCGTTCGTTCCGCCGGTCGTGGCAGGATTCGCCGCCGCCGGGATCGCCACCGTCGGCGGTGCCTGAACGAAGTCGGGGCGCTGGGTGGTGATGAGGAGGTCATCGGTGTAGCCCGGGCAAGTCGGGTGAATGCCCTGCAACCGCATGCGAGAAAGATATCCATTTGTGTTGACCATGTTGAACCAGGAACCCGGATGACCCGTCCCGGTCCGCCACGCGTAACCAGCCGCGTTGGTAGCGGGTTCATGCGCGCCATCGAGGTACAGCTGGTAGCGGAAATGGGTCTGGTCCTGCACCACGGTGACCCGATGCCACGCGCCCGTGGCCACAGTGGGCCCGTCGGCCAGCGTGACCCAGACGTTGGTGGGCTGAGCGCTGGTGTCGTGATGCCAGACTACAAAATGCTGGTTCGTATCCACATACATCGCAAACTGGTAGTTCGTGCTGCCCACAGGGGCCTGATCCCTGGGCGTCACGTACAGCATCATATCGGAATAGAGTAGGCCGCCCGCGTCGCTCAGGACCTCGTCGCTGACTTCGTCATTCAGCCGCAGGACCCGGCTGTGGCTGGTGGAGATCGGGAACTGGGAGAAGCTGTTGGTCAGGGCCGTCACGATCGCCGTTTCCGACGTCACCACGCCGACGCCATCGGGACTCCAGCCCTGATTCCCGGTTAACAAGAAACCGTTCAGGTACGACTCGAACGATTCCTGATACGGCACCACGTTGGCGTGGAGCGTCGAGTCGCGGAACTCAATTCTCAGGTCACTCTTCGTGTAATTCTGCACCTGGCTGGCCTTAGCCTTGGTAAAGGCCCCATCATGGAAGGTCAACGTCCGGCCCGACACATTGTTAACGCTCGCATGATTGACGGCCGTCCCGGTCAGGGTCACATTCAGGACCGTGGATGAAACCCGGGTGACGACCGCGACGAGGTTATTCGGAAGAGTACTCATCGTAACCCAGTTCAAGAGCGCAAAGTCGTTGCCATCCGAACCGGCGAAAGTCTCACCCGTCGCGCTGCTCAGGGTGATCGTGATGATGGTCACGATGGCGCCGTTGTTGGACTCCCGGAAGGTATTGTCGCTGTAGGTCAACAGGGGCGGGTTGTTGAAGGTCACAGGCAGGCTAGCGGAGGCGCCCACGAGCCGGTCGACCGTCACGTTCGCGAACGCCGGATTGAGGAAACTCAGCGCGATCGTCGAGTTGGCGCCGCTGTCGTGCGGCGACGCATTGCCTGTCAGCCTGGCGGTTACCTGGGTGGAGTTCAAGTCTTGGAGAGCGAAACCGAGCCCCATCGGCACACCGCTCACGGTGTAGTGCTGGCCCTCCGTGAACGAGGCTATATTGGTGAACGTGTCGCCCGTCAAGGTGAACAGGACGGTGTTACCGATGCTGCCGTCGTTGAACGCCGCCTCGGCGAACCCAGCCGGGGCATAACTGATCACAGGGGGATCGCGGAAGTCAATGGCCAGGTCACTCCGTTCATAGCTGTCCACCGCGGATGCCGCACTATACAGAAACGCTGAGTTCTGGAAGGTAAAGGTCAGATCCATCACGTCGTTGGCTTTTAAATGACTCGCGGCGCTACCCGTAAAAGCGACTGTCAACCGGTTGCTTGCGGCATTCAGCGTCATCGCGACGCTCAAGCCGACGGGCACGTGGTGGGTCACCACCTTGTCGGTGGCCACGAAGTCCTCGCCCACCGTCCCCTTGAAG
>CAZZBA010000187.1:0-1650 GCA_964652765.1 uncultured Victivallales bacterium | reverse complement strand
GCCGGCTCCAACGGCGGATTTCCGGCCGTGAGCATCGATATCGATCGTGCCGCCGAGCACTGTGCCGTCGTTGGCGGGAGCTTCCGTGAATGTGGTCGTGCTGTAAACCAGATGTGCAGGGTCCAGGAACTCGATATTGAGGTTGGTAGCCACGCCAAGGATGTTGTTAGTGGCCACATGCTCGAAAGCATCGCTAAGGAACGTAAGGTTGAAGTTCGTTCTGTTGTTCGCGCCATGGGCGAGTGCGCTGCCGGTCAGGGTGGCGGTCAGTTGCGTCGAGGAGTTGGCCGTCAGCAGGAGGCTCAGGTTGGCGGGGATGCCGGATGTCGTGTAGTGTATACCGGCGACGAGCGGCGAAACATTGGTGAACGTCTCACCCCCGGACAGCGTGATGAGCACCGTATTACCGATGCTGCCGTTGTTGACGCCCGCCTCGTCAAACCGGTTGGTCGAATAGGACAGCACCGGCGGGTCGGCGAGTGTCACCGACAGGCCGGACTGAGTGGACCCGCTCACATCTGTGGCCCTACCCAGGGAAAAGGACGGGCTGAGCAGGGTGAGGGCCATTGTGTTGGTGGCGGCCGTGTGCGGCGAGGCGTAGCCGGAGAGCGAGGCCACGATTTGAGTGGGGTTGAGGTAGGTCAACACCAGGCTCAGCCCCGCTGGCACGCCGGAGACGGTGAAGTGCGTGTTGCCGGCATAGGTCGTGTTCACGAACGTATCGCCGTAGAGCGTGAGGATGTTGGTCGTGGCGATACTGCCGTCGTTGGCCACCGACTCGGCGAAATTCGTTCCGCTGTAAGAGACCGCCCGGTTGGTCACCACCAGGTCATCGAGCCAGGAGGTCAACTCTCCCTGGTGGCGGAACCGCGACAGGTAGGCGTTATTGGTACCCACCATGCGGAACCACGTGCCGGGCTGCGCCACGCCGCCACTCGTCCAGCCCTTGGCATCCGTGAGCGGCGCATGCCCGTTGACCGCCACCTGGAACAACCTGTTGCTGTAGTCCTGCCAGACGGTCAGGCGGCTCCATGCCCCGGTTGCGATCTCATTGGTGGGGCTGTTGGTCAAGGCCAGCCACGCATTCGCCATCGTGTTCGAATCGTAGTGCCAGACCACGAGTTGGTTATTGGTATTAAAATAGCAGGCGAACTGGTAGTTCGTGCTGCCCTCAGGCGGGGCGTCGCGCTGTGCAGGCAACGTCAGCATGTCCACGATCACCACCCCGCCGACGGCCGAGGGGATGTTGTTGGTGAGCTCCTCGTTCATTTCCAGCACCTTGGCGTGCGCGGCTCCGGGAATCGGGAGACCATAGCCCGCGTTCGTATAGGTCGTCAACGCGCCGATCGCTACCGAGTTCGCGCTGACCACCCCCGCGTTGGGCGCCGTTGCTGACCAGCCTGTAACATTGGTGATCAGGAAACCAGGGGCGTAATTCTCGAACGACTCCGTGTAACCGGCAAAACCAGCGCTGGCAAGGGTTAGCACTCCCATAGCCACCCCGAGCCTCAAGGAACGGGCCAGACCGCCTCCGCGTGTATATCTTTTCATGGCATGGAGCCCTCTTTTTATTCCAGAATCAACACCGTTCCTGTAGGCGGCGTGGTCAAATACAGGGTCTTGCTGTAAGCCCCACTGCCCCACGCCAGG
>CAZZBA010000186.1:5555-7941 GCA_964652765.1 uncultured Victivallales bacterium | reverse complement strand
CGCGCAATGTCGGATCAGTTCCGATTTTCCCCATCGCGACATCCTTCAAGGCTCGGTAATTCTGTATTCTAAACCCTTCAATAAGTGCCATAATATCGCTCCTGATTTCCCGGAATACTACAGGACATCTTCGTTGTATTCACGCAATTAATTATAACGCATCGATTCGCCAGATGGATGTTGCCTGATTCGCCATCCAGTTCTGACGGGCGGCAAGCCGCTCCGCATTCCAGATGGCGTTGTCTTCGGCCACCTTTCTGGTGATTCCGAATCCGCTGGCGGCATACGAGGGCTTCTTGTCAGCAAAAGGCATGTTGCCAAGATCGTTGTTTGTTCCTTTGCCCAGCAAGGTCAGGTTGCCGAGGCGATAGACCAGTGCCTCAATCTCATCATCCGAGAAAGCATCCCAACCGGATTCGGGGTTTTCCGGAAGAATATGCTCCAGAGTGAAGCTGTCACTGTCAAAATCCAGATCCACGCCGGTCAGCCTTTTCTCCAGTTCGCAGAGAATATAACGAACAACCCGTTTGTTGCGGGATTGTGTAGTGCGCAGCAGTTTTTCAGAGAAGGCCGCTCGGAAAGCCAGATCACTGGGATAGATGGAGGCCAGCGAAGAAATCGTGGTGCCAGCATCCGTCAGGGTCTGCCGCGAAAGTTTCTCGGCCACGCTGTTATACACCCGTTCCTGTTCATTGGTGGGTTGACCTCCAATGACATTGTATCGGAAGGAAATGACCGAACAGGCTCGCAGAACCGATTCAAATGCTGGATCAGGAAGCTCACGCCGGGCTGACATCAGCAAAGAGAACGGCTGCCGGACACTGTACATGCGCAGTTCCCTGGCATACGTTTTTTGCTTTGGTGTCCACGAGGAGGCGTCAGGTTGGGTCAACGCCATATAGGTGTCCATGTCCTCTTCCATGTGGCGGATCAGGTCGAACACCGCATCACGGGTATTGATTTTGCTGCGGATCGTTTTGAAAAGCTCGGTTTGGCGGACAAACGAATGGCGGCTGTTCCAGTGACATCTCAGGAAATCGGGAAAACTTTCGCTGCCCAGTCGTCCGACCATTTCCTCCCAACGTGTTTCCAGCGCTTTCATCTCATGCTCGTGCTGCCCCTCGCGGTGTAATACCGAGAACAGGTAATTCTTTAGAAGGTCGGTGGCGGACAAGCGAACGCCCCGCGCGTTGAGCCTCTCGAATACCTTGTAGGCATTCAGTTCATCGGTCACCGTAATGACGGTAAAGAAGAGCTTGTCGCTCATGGCCTCCACAAACTTAGCCAGCTCGACTCCCGGATCACCGTGTCCCTTGACATAATGGTCGGTAATATTCTTATCGAACCACTCAAATGCTTTACGAAGCCCGTGTTCCGAAGCACGGAAGCCCCTTTGCGGCAAATGACCGAGCGGTACCAGATAGGACTGGTAGTAATTGTCGTTGTTTCGATTCAGCGTCAGCTTGGAGCGGGAGACCAGGGTGACGGGATCAAGATAGCCTATATAGGTTTGCCGGATTTGCTCCAGGCGTGGTTGGTTTCGTTCGGCATCCTTATGGTCCGCAATCAGCCGTTGCAGGTTCTTTAGAACCGCCAGTACGATCAGGCTCAAGGTGGTAAGACGCTGCTGACCGTCAATGACATCAAACACCTTGTCGTTTTCCGACTGCAGAACGAGATAGCCCATATAATGAGCGGGCTCTCCACCGTGCTTGATGGTGCCGAGAATGTCCATCCACAGGTCTTCCCATTCCTCTTCCGTCCAACTGTAATCCCGTTGGAATCGAGGAATTCGATAGGTTAATCCGTTGCCCAGGAGCTTGCGGAGTGTGTCATTCTTTGTATTGAAATTTGTCGCCGACATGGGATCCCCCCCATTTTTCAGCAGATCAACCTCAGGATTGTGCAAGCATCTGGTTGATGGCGGCGGCGGCGCGGCGGCCTTCGCCCATCGCGAGGATCACGGTGGCGGCACCGAGGACGATATCGCCGCCGGCGTATACGCGGTCCAGCGAGGTCTTGCCGGTCTCGTCCACCACCAGTGTGCCCCACTTGCTGGTCTCCAGTCCCGGTGTGGTCTGGCGGATCAGCGGGTTGGACTCGTTGCCGATGGCGACGATCACAGTGTCGACATCCATCCCGAACTCGCTGCCCTTGATCTCGACCGGACGGCGACGCCCGGAGGCATCCGGCTCGCCCAGTTCATACTTCAGCAGTTCCATGCCGCAGACCCAGCCACGCTCATCGGCCAATATCCGCGTCGGGTTCTGGAGCAGGTGGAAAACAATCCCCTCCTCCTTGGCATGCGCGACTTCCTCGACCCGTGCCGGCATCTCGGCCTCGGTCCGACGGTAGATCAGGTGCACTTCCTCCGCACCGAGCCGTA
>CAZZBA010000186.1:0-5545 GCA_964652765.1 uncultured Victivallales bacterium | reverse complement strand
GCCGCCCGTTCGTCATAGCCCTTCATCAGGTTGGCCCGTGTCAGGTATTCGTTGGCGGAAAAGACGCCGACGAGATTCTCGCCCTCGATATTCATGAATTTCGGCAGACCGGCACCCGTTCCCACGAAGAGCGCATCGTAGCCATCCTTCTCAAGCAGGTCGGTCAAGCGGCGCGTGCGTCCGATCACGAAGTCAGTCTTGATCTCCACCCCCATCGCGCGCAGCTCGTCGATCTCGCGGTCCACGATCGCCTTGGGCAGACGGAACTCGGGAATGCCGTAAAGCAGTACGCCCCCGGGACGGTGGAAAGCCTCGAACACGGTCACCTCGTGCCCCTCGCGGCGCACGTCCGCCGCGACGGTCACGCTCGCCGGGCCGCTGCCGATGATACCGACTTTCTTCCCCGTTGGCGCTTTAACCGCCGGGGTCTTGAGCAGTCCGTTCTCGCGCTCCCAATCGGCCACGAAGCGTTCCAGCCGCCCGATCGCCACGGCCTTGTCCACCGACTTGAGCGCCTTGCCCACGGTGCAGGGTGCTTGGCACTGCGTCTCCTGCGGGCAGACCCGGCCGCAGACCGCCGGAAGCAGGCTGCTCTCGCGGATCACGCCGATCGCCGCCGCGAAATCACCATCGGCGATCTTCTGGATAAAGGCGGGAATATCGATACCGACCGGACAGCCTGCGATACAGGGCTTTGTCGGACACTGGAGGCAGCGTTCGGCCTCCAGGCGAGCCTGCGCCTCGGAATATCCGAGCGCGACCTCGTTCATGTTGCCTCGGCGCACGGCCGGATCCTGCGCCGGCATCTCCTGCGCCGGAATCGCCATGCGCTGTTTGGCCTTCAGCGGTTTCTCAAGCGCGATCAAGCAGCGCGTGGCTTCCTGCGTCAATTCCTCAGGCGTGGCATGTGTCATTTGCGTTCCTCGATTACTTCTTCCAGATGGCAGCGGTGATGATCCTGGTCCTCTTTCGGCTTATAGGCCTTGAGGCGGTTCATCATGTTGTCGAAATCCACCTGGTGCCCGTCGAACTCGGGCCCGTCCACGCAGACGAACTTGGTCTCGCCGCCGACCGTCACGCGGCAGCCACCGCACATCCCCGTACCGTCGACCATGATCGTGTTGAGCGAGACCATCGTATGCACCCCGTACGGGCGCGTGGTCTCGGCACAGAACTTCATCATGATCGGCGGGCCGATCGCCACGGCCAGCGCCGGCTTCGGCTGTGCCTCGCACAGTTCCTTCAGCGGCGCGGTCACCAGCGCCTTGCGCCCGTAGGAACCGTCGTCGGTGCAGATGATCAGCTCGTCGGCAATCGCCCGCATCTCATCCTCGAGGATCAGCAGCGCGCGGTTGCGCGCGCCCATGATGATGATCACCTCGTTGCCCGCCGCCTTCATCGCCTGGGCGATCGGGTGCATCGGCGCGACCCCGATGCCGCCACCGACACAGACCACCCGCCCGAATTTCTCGATATGGGTGGGGGTCCCCAGTGGGCCGAGCAGGTGCTGCACGCTGTCGCCGACATTCTTCGCGGCCAGCAGGTGCGTGGTACGACCGACCGCCTGGAAGATGATCGTGATCGAGCCCTCGTCCGTGTCCGCATCCGCGATCGTCAGCGGGATGCGTTCACCGAAATTGCTTTCGATCTGGATGATGACAAACTGACCGGCACGGCGTTCGCGCGCGATCAACGGGGCGGCAATGCGCATCTGGTACACATCGGCCGCCAACTGCTTTTTAAAGAGTATCCTGTTCATAGGCCGGGCATTTTAGCGGACTACACAAAATTGGCAAGCAAAGAAGCCTGCAATTCTGCTTGTCCCGTGGATTGCCTTCCTGTTATCCTTGCCGTTTTAATAAAGGAGCTGCCATGACACCGACAAACTGGATTGCGGTACTCGATTTCGGGTCGCAGGTGACCCAGCTGATTGCCCGCCGCATTCGCGAACAGAAGGTTTACTGCGAGATCCTGCGTTTCGACACGCCGGCCGAAACCCTGCGTGCCCGCGCCCCCAAGGGCATCATCCTCTCAGGCGGCCCCTGTAGCGTGCCTGATGCGGGTTCCCCGAAATGCGATCCGGCCCTTTTCGACATCGGCATTCCCGTGCTGGGCATCTGCTACGGCATGCAGCTTACCGCGTATACGCTGGGCGGTCGTGTGCTCGGCAGCGCCAAGCGTGAATACGGCAAGGCCATGATGCGCGTGACCGACGCCGGCAATCCCCTCTTTACCGGACTCTCCGCCGACCTCCAGGTCTGGATGAGCCATGGCGACAAGGTGGAATTACTGCCACCGGGGTTCACCGCCGTGGCGGAATCGGACAACTGCGCCTACGCCGCCATGCACGACCCCGCCAAACGGATCTACGGGGTGCAGTTCCACCCGGAAGTGGTGCACACCCCCCAGGGCGCGGAAATGCTCTGGAATTTCGCGTTCAATATCTGCGGCTGCAAGGCCGACTGGGAAATGAGTTCGTTTGTCGAGCAGACCATCCGCACCGTCCGCGAGCGCGTGGGCGACAGGCAGGTGCTGCTGGGCTTGAGCGGCGGGGTCGACTCCTCGGTCGTGGCCGCCCTGCTCCACAAGGCGATCGGCAAGCAGTTGCACTGCGTGTTCGTGGACAACGGCCTGCTGCGGCAGCACGAGGTCGAGGATGTCGAGAGCCTGTTCGGCAAGGCGTTCGGGATCGACCTGCATGTGGCCCGCTCGGCGGACCTTTTCCTGGACGCGCTCAAGGATGTCACCGACCCGGAGCAGAAGCGCAAGATCATCGGACGCATCTTCATCGACGTGTTCGCCGAGAAGGCGCGCGCGATCGGACCC
This sequence comes from uncultured Victivallales bacterium, assembly GCA_964652765.1. Lineage (GTDB taxonomy): Bacteria > Verrucomicrobiota > Kiritimatiellia > UBA8416 > UBA8416 > UBA8416. The sequence goes on along the minus strand of CAZZBA010000186.1, from coordinate 2,719 downwards.
GTCGACTTCCTGGCACAGGGCACGCTCTACCCCGACGTGATCGAGTCGATCTCGCCCATCGGGGGGCCTTCGGCCACGATCAAGTCGCATCACAATGTCGGAGGCCTTCCGGCGGACCTGAAGTTCGAGCTGATCGAGCCGTTGCGCGAGCTGTTCAAGGATGAGGTGCGCGAGGTCGGACGCGAACTGGGCCTGCCCGGCTACGTGGTCGACCGCCAGCCCTTTCCCGGCCCCGGCCTGGCGGTGCGCATCATCGGCGCGATCACGCCCGAGCGCCTGCGGGTGCTGCGCGAGGCGGACCAGCGTGTGCGCGAGGAGATCCTCAAGATGGAGAACCACCTCGACGTGTGGCAGTATTTCGCCGTGCTGCTGCCGATCCAGTCGGTCGGCGTCATGGGCTACGACCGGACGTACGAGAACGTGGTCGCCGTCCGGGCAGTCCAGAGCCGCGACGGCATGACGGCCGACTGGTACAAGCTGCCCTATGACGTTATGGACCGCATCTCCAACCGGATCATCAACGAGGTCAAGGGCGTGAACCGCGTCGTCTACGACATCAGCTCCAAGCCGCCCTCCACCATCGAGTGGGAGTGAGTGGGTCGGGAAGACTGCAGACTACAGACCGCAGACTGCAGACAAGAATTCCAACACCCAACTTCCAATTTCCAACGCCCAACAAATACCGAATGGGTGCCAGCAAGGCGGGTGGCGTATCACCGCATGCTTTTGCAACGAACGGCTTGCCTGGAGGCTACGCCCTACCCTGACGAATACAGGCGTCAAGGTAGGGCGAACCGTCCTCGGTGAGCCGCTGCGCATGAGAGGGTAACTGGCGAAGCCTTTTTAGAAGGCGGGCGGTGATTAGACAGGCGGGCGGACAGCGAGCCGCTGTCCCTCCCGATGTGTACCCAACCGATTGTTGACTTCGGAGTTCAAGGCTTCCTTGGGTATTCCCTCATTCAGTTGCGCAGGATGCGCACGCCGTAGCGTTCGAGGGTCAAGCTACCCGAGCAGGGCTTACCCGTCAGCATGTCCTGGAACTTACCGCCAAGGTCAACGGTGACCTCCTGGTTGTTGAAGTTCAGCAGGAAAACGAACCGCGTGACGCCATCGGTCCGCAACTGGGCGGTTACGCCCGCTGGCAGTTCCGTGTCGAGCACGCGCTTGATCTTCAGATCGGCGACAAGCCTGCCATAGACATCCGATAGCAACTCGCCCTTCACCCTCGCCGCAAGGTAGTACGCCTTGCCCTTGCCATAGGCGTTGACGGTCAATGCCGGGCTGCCGGCAAAGTACTGGTCGCTGTAGGTCGCCAGCACACGGGCACCCCCTTCGGCATGGATCACCGAACAGGTGTCCACGGCCTTGTAGGTGCCGGTCAATCCCAGCGCGTTGCCCTCGGCCATGGCGAGGCCGACCGATTCGTGCGGGAAATAGCTCTGGCTCTCCTCCTCCCACACACCGAACACCTCGCGCAGCCCCTCGCCCGGCACGCCGCCCAGGAAACAGAGGTCGGACTCGTCCACAACCGCGCTCCAGTAGGTCATCACGGCCGTACCGCCACCCGCCACAAACGCCTTGAGACGAGCCGCGAAGCCCGGCCGCAGCATATAGGCCATCGGGACGACCACCAGCTTGTAGCGGTCGAGAGCACCATTCTGGTCGATCACATCCACCGGCACGCCCGCCTGCCAGAAAGGCTGGTAATGCGCCGCGCATTCCTGTCGGTACTTGGTATTCTCGCCCAGGAAAACGCGGGCACCCTCGCGGATCGCCCATTCGTTCTCCCAGTCCTGGATCACGGCGACTTCCGGCTGCACCGTGGTTCCCACCACCTCGTCGAGCCGAGCCAGCACGGCCCCTACATCAGCGACTTCCCGGAATTCACGGGTCTTCTCGGACCCCTCGTGGTCGACCACCGCGCCATGGAACTTCTCCATGCAGCCTCGGCTCTTGCGCCACTGGAAGTATTGCACGGTATCGGAGCCATGCGCCACCGCCAACAGGCTCGACAACACATGCATTCCAGGCTCCTTGCGTTTCTTGACGCGGCCGCGGGTCGGGATGCTCGGGACGCTCTCCATCAGCATCCACGGCTTTCCGCCCTTCATCGCGCGGCATTGATCATGCAGGATCGAATTGCTGACCGCTTCCGTAACATCGTCACCTTTCTCGTGCCAGTTGGGATAGGAATCCCAGGAGATGACATCCATCGCCTTGGCGAACGCCCAGTAATCGAGCGTGTCGCTGCCGTTCATGAAATTCGTGGTCACGGGCACCGTGGGCGTAAACACCCGCATCGGCGCAGTCTCGGCCTTGAAGAAGTCAATGGTCTGGTGCGTCTTGAACCGCTCCCAGTCGAGCATCAGGCCGTGGATGCCCTTGTCGGTCGGCAGCACGTAGCCAAAATCGGGGAATGCGTGCGACCAGAACGACGACCAGTAGGCATGGTTCAGCTTCCCGATGTCGTTGTCGTAACGCGCGCGCAGCCACTGGTGAAACCACGCGATGCATAGGTCGCAATGGCAGTCACCACCGTTGTACTCGTTGGAGGCGTGCCACACCAGCAGGGCCGGATGGTCCTTGTAGCGTTCGGCAAGCCGGGAGTTCATCTGCACGCATTTCTCACGGTAGACCGGCGAGGTCCGGCAATGGTTGTGGCGCCCCCCGTGCCGCTGGCGCTTTCCATCGGCATTCACCCGGCAGGTCTCGGGATAGG
>CAZZBA010000185.1:0-8072 GCA_964652765.1 uncultured Victivallales bacterium | reverse complement strand
TGGAGATCATGTACATCGACTTCATCTCGATCGCCATGGACCAGATCGTGAACCATGCCGCCAAGTGGCACCAGCTCTCGAACGGAAAGGTCAAAATGCCCATCGTCTTCAAGACCCAGGGCGGGGCCGGGCGCAGGAACTCCTCGCAGCATTCCCAGTGCTTCGAGAACTGGTTCGTGAATGTGCCGGGTCTGGTCGTGGTGATGCCCTCCACGCCGTATGACGTCAAGGGGCTGCTCAAGTCGGCCATCCGCGACGACAACCCCGTGGTGTTCATCGAGCACAAGACCCTCTATTTCGAAAAAGGCGAAGTGCCGGAGCAGGAATACCTGATTCCGCTGGGCGTCGCCGATGTCAAGCGTGAGGGGACGGATGTGACCATCATCGCAACCTCATGGATGGTGCTGTTCGCGCTGGGGGCCGCCGCAAAACTGCAGGAAAGCGGCATTTCCTGCGAGGTGATTGATCCGCGGACGCTGTGGCCGCTGGACAAGGAGACCCTGATCCGCTCGGTCCGGAAAACCGGGCGCTGCCTGGTGGTTACGGAGGCGCCCGCCGAGGGCGGCTGGAGCGGCGAGGTCTCCTCCGTGGTCCATGAAGGGTGCTTTGGAAGTTTGAAAAGCCCGGTGAAGCGGCTATGCTCAACCAGAACCGGAATCCCGTACGGACCCGTGTTGGAACGGCAGGTCATCCCCACCGAACAGTCCATTATGGACGAGGTGAAAGAACTGATGAAAAAGAAAGGCTGACCATGACAACTGAACTGACGATGCCGAAGCTGGGTGAGGTGATGGAGGAGGGGCTGGTGCTCTCCTGGAAAAAGAAAGAGGGAGCTGCTGTTGCAAAGGGTGAAATCATTCTGGAGATTGAAACAGATAAGGCTGTCATGGAAATTGAAGCTCCGGCAGCGGGGATTGTTCAGAAAATCCTGGTCCAGGAAGGGACAGCTGTTCCTGTAAATACGCTGTTGGCTGTGATAGGGTGAAAGATTGGTGACTGTATCAATTGATTAACAAAGTAAGCCAGCAGAAGGTATTGTGAAAAAATCAGCGGAAATTGCAAAGAAAGACCGGATTGATGGGGCCCTTGTCCAGGTTGCGCATCTTTATTACGATGAAAACCTGTCCCAGCAGGAGATTGCCGACCGGCTTAAGGTCTCGCGCTCTTTGATTGCCCAGTACCTTCAGCGCGCAAAGGATTCGGGCATCGTCCGCATCCAGATTGTGGATCCGGATAACGCCTGCATTGATCTGGCTGGCGCGATTAAGGAATCTACCGGGATCGGACAACTTACAGTGGTCTCAAATCCGCGTGGTTCGGAAGCATTGACTTCCAGGGCGGTGGCTGAGGCGGCGGCGGGGTTTATTGCTGATAAACTCCGGGATGGCGATACCTTCGGGCTTGCCTGGGGGCGGACCATCAGCATGGTGGTGGACCTGCTGAAATCTTCGCATGTTCCCGACGTCGATGTTCTTCCGCTAATGGGAGAATGCGGGCATTCAGGGCTTTACAGCCAGATGAACCAGCTGGTTATGCGTGCGGCCGGTAATCTCCATGCCAGGGCGCAATTCCTGTCACTCCCCATGGTGGTGAGTTCCGCAAAGTTGCGCGCAGATTTGTCGAAAGAAGCAGGCATACGTGATGTGATTGCCCGGTGGGACAGTGTCAACCTGGCCTGCGTTGGAATCGGGGTGGTGCCGCCTGTTCCCGGCATGGTTGTTTATATCGGTGAAGAACATCTTCCGCGGCTGACCCTGGCAGGGGCCGTTGGTGATGTCTGCGGAATTTATTATGATCGTGAAGGCCGGATTGTGAAGAGCGGTCTTGAGGACCGGATCATTGGAGCCGATCTCAAGCAGCTGAAGGCAATCGACTGTCTTGTGGCGGTTGCCTTTGGTGTGGACAAGGCAGCTGCGGTGCTGGGCGCGTTGCGGACAGGGTTGCTCTCTGCGCTATTTATCGACAAGGCCATGGCCGAGCGAATCCTGGCACAGATACGTTCTGCAGGTGTTCGGAAGAAAGCGCAGTAGAAGAGATCCTGAAGTGCAGCCATGTTTAATTTAACAATGGCTTATCCGGGATGAGAGGATTGAGCAGATAATGAAAAAGTTCACCGTTGGAATAGATTTTGGGAAGACGAACATGCGCTTCGCCATTGCCGGGGATTCTCCTGAGCTGAAGTGTTATACAAAACAACCCTATACACGCGAATCGCCCGCTGTCATTTACAAACAGATCTTTGACGGTATTGACAGGATTTTAACTGAGACCAAGGCCGATAAGAGTGGAATTCTCGGGATTGGCATTGCTGTGCCGGCCGTGGTGGACCGTAAGACCGGTGCGATCAAGTGGGGCCCGGACTGGGATTTCATGGCTGGTGCATCCATTACAAAGCCGGTTGCAGAACGGTACGGGGTGCCGGTTGTGGCCGATGTTGACACCGTCATCCCAACCTGGGGCGAAAACTGGGCGGGCGTCGGGAAGACCTGCAAGCGATTTGCTGTGCTGGCCTGGGGGACGGGTCTCGGCGCCGGGCTTGTGATCGATGGAGAGGTGCAGGAGTACCCGGACAATCTCTTTCCGGAATTTGGCCACTCGCGGGTCAGCGATGACGACTGGCCCTGCAAGTGCGGCGCCAGGGGCTGCGTGGATACGATGGTCTGCGGCAGCGGCATAGCCAACCACGGCAAGCTTGCCGTCAGGGACGGCGGAAAGACTCTTATCACAGAGTTGTGCGGAGGGAATGCAGACGATGTCAGCGCCGCCATGGTCTTCGACGCCGCCAACAGGGGCGATGCGGTGGCGTGTGCCATCCTGGACCGGGTAGCGGTCCTGCTCGGCAGGCTCTGCTCCAACGTTGTGCTCACCATGCAGCCGGAGAAGATCGTGATTGTGGGCGGCCTCGCTGAGCGCTGTGCGCGGATCCTCCCTGTAATCAACCGGACCATGCGTGAAAACTGCTGGCTCCTGTTCAAGGGGCTGACGACGTGCGAGGTCGTGGCGTCCAAACTTGGTGACACCGCCGGCGTGCTTGGGGCCATTCGGAAAGTGCAGCAACACATCACAGGAGCAAACACATGAAGATGAGATTATTTACTGGCGCTGTGCTGATATTGATGGCGTCCCTTTTCCTGTCTGCCTGCGGAAAGCAGAAGGAGGCAAAAGGGGAAAAGGTAATTACCCTGGGCCTGTCCTACGACTCACTGGAATCAGCGTGGCTTGTAATGAATCATTCCGCGGTGATCACGGAAGCGAAGAAAAGAGGCGTTGAAGTCGTTTCTGTGATGGCGGAAGGTGACGCAGCTAAACAGAATGTGCAGATTGAAAACCTGATCGCACGCCGGGTGAATGCCATCCTCTGTTTCCCGAAGGACAGTTCCGCCATTGTCAAGTCCATCAAGAATTGCAAAGCCGCCGGCATTCCGATCGTAATGATCAATCGGCCCGTCCCGGGCAGCGTTCAGCCGGATGCCCAGGTCATTGCCAACAACAAGGCGATGGGGCAGAAGGTTCTGAATGCCTTTGCCGACCGTGCCCGCCGGGAAGGCAAGACCTACAACGTTGTGCTTCTGATCGGCAACTTGAGCGATGAGAATGCCGCACTCCGCAAGGCGGGTCATCGCCAGGCGATTGCAGATAATCCAGATGTGTTGAAGCTGACTGCTGAAGTGCCGACCGAGTGGAATCTGGATACCGCCTTGAAAGGGCTTCAGAACGCACTGCAGGCCAATCCAGGGGCGAATCTCATCGTCACGCCTTCTGACTATCTCTGGCCGCCCATCAGATCCGTTCTGGAACAACGTGGCCGCTGGGCCAGGATCGGTGAATCCAACCATTTCCCTGTCGTAAGCTTTGATGGCGACGAAGTGGGTATGCAGTACTTGAAAGACGGGTATAGTTGGGGTGATGCCGCCCAGGACGCCGTCCTGGAGGCGCAGCTTGCCGTGGAATGGGCAGTGAACCTGATTAATGGAAAGACCCCGCCCCAGAACATCATCTATGATGAAGGGCAGATCGTTACCGTCGATAATTTCAAGGAACTTGCCCCGAAGGTATGGAGCTATTCACTGTTGAAATAACGCAATGAAAAAACTGTATTCCATCTGCAGGGCAGTCTTCAAGGACATGCCGATACTGCCCCTCCTGATCGTTTCGTTCATTGCTGCGATGGTTTTTGTGCCGCTTTTCTGCACGGCCGGCAACCTGCGTAATTACCTGTTGCAGTCTGCCGACCTGTTGATCATCTCCTGTGGACTGACCTTTGTGGTGCTCAATGGCGGCATAGATTTTTCGGTTACGTCCATCCTGACGTTGGGGAGTGTTGTCGGCGCCTATATCATGGCACTGTCACCCCTGGCGCCCGTGCCGGCACTCTCAATCCCCGTAGCCATTGTGGCGATGCTTGCCATCGGACTGCTGGTGGGAGCGGTCAACGGCCTGTCGGTTACATGGCTGAAGATGCCTTCGTTCGTTGCGACCCTGGCCACGCAGTTGATCGTCCTGGGACTGGCCGTCCAGTTCACCAGCATGGTCAGCGCCACATCATCCATAGCGGGCCTGCCTGAGCCGTTCTTTGTGCTGGGCGGCGAGGGCAAATTCTTCTTCGTGCCGATCCTGATCGCTTTTTCGGTCTGGCTGTTTTCCCACTGGCTGTTGACGTACACGCTGTTCGGCAAACAGGTGTATGCGATCGGCGTGAATCCGAAAGTCGCCTTCATCTCCGGCGTTCCGGTGAAGAGAATCATCGTTCTGCTGATGGTGATTTCCGGCGTGCTCGCGGGGCTTGCCAGCGTGATCGCCACGGCCCGGAACCAGGTCGGCATGGCATCGCTCGGCGATAAGATGTTTCTTGTGACCATTGCCAGTGTCATTGTGGGGGGCACGAGCACCTCCGGCGGCTTTGGCGGGGTGCACAAGACCCTCCTGGGCGTCCTGTTCATCACGCTGCTCAACAACGCGCTGAATCTGCTCGGAGTTGGCTGGTATACCATGATGATGGTCATGGGTGCCCTGATCGTGCTCTCCGCCATCTCCTCGTATCTGCTCAACAGTCGCACGGCCTTGCCCTGGAAGAGGAAGAAGGTGGCCGATGTCTGACCCCGCACTTCGATTGACGGATATCCGGAAGGGCTTCAGCGGTGTGCAGGTACTGCACGGCCTCAATTTTGACCTGGAAAAAGGCGAGGTGCTGGGCCTGGTGGGGGAGAACGGGGCCGGTAAATCCACGCTGATGAACATTGTCGGCGGCGTTCTGTCCATGGATTCCGGGAGCATGGAACTGTTCGGTGAACCCTACGCCCCGCGGAGTCCCTTGAACGCCACGGAAAAGGGGATCGCCTTCATCCACCAGGAGCTCAACCTGTTTACCAATCTGACGGTGGCGGAGAACCTGTTTATTGATGGCTTCCCCAGGACCCGGTTCGGAAGCATTGATCGCAAGGCCATCAACCGGATCACGCAGGACTGTATCAACCGCTTTTCTCTGCCGGTCACGCCCGACACAAAGGTTGAGTGCCTGTCGACAGGCATCCGCCAGATGGTGGAAATCTCGAGGGCCCTGATGAAGAACGCCCGCATCCTGATTTTCGACGAGCCGACGACCTCGCTGTCCAGCCGGGAGAAGGAGGATCTCTTCAAGACCATAGGCGAGCTGAAGGCCAGAGGCGTATCCATCGTTTACATTTCGCACATACTTGAGGACGTTTTCCGGCTGTGCGATCGCATCACCGTCCTTCGTGACGGATGCATTGCCGGCACCAGTCCGGCGTCAGGGATCACGGAGAACGAACTCATCCGACGCATGGTGGGCCGCGAAATGACCCAGGTCTTTCCCTCAATCGAAAAGACCATCGGCGACACGGTTCTTCTGGAGGCCTCCGGCATCAAATGGCAGGAGCGGGTCAACGGTGTCTCCCTCAGTCTCAGGGCCGGCGAGATTGTCGGATTGTACGGCTTGATGGGGGCCGGACGAACTGAACTGGCAAAGGTTCTTTTCGGCGTGGAGCAGCGGGATGAAGGCACGATTACCATGAACGCCCGCACTCTGTCGTACGTCAGTCCCGGCGTATGCATCAGCGAGAATGCCGCCTTCATTACTGAAGATCGCCATAGCGAAGGGCTGTTGATGACCAAGCCGGTGGATGACAACCTGAGTCTGGTCAAGATGGCCGACCTGGTGAACCGGGCGGGTGTCGTGAACGCCGGCGAAAGAGCCCGCTATAACCGGGAAGCCATCAAGGACCTTCAAATCAAGGTCGCGGAGCCCGGGGTTCAGCTGGTCAGCAACCTTTCGGGAGGGAACCAGCAGAAGGTGGTCTTTGGCAAATGGGTGATGAAGGATCCGAAGATATTCATTCTTGATGAGCCGACCCGCGGTGTGGATGTCGGCGCCAAGTTCGAGATCTATTCCATTGTCGCCAATCTGGCGAAGCGGGGTTCGGCCGTATTGTTGATTTCCTCTGAAATCCTGGAGCTGATGGGAACCTGCGACCGAATCCTGGTCATGAAGGACGGCCGCATCGCCGGCGACGTGCCGAAGTCCGGGTTTGATCAGGAACGAATTCTGGAGATGGCCCTGCAGGGACAAATGGTAAAATGATCAACGAGAACAAACAACGGGGCGGAGAGTATCTGGCCTGGCTGACACGCTACGGCATCTATGCGGTGCTGGTGCTGCTGGTCATTGTTTTCTCCCTGGGCAACAGCCGGTTTCTGACGGTTGAGAATCTTCTGTTGATCCTTCAGCAGGCGGCGCCGCTGGGCATTGCCGTGGTGGGCACAGTGTTCGTGCTGCTGGTGGTGGGAGTGGACATCTCGGTTGGACGCAGTATGTTCTTCATTTCTACGCTGGCGGGGGTTCTGGTGAACGCCGCGGGCCTGATTCCCGCAGCCTGGCTTGCCGATATGCGGGGTCCGGCGCTGGTGCTCGGCCTGGTTTTGCTCCTGGGTGCAGGGGTCGGCTGGATCAACGGGTTCCTGGTGACGCGTTTTCGCATCCTGCCTTTTATCGTCACGCTGGCGACAGGCAGTATTCTGAGGGGCGTGGGACTCAAGATCTCGGGTTCGGCATCCATCAATGTGTCCGTCCTGGGCGGATTGTCGAACGGGCGGGTTGGGCCGTTCCCGAATGTCCTGATCATCTTCGTGCTGGTCCTGGTGCTTTTCGATTACGTCCTGCGGCACACGGTATATGGCCGTCATTTAATGGCGATCGGCAACTCCGGCCGGAATGCCGAACGGGCCGGGATCAAGGTGAATCGCAACATCGTGATTGCCTATGTGATCTGCGGTGCGCTCGGCGCCTTGGGAGGGATCCTGTCCGCGGGTCAGATCGGCAGCGTCTCCGCCGGCTTTGGTGAAGGGAATGAATTCATCGTGATCTCAGCCGCGGTCCTGGGCGGCACCAGTCTGTTCGGCGGCAAGGGGAGCATCCTTCCCGGCGCCGTCACCGGCATCATCCTGGTGACAACGATCATGAACGGCTTGGCCATGATGAACGCCTCTCCATTCATCTACACGATCGTCAGGGGCATTATCATCTTCCTGGCTATAGCCATTGACTCAATCGGCCACAAAGGGGAACTGCGTTAAAATGAGAGGACATGAAATGAAAATGAATAGAGCAATAACAATGATACTGGGAGGCATCTTGATGAACACGGTTGTACAGGGCGCGGAGGTTGCGCAGTGGAATGTCTTTGAAGCCTCCTACGAGAGCGCGAAGGGGTACTCGAACGCATTCATGGAGGTGGAAGTCGATGTCGTCTTCAAGCAAGGCGAGAAGCAATGGGAGGTCCCGGCTTTCTGGGCGGGCGACAAGACGTGGACGGTGCGTTTTGCACCGCCGGAGCAGGGGAAGTACACATACCGCGTGGAATGCTCCGACAAGGCGAATTCAGGCCTCAATGGTACAGAGCAAAGCCTCTCGGTTGTGGCCTACACGGGCGACAACCCGCTGCTGAAGCATGGTTTTGTGCAGACGAGCCCGGGCAAGACGTACTTCGAGCATGCCGACGGCACGCCGTTCTTCTGGCTGGCCGACACCTGGTGGAAAAACCTCTGCAAACGCATGA
>CAZZBA010000184.1:0-8095 GCA_964652765.1 uncultured Victivallales bacterium | reverse complement strand
GCCCGGTCTTTCGCAGATCGCGCAGGATCTCGCTGTCGCGGCTGCGGGCATACTCGCCCAGCAGATGATAGATCTTCTGCTGCGCCCACGATTCACGGATATCGGCATCGCCACTGGTCATTCCCGCGGCGGCGGCGTTCAGCGGCAAATCAAAGATCATGTCGCAGCGGGTCTGGCCCGCCTGCCCGAGCGCCTGGAACACCAGCTTCGGTTCCACGCGGCGGTAGCGCCCGTAGAGCACCAGCGGACGGTCCAGGTAAAGGTTTCCAAGGCGCCGGGGATAGACTTCCACGGTGGATTCGGCACCGAACCGCAAGGTCAGGTCCGAAAGCACCGGGCGCTGGATGCCCTGCATCACCGCTTCCGCCGCCACCGGGATATCCCACCGGCCGGATTCGATCACCTCGGCGGAGCCGCCGTTGCAGTAGCTCAGCAAGTCAATCAGGTAGCGGTTGGCCTGTGCCGAGACACCCATCGTGAAGACCGAGATCTGCCCCAGGTTCTGCCGCGTGAAGGCAGCGATGATCTCCGTGCTGTCCGTCAAGCCCTTGTTCACCAGCCCGTCGGTCAGGACAAAGGCCACAACCGGTCGGCCGGGCTGCCGTTCAAGGGCCAGGAGATCCTGCATCGACGCGAAAAGATCAGTATTGCCGGCGGAAGCCATCGCGTTGATGAAGGTTTCGGCCTGCGCGAGGGTTTCGGGTGTCTTCGCCACCCAGCCAGGAAAACAGAAGGCCGTGCGGTCGGCAAACGAGGCGACATTGAACCGGTCCGCCGGGCCGATCGCGGCCAACGCCCGCCGCATGGCCTCGCGGCTGAAGTAAAGACGTTGCTCGGCCATGCTGGCCGAGGCGTCCTGCACCAGCAGCACATCCTTCGGGCGCACCGGCAGAACCTCCTCCCCGGCTCGCTCGATCACCAGGCGGAAATAGGCATAATCGCGGTCACGGCGGTCTGTGAACGTATCCAAACGGGCCTTCAGCACGCGCTCGACCGGTTCGATATCGGTAATCTCCTCGGGGGTCTCCTCGAACCGTTCGCGATCATCAACAACTGCGGCGATCACCGGTGCCTGCTCCGTCACGGCGGCACGCGACGGATCCCCGATCGCCTCGCGCATCGACCGCGAGGCGGACGGTGCCTTCAGCGGAAACGTGCCCTGCGGGACGTTGCCCGCCAGATCCGTACTGACCGGCAGCACGATGTCGGGGGCATTCGGCACCCGCTCGATGTCCGGGATCACCCGCCGCTCAAGCCCGGCAAGTTCGCCCCCCACCGCCACGGTCTCGACCGCGAGGATTTCCTGGCGCGGCATCCATGCATCCCCCGGCGGAACCAGATCCGGCTCAGACACCCCGGCAAGTTCCGGCGGTGTGTTTACAAGCTCGGTCAGCGCAGGCGGATCGGTAACACCGACTTCCGGCGCGACCTGCATCTCATCCACCGCCTCTGTCACATCGGGCGGAACCGCCTGCCCCAGATCCCGCAACGCGGTCAGCACCCGTGCCTGGTCCGCATCCGAGATCTCAACGCTGCCCAGTTGCATCGCCGGGTACTCGCGCGGCGGCGCTTTATACGCCAGACGGGAAAAATAATCCATATCGATACGCGAGGCGATAAAGACCAGGAAGCCGTGCGCCACCATCGAGATGACAGCGGCCAAGGTGGCGGCGAACACGTGTCTGCCACCGATCCCGTCAGGTTCAGGAAACCAATCCTGCTGTTCTACATTGGCCATTGCGCCCTCGCTTTCCCCATCCATTCGCTCTCCGGGTACCGCTCGCCAAGCTCGCGCACGACCTTGTCGCGCTCCTCCCCGCGCCCCAGCTTATCCAAAGCCTGTGCTGCCAGGAAAAGACTCTCCGGCACCAGTTCGGCATCGTCATAAAGGATGGCCACGCTCAGGAATCGCCGCGAGGCATCCTCGTTGCCACCGGCCAGCACCGCCACCCGCCCGAGGCCCATGAAGGCACGCGCCCGGATGGCCAGCGCCGCCTCACCGGCAGCCGTATCCGACGCCTGCTGGAAGAAGCGTTCCGCCTCGGGACCGGCCTTGCGAGCCAGCGCAAGCTCGCCAAGCTGCAACGCCGCCTCGCCGGCGTAATGCGTCAGCGCCCCCTTCTCCAAGGCTCGGCGGAATGCCGCCTCGGCCGCCTCAGTCCGCCCGGCCGCCAGATGACCGCGCCCCGCCAGCACCGCTCCGGCCTGCTGCCAGGCGGGCTCCGCCGACCGTGCCAGCAGCTCCGCAGCCTCGACCATTCGATCATATTGTTTCTGCGCGCCATGGTAGGATGCCAGCCACTCCAGCAGTGCCGGAGGGAATTTCTCGCTTAGCGGCGAGGCGACAAGTTCCTGCAGCAGCGCGGCCGATTCCTCCGATTGTCCCCGTTTCTGCAAAACCAGCCCAAGCTGGAACATGGACTCGCGCCGCAGGTCGTCACGCTTCGCCGCCTTGAGAGCCGCCCGCAGCGCCTGATCAGCCTCGGCGTATTTCTCCTGCTCGTACAGCAGCATTCCCTCCCAGTACCAGGCATCCGCGACAAACCGACCTTCCGGGAAGCGCCGGCGCAGTTCGGCCAGGGTCGTGGCCGCGTCCGAGCGGCGGCCCAGGCGCACTTCGCCCATCGCCTTCTGGTAGACCGCATCCTCGTTGAGTTCATGGTCGGGATACTCCTGCGCCAGGCGTCGCCAGTCGCGGACCGCCTCGTCGTAGGCTCCGGCCTGCGCCAGGCAGAACGCAGAGGCGAATAGCGACTGGGGGGCGAGCGCATCCTTCGGATAGGCCGCCACCAGTTCCAGGTAGTATCGCGAGGCCTCGCGATACGACGACTGTTTCTGGAGCTGGTGCGCCAGACGGTACGTCGCGTCGCGCGCCCGCTCGGACCCGGGGGTCTCGCGCAAGACGATCTGGTAATACTGCGTCGCCTGCGCCGACTGTTCCAGCGCGGCATACGCTTCCGCCAGCAGCCAGCAGACATCCGCCCGCAAGCCTGGCGTCATGCGCACCCGCTCGCCCTCCTCCACGGCACGCGCGTACTCGCCCGCCTTGTAATACGAGACGGCCATCTCGTAATGCACCGCGTCGGCAAAGCGGCTTGCCGGGAAGCGCGTGAGCAGTTCGCGATACGTCGCGATAGCCTTGTCGTGCTGTAGCAACTGCCGTTCGCAGTTGGCCTTGATATAGAGCCACTCGTCATGGGCGTCCGCCCGCGACGGATCGTCCAGCGCCTTGCCAACCGCCGACAGTGCCTCGGCATAGAGTCCGGTGTTGACAGCCGACCAGGCCGCCTGTAGCAGCGCCTGCGCCGCACGCGCGTCCTTCGGGAAGCGCGTCAGCAACTGGCGGTAGGATTCCGCGCTCTGCGCATACGCCTTGCGCCGGAATTGGATCTCCGCCGTCTGGAACAGGGCCTCGGCCACGATCCGATCGGAACCGCCGCGCTTCAACGCCTGGTCGAAAAAGCCCAGCGCCTGGTCCCCGACCGCGGCAGCCGCCGCATCGCCGGCCTGGTACAGCACCGCCCAGCGGTCGCGACGGATCTCCGCCCGTTTCATCAGGGCATACACATGGAACTCGGTATCCGGATGTTTCTCAAGGATAACGGCAAAGGCGGCATCGGCGGCATCGGCATCGCCTTTTGCCTGCAGCGATTCACCGAGATAGAACTGCGAGGCGGACGCCAGGTCGGGTGGAGGGGTCTCGCGGAGAATGACCTGGAAATGCGCGATGGCCGATTCGTGATCGCCTTCATCGGCATAGAGGCGCGCCCGCCGGTAGGCGGCCCTCAGGCGGAACGGGCTTGTGCGGAAGTTGACCACGACATGCGAATAGAACCGCCCGGCTGTCACATTGTCGCCTTTCAACCGCAGGCATTCGGCCAGCCGGAACATCGCCGCGTCGTTAGCCTTCCCGTCCGGGAACGCCTTCAGCAGCGCGGCGTATTCCTTGAGCGCCAGGTCATGCATCCCGCGCGCATAAAGGCCGTCGGCAAAGAGCAGGCGGTCGGCATAGGCATCCGCCTGCGCCGCCGCACCTGCTGCCAGCATCACGGTTGCGCCCAGGATCGCCAACCCGGTTTTCCAGCACTGCACCATGTTAAGGTTCCTCAGCCGCTGTCGTCGCGAAGGAGATGTTCCAGATGTCGACCTGGCGGCACATGTCAAGTGTCCGGATGACGTGCTCGTAGGGCGTCTTGAGATCGGCGCGGATCAGTACCGGCTGCCCCGGATAGAGCTCCACGATCCGTGTGAGCAACCCGGAGAGTTCCTGCACCCCAAGCTCGCGCTGGTTGACAACGGTGGACCCGTCGCTGCGGATGTTGATGATGATCTCCGAAGGCAGCCGGTCCGGCAGGTCGCCGGAGATTGCCGTCGGCAACGTGATATCGATTTCCGTTTCCCACTGGGCGTAGAGCTGGGCGGCGATGAAGAAGCATAGCAGCAGGAACATGATGTCAATCATCGGCGCCAGTTGGAAACCCATGCTGACGGGTTTGGATCGACTGCGGAAATTCATGTCTTCGGCCTCCTGCTCAGCAGCGTCATCACCAGTTCTCCGGAAGCGACTTCAAGCATCGAGATCAGACGGGAGGCCCGGCGGCGGAAATAGGCATAGAACATCATCGCCGGAATGCCCACTATCAGCCCGATGGCGGTCGTGAGCATCGCATCGTTGACCCCCGCCACCAGCGCAGTCGGACGGACGATGGCAACCTGGTCCGCCACCGCGTTGAACGCCATCATCATGCCTAATACCGTTCCCAGCAGCCCGATCATCGGTGACACCACGGCGATATCCATCAGCAACTGAGGCTGGCCCTCGATGGACTCCGCCTGCCGGGCACCTTCAGCCTCGACCACGTCGCGCAGCAGCATCGCATCCGCATCGGGAATGTTCTTGAGATGCTCCAGGGCCGAGAGCACAACCGCGCTCAGCGCCCCGCCGCGGAAACTGCACAGGCGCCGGGCGTCCTCCATATTGCCGGACTGCAGCTTCTCCATGAGTTCACGGCGCAGCAGTTCGGGCACCACCTGGCCCTTGCGCAGCACCACCAGGAAATAGATGATTAGCGCCAGCGCAAAAATCGACAGCAACGCGAGCAGCCCGTAGCACCCGATCATGGCGACATCCACCGCCGTCTCGAACGGAATCCCGCCCGCCTTCTCTGTCACGGCAGCCGCCTCCTGCGCCACTGCCGCCAGCGGCATCGCCACGCCCACGCACAAGACGCGCCTGAATAATGTCCCTGCTGCTACTGTTCGCATTGTCACCTTCCTCCCTTGTTTATTCCAAGAATGATTGCCTATAACTGGATACCCTTGACTGACCCGCTTATTTCTGATCAACACCCGACACGCGTCACCGAACTCCCAACGCCCGGTAACTCTACCACGTATCCCGCCTACACTTCAAGCTTCGGATACGGAACCCCGAGCAAGGCCGCGACGGACGTCTGCCAGCGCCGCCCCCGCTCATCCGCAAAAGCCTTCGCCTGCGCCGCGCGCCTGTCAAGCGAAGCCAGATCCAGCCCCGCCGGAGCCCCCTCGTGCGTCTTAAGCGCGACCGCCTGTGCGGGATCCTGCTGTTCCAGGTCGGCCAGGCCGGCCTTGACCGCATCGTACGCATCACGGAACGGCATACCGCCCGCCACCAGCGCCAGCGCCCGGTCGGTCGCGAACACGCCAGGGGAGAACCCGCGCGCCAGCGCCGCCGCATCGACCTCGACATGGGCCATCACCAGTGTCAGCGCCCGCAGCGTCTCGCGGGTCACCCGCAGCCCCTCCATGAACGGGGCCTTGGTTTCCTGCAGGTCACGCTGGTAGCCGCCCGCAAGCCCTTTCAGGACCCCCGTGATACGCGAGGCGCACGAAAGGACCGTCGCGCTGCGCGCCCGCACCAGTTCAAAGACGTCCGGATTCTGCTTCTGGGGCATGATGCTGCTGCCCGTGCAGTATTGCGCCGGCAAACGGAAATAACCGAATTCCGGCATCATGAACAGCGTCATGTCCTCCGCCAGACGCGCTGACGAGAGCATCACCTGCGAGGCGGCATTCAGGATGATGCTCTCGCATTTGCCGCGGGCGTTGGAGGCATACATCACGTTATGGATAGGACGCTCGAAATCCAGCAGCCTTGCGGTCAGGGCCCGGTCAATCGGCAGCGGCACGCCATAGCCGGCGGCCGAGCCGAGCGGACTGCGGTCGTTCTGCGCATAGGCCCCCTGTAGCAATTCGATATCGTCCAGCAGGCTTTCGGCATAGGCGGAGGCCCAGACGCCGACCGAGCTGGGCATGGCGGGCTGCAGGTGCGTGCGACCGACCATGGGAACCCGTTCATGCCGCCGCGCCAGGTCCAGCAGGACCGCGGCCAGTGCCGCCGCCTGCCCGATCATCGCCAGCAGCTCGGTCTTCGCGTACAACCGCAAATCCAGCGCCACCTGGTCGTTGCGGCTGCGGGCGGTATGCACCCGCTTGCCCAGCTCGCCGACGGCGGCAGTCAACGCCCGCTCCACGGCCAGGTGTACATCCTGGTCCGCTTCGGTAATCGTGAACTCCCCGCGCCGGTCACGACGCATCACATCCACCAGCGCGGCAATCACCCGCGTGCGCTCATCCGCTGCGAAAAGCGGCGGCGTCAAAGCCGCCAGCATCGTCACATGCGCCGCCGAGCCGATGCAGTCGGCTTCCACCAGCACAAGGTCCAGCAGCACGTCCTGCCCCGCCGTGAACGACAGCACATCCGGATGAATACTCCCCACCAGCGTCTTTTCACCAGCCATAGCCACCTCTCTGAACACATCGCCCCGATCCCCGTGAACAACGCATTATTACAGACCCACAAAAAAATACCAGCAATTCCCGTTCCCACGATGGATATGCAACCCGGCGCAAAAAGACTTGGATCGTCATGCGGGGTCTGGTAGACTCCATCCATGCGAAAACCTATGACCGATCGGGAGATGATCACGTGGCTGGAAACCGATGACGACAACATCCTGGCCTCCCTCTATGCGCAGGCCTACGAGGTCAAATGCCGGACTGTCGGACGCAAGGTCTTCTACCGGGGCATCATCGAGTTCAGCAACATCTGCGAGAAGAACTGCCTCTACTGCGGTATCCGGCGCGACAACCACAACGTGAAGCGCTATACCGTCGAGGATGAGGACGTGATCGCCGCCGCCCGCTGGGCCTGGCAGCAGCGCTACGGGTCAATCGTGCTGCAATCGGGCGAACGCCAGAACGCCGCCTTTGTCTCGCAGATCGAGAACCTGCTGCTGCGGATCCGGGAGGAAACCAACGGCGAAGTCGGCGTGACGCTCTCGCTTGGCGAGCAGAGCCGCGACACGTTCCGCCGCTGGAGGGCGGCCGGCGCGAAGCGCTACCTGCTGCGGATCGAGACATCCAACCCCGGGCTCTACCGCTCGCTCCATCCCGAGGACCACAGTCACGAGGTGCGACTGCAGTGCCTGCACGACCTGCGCGAACTGGATTACCAGACCGGAACCGGCGTCATGATCGGCCTGCCTGGGCAGACCGCGCAGGACCTGGTCAACGATATCCGGTTCTTCGAGCGGGAGGATATCGACATGATCGGGATGGGGCCGTTTATCCCGCACTCGCAAACACCGCTGGCAGGCACTCTCGTCACCTTCGATCGCAAACGGCAACTACAGCGGGGACTGACCATGATCGCGCTCACACGGATCGCGCTGGAGGATGTCAACATCGCGGCCACGACGGCTCTGCAGGCACTGGATCCCAAGGGCCGCGAGCAGGGACTTTCCGCCGGGGCCAACATCATCATGCCGAACCTGACCGATACCAAATACCGCGAGGGCTACCAGCTCTATGACGGCAAGCCCTGCCTTGACGAGAACGCGGGGATGTGCCGCTTCTGCCTGGAGGGGCGCATCGCCTCGGTCGGCGAGCAGGCCGGCTACGGGGAGCAAGGGGACTCGCCGCATTACCTGCGCCGCCGGACGCCTACGGCTTGAAGCGGCGGGGATTATCCGCCCACCGACCTTGTGTCGGTGGAAGACAACATTGAAATGCAGTATTATCCCCCATATTCAACTTTCTTCACCACCGGCACAAG
>CAZZBA010000183.1:0-8120 GCA_964652765.1 uncultured Victivallales bacterium | reverse complement strand
GCCCGGCGGACGCGGTCTTTCAGACCGGTGCGGCGCTGGCGGATCTCGGTGTTGCGGATGGCCATGCCGACAGCCTTGCGGCTGCCGATGATGCAAACCAGCCGCTTGCCGCGGGTCACCGCCGTATAGAGCAGGTTGCGCTGCAGCAACTTGAAATGCTGCGTGGTCAGCAGGATCACCACCGCCGGGTATTCGCTGCCCTGCGATTTGTGGATGGTGCTGGCGTAGGCATGCACCAGCTCGTCCAGCTCCGAGAAGTCATAGACCACGTTTCGCCCGTCGGACGCGACGGTAATCTCCTGGTCCTCCTCGTTGACGAAGGTGATGCTGCCGATGTCGCCGTTGAAGACTTCCTTGTCATAGTTGTTGCGCACCTGCATGACACGGTCGCCCTTGCGGTATTTGCGGCCGAAGCGCTCGATCTCGTGCCCGGACGGATTCAGGGCCTGCTGCAGCACGGCGTTGAGATTGTCGGCACCGAGCTGGTTGCGGCGCATGGGGGTGAGCACCTGGATATCGATGAACGGGTTGAGCCCGAAACGTTTGGGAATGCGCTTGGTAACGAGGTCGAGCATGCGCTGGATCACATCATCGGGTTCCTCGGTGTCGAGGAAATAGAAGTCGGCGGCTGTATCACCCTCCTCCGGCGTCACCAGCATCTCGCCCTGGTTGATGCGATGGGCGTTGCGCACGATCAGCCCGCCGCTCTCCTGGCGGAAGATCGTGTCGAGGGCCTCGCAGGGGATGACGTTCGACTGGATCAGATCGCGCAGCACATTGCCGGGACCGACACTGGGCAACTGGTCGATATCGCCAACCAGCACCAGGGTCGCCTCGCCGGGCAGGGCGCGCATGACGTGCGCCATGAGCTCGATATCGATCATCGAGACCTCGTCGAGGATAAAGCAGTCGCCCTCGAGTTTGTTCTCGGCATTGAATTCAAACGACCCCGTCTGCGGCAGGAACTTGAGCAGGCGGTGGATCGTGAGCGCCTCGCCGCCCGTTGATTCTGCCATGCGTTTGGCGGCGCGGCCCGTGGGGGCCGCCATGCGGACAGTCAGCTTGCGGGCACTGTAGACGTCGCGCAGGGCGCGGATGATCGTGGTCTTGCCGACGCCCGGGCCACCGGTGATGATCGAGACCTTGGCGCGCAAGGCGGTTTCCAGCGCCTCGTGCTGTTTCGGCGCGAAGGTGATGCGCATCTGCGCCTGCGCCCATTCGACGGCCTTGTCCACCACGATCGGCTTGAACCGTACCGGCGTGTCCAGCAGTCGGCGGATACCGTCGGCCACGGCGCATTCGGCCTCGAAAAGCTCGGCGAGATAGATGCGGTCCTCGTCCTTGACAAGCCGCGGGGTCTCCAATTCCTGTCGCAGTGCCTCGGCCAGTATCTCGACAGAAATGCCGAGCAGGCTTTCCGTGTGCAGCAGCAGCTCCGGCTCAGTGCAGTAGCAATGGCCCTCTTCCGAAAGCGTGCGCATCACATAGACGATGCCGGCGCGCGCGCGGATCACGGAGTCCTCGGGAATGCCCAGACTCATGGCGACACTGTCGGCCGTCTTGAACCCGATGCCCCACACGTCCGCACAGAGCCGGTAGGGATTCGTGCGCACCATGGCGACCGCCTCGCCACCGTATTGTCGGTAGATGCGGGCGGCTTGGGCGGTGCCGATCCCGTGGCCCTGCAGGAAGATCATGATATCGCGCACGGCCTTCTGCTCGTTCCACGACTCCTTGATGCGCTTGCGCCGGACGGGGCCGATACCCTCGATATCCTCCAGACGGCTGGATTCCTTCTCAATGATGCGCAGGGTGCCCTCGCCGAAGGTGTCGACCAGGCGCTTGGCCATGACCTTGCCGATGCCGCGGATCATACCGCTGGCCAGGTAGCGCTCGATCCCCTTGGCGGAACTGGGAGCCATGCAGGTGATCGCCGCCGCCTGAAACTGGAAGCCGTGCTGCGGGTGGCGGATCCACTGGCCCTCGGCCCGCAGGCTCTCGCCGACCCACATCGCCGAGCAGGTACCCACGACGGTGACCGGTTCGCCCTGGCCGTCCGCCTTGACGCGGCAGACGCTGTAACCGCTATCCTCGTTACGGAAGACGATCGACTCGACCACACCGCAAAGCTCGCCAGCCCCGGGATTGTCCGGTGATGGCGGCGGCGGCGGCGCCTTGCGCTGTTTCCAAGGGGGCTTGTTGTTCGGATAGGCCATTTCAAGAAGGCACCGCCGTGCATATGCACCGGTGCCGCGTTTTCCTCAGGTTACGGATTGCAGGAACAGGGCGGTATAAAGAAACCCGGATTTGAACTGCGCCAGCGAGAACGATTCGTCGGGCGCATGGATACGGTCCGCCTCCAGCCCGAATCCGACCAGCAGCGGCTTGGCCCCAGAAACCTCGGCGAGACGGGCAACGATCGGGATGGAAGCCCCCTCCCACAGGAAGGCCACCGGCTGGCCGGGGCAAAGCGTGGCCAGCGCACCCTGCGCCGTGCGGACAGCGGCGGCATCCGGATCGAGCCGGAACCCCGGACCACCGATACCCATGTCGGCAAGCGTCAGGCGCATACCGGCGGGCGTGTGGCGGGTAAGGTGCGAAGAAATCGCATCGAGCACGGCTTGCGGATCCTGGCCGGGAACAAGACGGGCAGTCAGCTTGAGTTCGGCGGCAGCGGGGATGATGGTTTTCATGCCGCGGCCGCCATAGCCGCTGTGGATGCCGTTGACATCCAGGCTGGGCAGGAAGCCGACCCGCTCGCACGGCGGGCGGGTTCGCATGCCGCCATCCGGGGTGGTGCCAGTCTGGCGGCGGTAGGCGTCCGCGTCGAACGGGACAGCGGCGGCGAGCTGCGATTCACGGGGCGAGGGCGGGATCACACCGTCATAGAAGCCGTGGACGGCGACGCGGCCGTCGGCCTCGAACAGCGAGGCGGCCAGTTGCGCCACTCCCTGCGCCGCGTTGGGCGCGAGCCCGCCGTGCACGCCGGAATGCAGATCGTGGTCCGTGCCGTTGAGCTGCGCGCCGAGGTGGACAATCCCCCGCAGGCCCATGATGATGGTCGGGGCGCCGGATTGCACCATGCAGGTGTCATGCACCATCAGGATATCGGCCTGGAGCCGTTCGCGCCAGCTATCCAGAACGCGGTTCAACCCGCCGCTGCTGCACTCCTCCTCGCCCTCGATCAGCACCTTGAGATTGACGTCCAGCGCCCCGCCCTCGATCAGCGTCTCGATCGCGGCCAGGGTGTAGAAGACCTGCCCCTTGTTGTCCTGTGCCCCGCGCGCGAAAAGCCGGTTGCCGCGCCAGGCAGGCTCGAACGGTGGTGTGGTCCACGAACCGAGCGGATCAACGGGCTGCACGTCATAATGGCCGTAGAACAGGATCGTTGGACGTTCCGGCTTGCCCGCACGCTCCGCAAAAACAAAGGGCTTCGTGCCGGTCGAGGCCAATTCGGTCTGGAAGCCGTTCCGCTCAAGACGCGCGGCCACCCAGTTGGCACAGTCCAGGCAGGCCTGATGGTGGGCCGGATCGGCACTGATGCTAGGAAAGCGCAAAAACGCTTCCCAGTCCGCAACGATCTGTTCGCGCCGCCTTTCGAATTCCGTTTCAAGCGTAATGAGATTCACTATAACGTCTCCATGGTTTATTCAGAAGGCCCCCAGCCTAGCGGACAGAACCCGGATTGGCGATATTTTTCCGTGTTGTTCTTAACCGCTTGCAAGCCGCCGCGGAATTTAACATTATACGCAATGTTTCAGGTGGACTTCGAAAGGCAATCTCTTAATATGTATTTCATGATCATGTTAGTCATGTTATATGCAAAGCAAGGATTTTGAAATGAACAGGAACCGACGCAACACTCTGGATATCCTCGAGGCGGAAGCGATCTTCGTGCTCCGCGAAGTGGCCGCGCAATTTGAACGCCCGGTCATGCTGTTCTCGGGCGGCAAGGACTCGATCGTGATGAGTTTTCTCGCCGTCAAGGCATTCTATCCTGGGAAAATCCCGTTCCCGCTGATGCACATCGACACGGGGCACAATTTCGAAGAGACGATTATCTACCGCGATGACTGGATGAAGCAGATCGATGCGAACCTGATCGTCCGCCATGTCGGCGACTCCATCAGGCAGGGGCGCGTGGCCGAGGAGGCCGGTCCCAACCCCAGCCGCAATGCGGCGCAGACCGTAACGCTGCTCGATTCCCTGGCCGAGTTCAAGTTCGATTGCGCCCTGGGCGGCGCCCGACGCGACGAGGAGAAGGCGCGGGCGAAGGAGCGGTTCTTCAGCTTCCGTGACCGCTTCGGGCAATGGGACCCGAAGAACCAGCGCCCCGAGCTATGGAATCTCTACAACGGCCTGAAACGGCCCGGCGAGCACATGCGCGTGTTCCCGATCAGCAATTGGACGGAGCTGGACGTGTGGCAATACATCCAGCGCGAGCAGATCGCGCTGCCCAGCCTGTACTTCACCCACCAGCGCGAGGTCCTTCGCCGCGACGGCACGATCCTGGCGATCGGTCCGCACAACCAGCCCGTCGGTGGCGAAACCACGGAGCGGGCCTGGGTGCGGTTCCGCACGATCGGGGACATGACCTGCACCGGCGCCACCGAGAGCAAGGCCGAGACGCTGGACGATATCGTGAACGAGATTGCCGCCACCCGCGTGACCGAACGCGGCGGGCGGGCCGATGACAAACGCAGCGAAGCGGCGATGGAAGACCGCAAGAAAAAAGGATATTTCTAATGACTACCGAGAACATCAAGACCACCCTGGTACAGGAACGCGACCTGCTGAGGTTCACGACCGCCGGCAGTGTGGACGACGGCAAGAGCACGCTGATCGGACGGATGCTTTTCGACAGCAAGCAGATCTTCCAGGACCAGCTCGAGCAGCTCGAGATCACCAGCCGCCTGCGCGGCGAGGAGAACGTCAACCTGGCCCTGCTGACCGACGGGCTGCGCGCCGAGCGCGAGCAGGGTATCACGATCGATGTGGCCTACCGCTACTTCTCGACGGCCGGCCGTAAATTCATCATCGCCGATACTCCCGGCCATGAGCAGTACACCCGCAACATGGTCACCGGGGCATCCATGGCCGATCTGGCCATCATCCTGATCGACGCCCGCCACGGGGTGCTGGTCCAGAGCCGCCGGCACGGCATCATCGCCAGCCTGCTGGGTATCCCGCACGTCGTCGTCTGCGTGAACAAGATGGACCTGGTGGACTATTCCAAGGCGCGCTACGACGAGATCACCGCCGACTATCGCGACTTCGCCAGCAAGCTCAACATCCACGACATCACGTTCATTCCCGTCTCGGCACTGCTGGGCGACAACGTGGTCAACCGCAGCGAGAATACCCCTTGGTACCAAGGCCCGCCGCTGCTCCAGCACCTCGAGAGCGTCACGATCAGCGCCGACCGCAACCTGGTCGATTTCCGCTTCCCCGTGCAGTACGTCATCCGCCCCCACCAGGACTTCCGCGGCTTTTCCGGACAGGTCGCCTCGGGTATCGTGCGGGTCGGCGACGAGGTGATAGCCCTGCCAGGCATGCAGCGCTCGACAGTCAAGAGCATCACCTTCTACAAGGACGAACTCGAGCAGGCGGAAGAGGGCCAGTCGGTCATTATCTCGCTCAACCATGAGATCGATATCAGCCGTGGCGACATGATCGTGCGGCGGCACAACATCCCTGAGGTGGAGAACGAATTCGAGGCAACGATCGCCTGGATGGACGAGCGCACCGCCCTCAAGCCGGGCGTGAACTACATCCTGCGGCACACCACCCAGAACACGCAGGCGGTGGTCGCCGCGATCCTCTACCGGCTGGACGTGAACACGCTGCACCGGTCGGAAGCCACCGAGCTTGGCCTCAACGAGATCGGGCGCCTGAAGATCACCACGGCACGGCCCTTGTTCTTCGATCCCTACGACCGCAACCGCGCCACCGGTGGCTTTGTACTGATCGATCCGAACGACTTCCGCACGGTCGGGGCGGGTATGATCCGGCACAGCTCGCGCAGCACGATCAACGAGTTGAAACGCGAGGCGCGGGAGCAGGGGATGCAGCCGCTACCGCCTGCCGAGGCGGTCCAGTGGTCGCCGGGGCTGGTGGCGCTGGCGGATCGCGTGGCAGGCCAGCGGCACCAGCCGTTCTGCGTCTGGCTCTACGGCGGCGAGAGCCGCATGCGCGCCGATATTGCCGTGAAACTCGAGAAGCGGCTGTTCGACAGCGGCATCCAGGCGGTACGGCTGACGGACGGGAATACGCGCGCCAGCCTCAACGGCGACCTGCGCGCCAATGTGGCCGATGAAATGGAGGCGGCACGTCGGCATGTGCATCTGGCACGGCTGCTGGCCGATTTCGGCCATGTCGTGATCTGCGCGTTCGAGGATGCCGCCACCGGGGCCGCGCTCGTGCGGCAGCGGTTTGAGCCCGCCGGCCTGCTGGCAGTCTCGCTGGAGGCAGCGGCGTCACAGTCAGGCGATCCGGCATTGAATGCCGCCGCGACCGATGCAGCGGCTTGTGCCACCAAGCTGGCCGACACGGTTACCGCCCGCATCCGGTAAAAGCAACGCGGGCGGTGGCCAGATAGAGAGACGACGGTCTCGGCGTCCACGGCGAAGGTAGGGCGAGGCGTCCTCGCCGAGCCGCGCCCGGACAGCTACCGTCCGACTCCTCTTCCTCCGCACGGCTCGGCGGGACGCACTCGCCCTACCAAGCCTGTCAGTTGCCACCGGGGCGGCGAGCCAGGCGAGGCTGGCGGGGAATGGCGAAGCCAGGCTCGTCATCGTTGGGCAACTGGCGCTGCGCGAGAGCCCAGGAAATGGTATCGACCAGTTCCTCGCCGCTGCGCGAGAGCCGCTGGGCCAGCTCCTCGGCGATGCCGCGGTAGGCCTTCATGCCGATCACCGGATTCTGCTCGATCAGGCGCATGAAGGCGACTCGCTCGAACTCCATGACTTCCGTGTCCTCGATGGCCATAACGCTGGCCGTTCGGTTATTAACCCCTAGAAAACCTATCTCGCCGATCAGGTCGCAGGCTTTCAGCTCGACCAGCTTCTTGTACTTTCCGCCACGCAGGCTTTTCCGTACATCCACCGTGCCACTCAGGATCAGGAAGAAGGTCGAGCCGGGTTCGCCTTCCCGTATCAGGAAAGAACCTTTCGGGTAGATCTTGACGTCACCAATGGTCTCGATGACAGCGATCTCATCCGGATCAAGGCAATTCAAAAACATGGCATTCCCCTCACCTGTCGGCCACCGGCAGCGGTTGCGCGATAATCTGGAACGTACTTCCTACCGCGTTCCCTGTTCCGTGTCAATACACATTCTGCGCATCACCTCGCCTTGGGCTTGACGCGATGCCCGCTGCAAGTTAACGTAACAACCCAAGTATCGGCATCAAGCAACAGGAGCCGCGTTCAAAGGAGACGCTGTTGAAGATTACCGTCGTCACGCCCACATACAATGAAGCCGAGAACCTGCCGAAACTCGCGCAGGTGCTTTTCGCGCTGCCGCTCGATATCCGTCTGCTGGTCGTTGACGACAACAGTCCGGACGGCACCGGCTCGGTGGCGGATCAACTGGCTGCCGAGCATGCAGGCCGGCTGCAGGTGCTGCATCGGGCGGGCAAGCTCGGGTTCTCCTCGGCGTATCTCGAAGGCTTTCAACTGGCACTGGACAGCGGCGCCGAGGCGGTTGCGCAGATGGATGCCGACTTCTCGCATGATCCGCAGGTACTGCCCGCCATGCTCAAGAAGCTGCAGGATCACGACATGGTGCTCGGATCACGCTACACGCCGGGTGGCAGCGTCGACGAGCGCTGGTCGGTCTGGCGCAAGGGGCTCTCCGCCTTCGGCAATTTCTATGCCCGCCGCATCCTGGGACTGCCATTTCGAGACGTGACCACCGGCTACCGCTTATGGCGGCGTGAGGCACTGCAAGGTCTGCCGATGGAACGCATCCAGTCGACGGGCTACATTTTCCTGGTCGAGATGGCGCATCTGGCGACTTGCATGGGCTACCGTATCGGCGAGGTGCCGATCTATTTCGCGGACCGCCGCTACGGCAGCTCCAAAATGTCGCTGCGCATCCAGATCGAAGCCGCCCTGCGC
>CAZZBA010000182.1:0-8127 GCA_964652765.1 uncultured Victivallales bacterium | reverse complement strand
GACGGGGCTCAGTGGGGTGTGAACGGGACCTGGTACAACAGCGGACAGACCGTCTTGGTCGAAGCGGGCTCACATGTGGTGACGTATCGCGCGGTCGCAGGATGGCTGAATCCGATGGATGTGACGTTTGAGGCGGTCAACGCCGCTGCATATGGCACCGGAACCTACCATCGGTTGGATATAATCGGCAGTGCCGAGAATGGCGGGTTCAATACACCATGGGGGGTGGCGGCGACCACGCGGTATATTTATGCGGCGGATACGGCTTCTCACAGAGTTCAGCGGCAGGACAGGATCAGCGGCAAATGGACGGTTCTCGGCGGCCAGGGAACGGGGGTAGGGCAGTTTTTACAGCCGATGGGCGTAGCTATTGCTGATAATGGCGACTTGTGGGTTGCTGATGCAGGAAACCACCGTATCCAGCGTTTTTCAACCGCGACTGGTAAGTGGACACCCTTTGGTTCTTTTGGAACCGGAAACGGGCAGTTCAATGCGCCCTACGATGTGGAGATCGATGCCGCCGGCAATGTCTATGTGGCCGATTACCACAATTCGCGAATACAGAAGCGCCAGCCGGACGGGAAGTGGTCTGTCATCATTCAAAGCGGGTCACAAGATGCCCGCGTCCGTTATCCGTCAGGGTTGGCGGTAGACAGGGTGAATCAGGTGCTTTACGTATCTGATTACGATCCGGCGGGAGAAGGTTTTGCTGGACGTGTCCAGGCATTCTCGTTAGCGGGTGGCTTTGTTGAAAGGGCCGGTACTTCCGAGCCGGCGAACGGCGATCTTGAACAAAACATGGGTTTGCATGTGATGAATGACCATAGTTTGGTGGTCGCCAGCACGTTTAATGACCAGATTGTGCAGCGGGATTTGAATGGCGCCTGGGACACGGTTCTTCGTCCTGGCGTTGTCGGACGTCCGCGGGATGTAAGTGATGATGGTTGGGGTAACATCGTTGTGTCCGATAGCGTCAACCATAGGATTTTGATTTTGTACACGGGTACGAATACAAGTTCGACTTTGGAGCGTATTGATGGCGCCGTGTACCGTTTCTGGTCGGACAGCCTGAAGAGTCATTTCTTCACGGCGTCGGCAGTCGAGAGGGACCAGATTATTGCGACTTCATCGGGTTCGTGGACTTACGAGGGCGTCGCATTCTATGTTCCTACGCAGGCAGTGCCTGGATCCAAGCCAGTCCACCGCTTCTGGTCGGACCGCATCGGGTGCCATCTGTTCACGATCTCGGAGGCGGAAAAAGCGACGCTGCTAACCCGTTATGCGAGTATGTTCACCTACGAGGGGCCTGCTTGGCACGCCTTCGATTACCAGGCACCAGGGACGCTGCCGGTGTATCGCTTCTGGGCCCCGAAGTTGAAGAAGCCCTTCTTTACCATCTCGGAGGCTGAGAAGAACAATGTGATGGTCGACACGTCGGGCACCTGGACCTATCAAGGCATTGCCTGGTATGCCTATGCATCGCCATCAGCGCTGTCCTCATTGAGCATCGTTCCGCAGGGCAAGGCCAGTACGGTGAGCATGTCGCCATCCTTTATTGCAGATGTCGGTCAAGCCGCCGAATTGCCGGGCGCGGTGACGTTCGGCCTGTCGTATGCTGCCGACGACGTTGTGTCCGCGATGGTGCATGATCCGGTGAAAAACTCCTTTATGCAGGTGCTGGAACCGGCGTTGTCGCCGCGGGAACTCGTGATCCCGGCCCTGCCGTTCGGGCAGCGCTACTGGCTGAGCGTGATGAGCCGCCGTGGCGGCGAGGAGAAGGAGTCGCTCGATTACGGCGGCTGGCTCGGTCGCGTCCCAGAGGTGCCTGTGGAAGACGTGGCGACTGTCGCTGCCGCAGAAGACATGGCGATTGGCTTGCCTGTGGAACACATCGTTCTGCCGGAAACGGATGAACCGCTGTCCCTGCTACTTTACAGCCGGAGCGACAATAGTCTCATCCGGTCCGTGACAGGGCTCAAGGGCGGCTCGACCTACGAGCTTTTCGTTCCGGCCTGGAACCAGTGGTACCGGGTGGAAATCGTGCGGGAGCAGGATGGCAACGTCCTGGAATCGCAGTGGATTGGACATATGCGGACGCACTGAATTTAAATCGGGGGGCGGGTTGAGTGGGTCGGTTTGCAGGGGGCTGGCAAACCGATCACTTAAAGCACCTGAACGCAGCGACTGGCGGCAATCGCGATGCACTGACTAGTCGGGCCATGGTGATATATAGCGATTACGCTTTCGGTTGGTGGTACTCTGTTCCTCCCACAACAATGGGGTTTGACATACCGGCTTCCAGGCATTCATACCCGAGCGCCTCGGGAGAAAGGACTTTCAGAGTCATTCCATGCGCAAGGCTAATTACCTTAGGCAAATCAGTGCTTGTTTCACTCGTTTATTCATGATTCCTCTTTGTTGCGACCAAGGGTGATCAGGGGTTCGGCAATCGACAACCCGTTTCACGCTTCTCGCATGCCTCTCCTGGAAATGCATCCGCCCTGTGTCTCCAGAACCTTCGGAGACAGCGGGCTATGTGATGTTGGATGGCGTGAGGCAGGTGGGCTCGGGTGAGGCGTTCGACCATGTCGACGATGGCCTGTTGGTGGCATACCGATTGGCTTGCCGCGCCGGTCGCTGAAATGATGCGGAATCGGTAACCCTGCATCCAGGCGGAATAGATCGGCAATAAGCGAAGAGCGTTCGTCGTGCGTTTTCCGCGCACGGCGTCAGTCTGGATGCACAACCATTCGAGCATTGGTGCCAGGGCATCGGGACGGTACCAGAACGCGCTGCCATACGGTCCGACGAACGACACCAGGTCCGCAGCGTCGAGCTTCCGTGTACCGCAGATGCCCCGAAGCGCATTCTTCATGAACGCGAGGTCCTCTGCCACGCCCGGGGAGGACGGATGGCGCAAGACCAGAGCGGGCTGATCTGCACACATCAATCCGATTCCGGGGTCGGCGGCAAATAGCGCGCACCATTGATCCGAAGGTACAAGCAAGGTGCTTTGCAGCGCGCGATGGTGGGCCGCTGCGGCGGGTACCTGCCCGTCTCCGATGGGAATATAGCCGACGACCTCGTAAGTCTCGAAACGTGCGGCGTGAACAACGAAGGGGTGCTCGTGTTCCCCATAGAAGAGTACTGCCTTCACCATGATATCCGGGGCGATGCGTTGCATCGCGGTGTTGACTTGGCTGCAAGGCACGCTATCCGGCACGGAAACATAGACGTCCATGGGCTTTGCCCATAACGCGCCGTTTTCGAGGATTGGCTGCAATGCATCCAGATCGCGCGCATGCAGGTGTAGCGCCGTCTTGATAGGCGTACCCGAAGTGCCAGTGGGGCAGGGACGCACTACCGCATCGGTTACTAGCAGGGAAATATCTGGCCGGTAATAGCGGTGAAAATAATCTTCCAGCAATGCGATCGGGTATACGGAACGCGAGCGAATATCCTCGAGTAGGGCGTGCGGGGTGAAAAACAGAGGGATACTCTTGATTTTTATGAATGGCACCGCGCGGGCTAGCAAACGGTCGGGATGGTAATGGGACCAGTTGGCGTTGCCCCCCTTCTCCTGTGTCGTGTCAATCATTGGTACACATGAAAAACCGGCCCGGCGCAGGGTACGGGTCAGGGTAACCTCGAAGCGGATGATAACGTCCCAGATGTCGTCGTGGGAGCCAACCTTTCGCCAGAAGGCGAAGAACACCGGCGACTGCAGAACCGGGCGGTGAAAGACGAGGAAATAGCTCTGCAAGTGGTTGGGAATACGGTGAATACGCCATCGGATTCGAATCCGCGAAACGCGGTGGTTTGTCAATCCCCAGAAATCGACGCCTTGCTCCTGCATGCGCCGGTACAAGGGCTCCAGTTCGAACAAGGGGCCGAAGCAGGAGTCGTTCATAAGCGTCAGGCTGTCGGCTTGCCGCACGGCATCCCACCCGATAGCCTCCAAGCCCGCCTTCCAAGCGCCAAAGTCGAAGCCATCATTTGCGCGGATCAACAAGTGGTCGGTCAGGCTCTGGAGGAGGGCATGATCGTGTGCGCACAGGGGGCTGTTGGAGATTACGATCAGGGTGTCGAAGAGCGGTCGGATGCTTCGCAAAGTGTACAGGACGTG
The DNA here is from genome assembly GCA_964652765.1 of uncultured Victivallales bacterium. GTDB lineage: Bacteria > Verrucomicrobiota > Kiritimatiellia > UBA8416 > UBA8416 > UBA8416. The sequence goes on along the minus strand of CAZZBA010000182.1, from coordinate 4,001 downwards.
TTCGGACAACTCCGATCGCCAGTTGTAGTGCGTGAATAGGAGGATGCGTTTCTGGTGGCAAGTACTCATGATTTGTGAAAGAAAGCGTTGATGGTTTTGGCGGTAGCTTGCGCCAGGCGGTTCCGTCGGGTACCCCGTGGCAGCAGCGGGAGAAGAATTTGGCATAGCGAGGATATGGCCTTTGTCCGGAACGCAGCGAACTCGGAAGCAGAACGGTCCGCCCCGATGGACAGTAGCCGTTGCCGGTGGAAACGATCGAGCAGTTCATCCGTCCGGACATATGCCCGGGTCGAAAATCCGCTGTGCGCAGCCACCAGCGCGGGCAGTCGCTCAATGGTATGGGCCAGCGATCCCGTAATACCGATCGGTTCCGGTTCGAAGTCATCAAAGCCAAGGTCCAAATCGATCAAAGGCGCAAGGGCGGCGGGGCGATACCAGAACATGGTCCCAACGGAAAAGTGGAGGTTGTGTTTGGTGATGCCTGAATTCACGCCCATGCGCCGCAAGAGATCCTGGCAGTTCCGACGATCGATTTCTTCCAGGTGCGTCAGGCGATTGTTCCCCCAGAATTCAAACACCCCATCATAGGCGGGAGGGAAGACCAGCCCTAGTGACGGATCGCCTTGGAAATGGGCACGTATGTCCACAAAGGCATCCCAGCCTATGACGTTATCCAGCAGGTATTCGCGCCATTGGTCTCCCCAGGCGAAGTGGGGGCTTCTCTTGGCGTGCACATGTCCGGCCAGGTCGTACGCGGCTAGGTCCGGCCCGAAACCCGCCACCCAGGCACCGGTATCCCGCCCACGGTTGGGGAATACGCGGATGTCCAGTTTGCCGGCATTCTGTTCCAGCAGGGGCGAGAACAACACATGAGCCGTTCTGGCATCGTGCGTCGTGCAAACGGAAATGAATAGATCATACGGTGCACGCCAGCGCGCCAGCCGCTCGATAAAGGAGGGTGCCATGTCCACATTATACAGGTGCAGGTGCAACCCGGCACGGCAGGGCGCTGCCTGTGCCGGCAGTGCCGGTCGGCTGATCGTCATGGCTCGGTCGACAAATGGGGTTCGGAGGAGGTGATCACGGTCGGCAGCCTCGATTTTCTCGCTAAGTGGGCGACTATCCCCGTAAAAGGCATCGGGGAAAACAATGCGTTCAAAGTACCGGATGCTCATGTCGGTAGGCGCGCGTAGCGCGGCAAGCAGGGGTTCGTCCGTAAACGCCGCATGGTTGATGACCAGGCGATCAAGCAGCGATCCGAACCGGGCCTTGATGTCGCGCACAAAATCCATAGCAGCTGACTGGATGGCAAGAACGTCTCCGGCGGTAGCCGTGGAGGGTGCCTGGCTGGGGTCAGATACCGGTGTCCAGCAGTCAGCCTCCCGGATCAGGTCGATGCAGGGGCCGTCCATCGAGGAAAAGACCTCTTCGAAGATGCTCAAGGTACCCATGGGGTGCAGATCGTGCAGATCGCCCAAGAGGAGATGTGTCCTGGTCCGATGGATGCGGTCTGCAAGCCGGTTCCTGGCGGTTTCGCAAAGATACGCTTTGTCGACTCTTCCCCGCACGACCTTCATGATATTCGTGGAAACAGAACCTCCGCAGCCACAATCGAAGACCAGCGCCCGCCGCCGGCGGGAAAATGACAGGACCTCGGCGTAATACGCCCGGAGCCTGTCCTGCTTCTCGCGCAGCAGGCGGTCGATTTCCGTATGTCGCTCGTTCAAAATCGTACGCAGGACGGGACAACGTTCGCTGATTTCAACGGAGACAAGCCGGTCCCGCCGGGGGTCATCGGCAGAGAGAAACGCAGGTGAAACGAGCGAATCGAATAGATGCCCGATCTTCATATCCGGACCGCACCACATTTTTTGCAGGCGTTGGGTAAGGTATTGCAGCGGATTCCCCTGATAGCCTGTAGCGTGGTACAGGGCCCGCCCACAATAGAGATAGCTCGAGGGAATGCATTGCCTGGCGGATTCTTCGTTCAGATGGTCGTAGGCCTTCATTGGCAAATAGCCGTCGCGGGATGCAAAATGGATACGGGGATAATGGTCCTGGATCGCGTGGCTGGTGCGGAGGTATTGGGCAATTCCGAAGAGAATGGGACCGATGCCGAAATAGCCGATATCACTCTCATTCCGGAAACGTGATGCACTTTCCGTCCGCTGCTCCGACCACCGGTTGAGATAAAACCCGATGACCAGCCGCTCGGCCGGGGCATAGTTGGCGGTCCATACGTTGTTGCAAGCACGGTTGCGCGAAAAAAAATGCACGGGCGAGGAGGGGATATGACACGCGGGAATACCAAGACCGAGCGGTATCCGGTAGTCAGAGTCGATGTGGTCGCCGATATGAATTAATTCATGGGCGGCGAGCCGCTCAGCGGTCAGTACATGCGTAAAAAGGGCACCAGAATCTTTTCTCTTTTTGATTTCAGACGAGACGTAAATGGCATCAAGTCCGGCAAATCCATTACGGGCCAACAGCTCGGACAGGAAATTGTGGTCATAATACATGTCCGAGATGCAAACAATACGCTTGCCAGCTTTGCGCGCAGCTTCAAAGAGTTGCCGTCCAATTGCCCGCGGTGCCAGCAAGCGCCGCTCCAAGTCGCGCTCCAGCTCCATGATTTGTTGGGTTTGTCCGGTGGTGAGTTGATGCTTGATCCTGAAATATTCATAGATCTGATCGAAAGACAGCGTGTATTCCGGGCGATCGCCACTGGCGTGGTGTTGCACCGCCTCGTGTTCAATGTTCTTACGTATTCGGTGAAAGTCGAATCGGTCGCGTTGTAGAAGTACCTTGACTGGTTCGTTGAGTAGAACGAAGATATCGGGCGGGTGCAGGGCGGGGCGTTCCAACAGGGTGTCGAAAATATCGAAGCTAACCGTTCGGATACCAGGCTGTACAATAATGTCGGCTATTGTACTTACATCCATAGGGCCATGCCCTCAGCGGGAATCATTATTCGGTGGTTGTTTGTCACGCTTGCGGTGTTCGAAATCATGCGGGAAACATAAGAGAATCGGGAAATGCGTACAAGCTTAATCCGTTGTATGTGCGAGACGCGTCACGTCAAAATTCAAAGTCACGAGTAAAAAAACGATCAGGAACGCGCGGCTGTACGTGCAATAAAAAAGGGTGGTAATCGCCACACCGTAAAGCTAACATTCGGTTTTTGGAATCAAGCTTGGAGAGTACCGATGAATATTACCAGTTACATGCTTCACTGCAAGATCAGACGCCTGGCCAATTATGCGTTGTTTCTAACCGTCCGTCGTCGGCTTAGAAGTAAACTCTGCGTGCATATGCCTATGATTTCGTATCTGAATTACAGCAAAGCCGCCATCGAGTTTGTGCGGAGGCAGGAGAGCGACAAGATCCTGGCCGAGGTGGCGGGCTTAACGGAAGGCCGGGTGGTACTGGATGTGGGCGGCGATACCGGGGCTTGGGCGATGGAGCTTTACCAACGCTATGCACCGCAGCTATACATATTCGAGCCCCATCCCCGGTCGGTGGTGGCTCTCCATGAGCGCTTCGCTGGCTTGGATTCAAAAATTCTTCCATTCGGTCTTGGGTCATCAAACCAGAGCTGCCAGCTTTCCGACGACGGAATGGGCTCTTCGGTTTACGATGCCAGTCGAAATTTTCATGGTGCGAACAAGTTTGATATTCGGATCCGGGACGTTCATGAGGTGTTCACGGAGTTGAATCTGAAAGAGGTTGACTTGATCAAGATCAACATTGAGGGTGGTGAGTATGATTTGCTGCCCCGCTTGATCGATACGGGGTTGGTTCGCCGGTGCCGGATGGTCCGTGTGCAATTCCACGACTGGTTTCCGAACGCTTTTGCCCTGCGCCGGAGAATCGTTAAAGACTTGGCTAAGACCCACGATGTGGAGTGGAGTTATCCCATGGTCTGGGAAAGCTGGATTCGCCGGGAGCCCCGACCGTGATCCATCGTGAAGCAAGGTTGGCGAATCTTGTTGCGCCGGGCT
>CAZZBA010000181.1:0-8143 GCA_964652765.1 uncultured Victivallales bacterium | reverse complement strand
TCGAGTCCGGCGTGGACTGCATCCAGGCCATGGAAGCCAAGACCGGCATGAATGTCGTGACCCTCGCCGGGCAATACAAGGACAAGCTCTGCTTCATGGGCAACATCGACATCCGTGCGCTGGAAAGCGGCAACCGCGACCGTATCCGCGAGGAGTGCCTCGGCAAGCTCAACGGCATGAAGGCCTTGCGCGCGCCCTACGTCTACATGTCGGACCACTCGATCCCGCCCAGCGTGACGGTAGCCGATTACGAGTACATGCTCGAACTCTTCCAGGCCAACTGCCGCTACTGATCCAGTTCACATTTCGTGAAAAACGACTCGCACGGCGACCGATGTTCCGCTATGCTGCCCGGTATCAACCTGATTGAATAGGAGTGACCATGGCATTATTTTCTGAACAGCCGCTTTTGATTTTCGACGGTGCCTGCGGCACGACTCTCCAGCAGATGGACATTCCCCCATCCGCCTGGGAGGGGCGCGAGGGGTGCAACGAGCTGCTCAACACCACCGCACCGGAGGTCATTACCGCCATGCACCGCGCGTTCATCGACGCGGGGGCCATGGTGCTGGAGACGAACACTTTCGGGGCCACGCGGGTCGTGCTGGGTGAATACGGCCTGGAGGACCAGGTGCGCGCGATCAACACCGCCGCCGTGCTCAATGCGCGAGCGGCGATCGGAGGCAAGCAGGGCTGCTACGTGGCCGGCTCGCTGGGTCCGACCACGAAACTCGTCTCGCTCGGGCACATCACGCAGGATGCCCTGGAAGCCAACTACCGCGAGCAGGCCGAGGCGCTGATCGAGGCAGGGGTGGACGCGGTGATCATCGAGACCTGCCAGGACCTGCTACAGGTGAAGACGGCGGTGCTGGCCGTGCTCGACACCGCCGCGGCCGCCGGGCGCGAACTGCCGATCCTGGTGTCCGTCACCATCGAGCAGACCGGCACGATGCTGGTCGGCTCGGATATCGGCGCCATCTGCGCGACGCTCGAGCCGTTCCCGATCTTCTCGCTGGGCCTCAACTGCGCGACCGGCCCGTCGGCAATGGAGTCGCATATCCGTTATCTCAGCCACCAGTGGCCGAAGCGCATCTCGTGCATCCCGAACCAAGGCCTACCGGAGGTGGTGGACGGCAAGACGGTGTACAAACTCGGCCCGGAGGAGTATGCGCAGCACATGAAGGCGTTTGTCGAACAGCAGGGCGTGAGCATCGTCGGCGGCTGCTGCGGGACCACCCCGGTCCACACCCGCGCCCTCGTAAGCGCCCTCGCCGGCGTCCGCCCCGCACTCAGAACTTTATAAAATTGGGATTTATAGCCACAAAAGGCAACAATCATATGAAACCATCCTTGTCGAGTCTATACCAGGCCGTTGAAATCGGGCAGGATCCGCGTCCGCTGCTGATTGGCGAGCGCTGCAACGCCAACGGATCGAAACGTTTCCGCGACTGCCTGCTGGAGGAGGATTACGACGCCTGTCTGCGCATCGCCATCGAGCAGCAGGAATCCGGCGCGCACGTGCTCGACCTCTGCACCGCCTATGCCGGACGCGACGAGCAGAAGGACCTGACCGCGCTGGTCAAGCTCTTCGCCGGGTCCGTGCGCCTGCCACTGGTGATCGACTCGACCACGCCCGCCTGCATCGAGTCCTGCCTGCGGATGTACCCCGGCCGCTGCATCATCAACTCGATCAACCTCGAGGACGACGGCAAGACCCTCAACCGTGTCTGCCCGCTGATCAAGCGCTACGGCGCGGCCGTGATCGCGCTGACGATCAACAAGAAGGGCATGGCCATGACCGCGCCGGAGAAGCTCGCCACCGCCCGCGAGATCTACGACCTGGCGGTCAACACCCACGGGCTGCGCCCGGGCGATATCCTCTTCGACCCGCTGACCTTCACCGTCGGGGCTGGCGACGAGACCCTGCGCGATGCCGCCATCCAGACGATCGAGGCCATCCGCCTGATCAAGAAGGAGCTTCCAGGCGTCTACACGGTGCTGGGCCTCAGCAACATTTCCTTCGGCCTGCCGCCGCATTCGAGAAAAATCCTCAACTCGGTATTCCTGCACGAGGCGGTCGCCGCCGGGCTGGACGCGGCGATTGTCGATGCCGCCAAGATCGTCCCGCTGGCCACCATCAGCGAGGCCGACCGCGAGATCTGCATGGACCTCCTCTATGACCGCCAGGCCGACGGCGCCAAGTCACCCCTTATGACCTTCATCGGCCACTTCAGCAACCAGCCCGCCGATACCGGCAAGGCCGACGAGGAGCGTGACGCGCGCAGTCCGGCAGAGGAATCGCTGACCAACAAGATCGTGCGCGGCGACAAGGAAGGGCTCGAGGACCTGCTCTCGATCCTGCGGCGGCGCTACAAGCCGACCGCGATCATCAACACGATCCTGGTGCCGGCGATGCGCCATGTCGGCGTGCTCTTCGGCAACGGTGAGATGCTGCTGCCTTTCGTGCTGCAATCCGCCGAGGTCATGAAGCGCGCCGTGGCCTACCTGGAGCCGTTCATGGAGAAGGTCGACGACAGCAAGGGCATCAAGATCCTGCTGGCGACGGTGCAGGGCGATGTGCACGACATCGGCAAGAACCTGGTCGACATCATCCTCACCAACAACGGCTACAAGGTCTACAACCTGGGAATCAAGGTTCCCGCCGAGACTATCCTGGCCAAGGCCCGCGAGCTGAAAGTGAACATGGTCGGGCTGAGCGGGCTGCTGGTGAAGTCCGCGATCGTGATGCAGGAGAGCATGCCGCAGTACCGCGAGGAGAAGCTCGGCGTACCAATCCTGCTGGGCGGGGCGGCGCTGACCCGCAAGTTCGTCGCCGAATCCTGCGTGCCGGCCTATGATCAACCGGTGATCTACTGTGCGGATGCCTTCGCAGGCCTCAAGGCCGTGCGCGATTTCGAGGAGGGCAAGCTCGTCGCCACGACATACGAGGCTCGACCTGCAGGGGCAACGCAAACCAAGGCACCGGTCGAGGACACCGGCGTCGACCGCGGCGTCCCGGTACCGGCGCCGCCATTCCTAGGCACGCGCTACGTGACCGATATCGATCCGGCAAAGATTTATCCCTTCATCAACGAACAGGCGCTCTTCCGTGGCCGCTGGGGCTACCGGCGCGGCAAGATGGGTGGCGAGGAATACGAGACACTGATCACGGGAAAAGTCGCGCCCCTGTTCGCCGAGTTCAAGCGTCGCGGACTGGAGGAAGGATTGCTGAAACCGAAAGTGGCCTACGGCTACTACCGCTGCTACAGTGAAGGCGACAAACTGGTCGTCGAGCACGACGGCAAGCAGTACCCCTTCCCCTTCCCCCGCCGCCCGGAACCGCCGACCATCTGCATCGCGGACTACTACAAGACCAAGGACGAAGGTGGCGACATCGTCGGCTTCTTCGTGGTCACGATCGGCCCTGAGATGGACGTGGCCACCCATGCGCTCTTTGCCGACAACATCTACCACGACTACCTGATGCTGCACGGCTTCGGCGTGGAGGTCACCGATGCACTGGCCGAATACTGGCACGAGGTCATGCGCCAGGAACTGGGCATCGCCGCGCATGCTCCCACCTCGCTGACGGGCTACGCCGTGCAGGACTACCAGGGGTCGCGCTACGGGTTCGGCTACCCGTCCTGCCCCGACCTGCAGGCGCACATCCCGGTCTTCGAGATGCTCAAGCCCGAAAATATCGGCGTCACCCTGACCGAGAACATGGAAATGATGCCCGAGCAGAGCACCTCGGCCATCGTCGCCCACCACCCGCAGGCCAAATACTTCGCCGTTTGAGCGGCTAAAGATTCGGTTTCCTTTTTGCGGCGGTTTGCCCTAGTATGGGCCGCGAATGAAACTGATCGACAAACATCTGTTCCGCGAATTGCTTGCGCCGCTGTTCTACTGCCTGACCGGCTTCGGCATGGTCCTGGTCATCGGCGAGATGTTCGGCGATGTGAACCGGATCATGGAGGCAAAGCCGGGCTGGCTGCTGGTCGTGCGTTTCTATGTCTCCCTGCTGGGCCCGATGCTACAGTTCCTGGTGCCCGCCTCGCTGATGCTGGCCACGCTCTTCACCCTCTACACCCTGACGCGCAGCAACGAGCTGGTCGCCATGCGCGCCAGCGGGATCAGCATCTACCGTCTGATGTGGCCGTTCGTCGCCGTCGGCATCGCCCTGAGCATCGGCATGACGATACTCGGCGAAATCTGGGTGCCGCACGCCTTCGAGTGGGCAGAGGAGATCAAGGCCAGCCGGTTCTCGCCAACCACCACCAACACCATCCAGCGCTGCGTCTACCTGAATCCCGAGGCCCGGCGGCAGTGGATCATCGAGGAACTCGACCCGAAACACCCGGGCATTCTCAACAACGTTGAAATCAAGCAGGAAAGCGACGATGGACGGCGGCTTTATGTGATCACCACCAGGCAAGCCGAACATCTCGACGGGCAATGGTGGCTGACGAATCCGCAGATCCAGCGTTTCGGCGACCGCGACAACCCGATCGGCACCCCCATACCCATGGGAACGACCACCAACAGCGTCGTGGAAATGCGCGAATTCGACGAGATCCCGGATGCCTTCGTCAGCGCCGTTCGCAGATGGGAGTACCTGAACCTGCGCGAGATGCTGCATTATATCCAGACCCATCCTGGCATGTCCGAGCGGTCCCGGCACGAGAAGAACTTCAGCATCCACAGCCGGCTCGCCATGCCGTGGGCCTGCCTGATCGTCGTGTTCTTCGCCATTCCCGCCGGCGCGCGCACCGGCCGCCAGGGTGCCCTCTCGGCCATATTCACCGCCATCGCCCTGATGGCCGGCTTCTATACCGTTGCGCAGTTCGGACTGGTGCTCGGGTCCACCGGCACCATCCCCCCCTGGGCCGGGGCATGGCTCTCCAATCTTGTTTTCGGCATCGTCGGACTCGAACTGCTCAGGCATTTGCACTAACATACAAGAACGAGGAGATAACATGTCTATCCTGCACGATATCCTGCAAACCACGGTTGAATCCGGTGCGTCCGACGTGCATCTCAAGACCTCCCAAGTGCCCTACTTCCGCATCCACAGCCATCTGGCCCCGAGCGATTTCGAGGTGCTTGACGAGGCTTTCATGCGCGAGGTGGTCAACGACATCATACCGCCCCATCTGCTCGAGCAGTTCAACCGCGAGCACGAGACGGACTTCTCGCACGCCGAGGAGGGAATCGGCCGCTTCCGCGCCAACATTTTCTACTCCCAGGGCATGCCCACGGTGGTAATGCGCCACGTGAAGGACAAGATCCCGACGTTCCAACAGCTCCGCCTGCCGCCGCAGCTTCACAAGCTGGCGCTGGTCGAGCGCGGCATCATCCTGCTGACGGGTACCACCGGCTGCGGCAAATCCACTACGCTGGCCGCAATCATCGGCGAGATCAACCGCACCCAGTGCCGCCGCATCATCACGGTCGAGGACCCGGTGGAGTATGTGTTCGACGACGACCAGTCGCTCGTCACCCAGCGCGAGGTCGGGCTGGACACGCCCGGCTTCGAGAGCGCGCTCAAGCACATGATGCGCCAGGATCCGGATGTGATTCTCATCGGCGAGATGCGCGACGCCACCAGTATCCGCACCGCCTTCCTCGCCGCCGAGACCGGGCATCTGGTGCTCTCCACGCTGCATGCCGGAACCGCCGACCTGGCAATCCCGCGCATGATCGACGTGTTCCCGAGCCACGAGCGCGATAACGTGCGCATGGCGATCGCCGCCACCCTCCATGCCGTGGTCTGCCAGCGCCTGATCGCCGATGTGGACGGCGGCGTGATACCGGCCGTGGAAATCATGATCAATACCTCCACGGTCCGCAAGCTGCTCGAACGCGACCAGCTCGATGTGCTCGCCGCCGCCATCGCCACCGGCAAGGAGGACGGCATGCAGACCTTCAACCAGTCGGTGTACGAGCACATCCGCAACGGTACCATCAACGAGTTCGAAGGCATGGCGGCCGCCACCAACCCCGAATCGCTGCGCATGAACCTCCAGGGCATCTTCCTCGACGAAGGCAACCGAATCCTGGGAACCTGAGATATTCCATGCGCTATCCCGACCTCAAAGACAAGGCCTTCCTGGTAACCGGTTCCACGCGTGGGATAGGCTTCGGCATCGCGCGCATCCTGCTCGAGGCCGGCTGCACCGTGGGCATCCACGGTCGCACGCCCGAGACCGTGCGCGAGGCCTGCGGACGCCTGGAGGCGGCACCGGGCCGTACAATAGCGCTCAGCGGTGATCTCGGCGACGCGGGAACCGCCGCCGCCCTGCCGGGCAGGTTCCTCGACGGGGCCGGACGACTAGACGGTCTCGTCAACAACGCCGGCGGCGGCCGCGCGGTCGCCTTCCGGGGCATTTCCCCGGACGACTGGCACCGCACCTTCGCGCTCAACGTCGACGCGGCCATGCTGCTCTGCCAGGCGGCCTATACCCCGCTGCGCCGCACCGGCGGCGCGATCGTGAACATCGCCTCGCTCGCCGCCCACGGCCCCGGCAAATGGATGGGCGCGGACTATGCCGCCTCCAAGGCCGCCCTCGTCAGCCTGACGCGTTCGCTTGCCTTCGAGGCCGCGCGTTTCAACATCCGCGTCAACGCCATCTCGCCCGGCATGATCGAAACCGACATGACCGCCGCGCTCACCGGGACCATGCGCCGTGACCTGGCAATCCCGCTCGCCCGACTCGGCACCCCGGCCGATATCGGCCATGCCACCGCGTTCCTGCTTTCCATCGCATCCAGTTATATCACCGGCCAGGTGCTGCACGTCGATGGCGGCCTCTGGACGGGCAACCCCTGAAGGAGCCTCACATGTGCAATAAGCGCCGCGTCGTCATCACCGGGATGGGAACCGTATCCGCCCTCGGCTTCAATGAAGCCGAACTCTGGAAGCGCCTGGTCGCGGGCCAGACCGGCATCCGCACGATCGCGCATCTCGATACCGCCGAGTTCAAAACCACCGTCGGCGCCACCATCGACCGAGAACAGTTGAAAGCCGCGCTCCAGCAGATCCGCGCCCGCTATAACGATATCACCGTCGACGGCGCCATGCTTGCCAGCGATCAGGCTCTGAAACAGGCCGGGCTGCTGACCGAGGGCGAAACACCCGTCCCGCAGGAGGTCGCCACCCTCTTCGGTACCGGCATCGGTAGCGCCGAGAGCTACAGCGAGTCCGTCCGTTCGCTTCAGGAAAAGGGGATCAAGGGACTGCGCCCGACGACCGTGCCGCGCTGCATGGCCAACGCGGTCTGCTCGCAGATCGCGATCCGCTACCGGCTCACCGGACCGAATTATGTCGTCACCGCCGCCTGCACCTCGTCGACCACCGCCATCGGAATCGCTTACCGCATGATCAAGGACGGTTACATCGACAAAACCCTCTGCGGCGGTTCGGACACCATTTTCGAGCCCTTGACCTTCGCGGCGTGGGATCGCCTGGGCGTCATGTCTCCCAATCCGGACCCGGCCAGCGCCTGCCGCCCCTTCGACCGTGATCGCGACGGCTGCGTCATCGGCGAGGGGGCTGCCGCACTGGTGCTTGAGACCCTTGAAAGCGCCAAGGCCCGCGGGGCGACCATCCGGGCGGAGATCGTCGGCTACGGGGAGTCGTCCGACGCCAAGCACATCACCGCCCCAGATGCCGAAGGGCAGGCGCGCGCCATCCGCGCCGCGCTCGCGAGCGCGGGCATCGCTCCTGATGCCATCGGGGCGATCAACGCCCACGGCACCGCCACCACCGCTAACGACCCGACCGAATGCGAATCCATACGCATGGCGCTGGGGGCCGCCGCCACCACCATCCCGCTCGCCTCGCTCAAGCCCTACTTCGGGCACCTGCTCGGCGGTTCCGGCGCGATCGAGACGCTTGCCGCCGTGCTCTCCCTGGAGAAGGGCATACTGCCGCCGGTGCTCAACCTCGACAACCCGGACGAGGCAGCCGGCGGCCTGTGCTTCACCGGCAGCGCGCCCGCGCCCCTGCAGCGTCCCTATATCCTGAAAAACAGTTTCGGCTTCGGCGGCAACAACGGCGTCCTCGTCCTGCGCCGCGCGGATTGACATCACAAACAACAAGAAAGGTTCAAAAATGAACACTAACACAATTTACGCAACAGAT
>CAZZBA010000180.1:6716-8227 GCA_964652765.1 uncultured Victivallales bacterium | reverse complement strand
CCCTACCTTGCTTCTCTCCAGAAAAGTTACCATCTCGTTTTTGCCCACCGCAGTGGGTGGCCGACTTGCCTCGAAACTCACCATTCCATCTTGATTTGAATCCCGATGGATCCGTACCGGTCTTCCGTATCGGGAAGCTGGTGGATCAGCCAGACCCACCGCCTGAAAAACCCGAGCTCGACCCGCTTAAGCGTGTAGTCTCCGGAGGCGGGGTCCCACTCCACCGTCGTCTGCAGGACCGGCCATGATGATCGCGGGGACCGGTAACGGTCATCTTTCCAGAAACGCCTGATCGCGGCCAGATGGTCCGTCCCGATCGTCAGGCGCTGCACGCCATCAGTCCCCGATGGCGTCTTGAACTGGTATCCGCCTTCGGTTTCAACCAGTATGCGCGGTATAGCCACCTGCGCGAGTCCCACCCATACCGTGGGTGCACGAGCAGCGAGACTCTCCGATTCCGTGTCGACAGCGGTAACAACTTCCGGCATGCAGAGCATCGCCAGGACGGTCGTGATCAACACCGGCCGCCCCCAGTACATCGTCGTAGCGCCAATGCCCCGCATCATGGCATGTGCTCCAGCTTGGCGGGCTTGATGTGGAAATCACGGTCGCGGCTGTCGATCGCGAGGGCCTTGGCGTGCTTGACGATGCGGTTCAGGTGCGAAAGATAGGTGTTCCGATAGAGGACGGCGGACGGGGTGCTGCGGCCGCTGCTCAGGTCACTGGCGATCTGGACGCGCTGCCGGTCGGCCGACTCCATGTAGTGGTCGCGGGCGGCAATCACCGCCTCGGCGGCGGCAGGACGGTCGCCGGTTCCGGGGGCAAGCGCCTGCTGCAGGCGCGTAAGCACGGTACAGGCCTGCTGGTTGAGATCGAGAAAGGCCTCCAGGGACTCCGGAATGAAGCGTGCTTCCGGCTGGCGACGGTGCGTCTGGCTGACCTCGGCCATGCGGGCCACATGGTCACTGATGCGCTCAAGGTGATCGATGCCGGTGTACAGCAGGCTCAACAGGATTCCTTGCCGTCGGGAAAGCGGATGCTTGAAGAGGGCTTGCAGGTAGTCGTGCATCGCCAGTTTCAGCGTATCCAGCATGATCTCGTCCGCCTGCACCGCCGCCTGGCGGCGCGCGTCGGGCCCGAGATACAGCCGGGCCTGGCGGCGCAGGCTGTCGCGGCAGATGCCGCACAGACGGCTTAGCTCGCTCAGGGCAGCCTGCAGGGCGGCCTCCGGACGGTCGAGCAGTGCCGCATCCAGCAGCGAGGGTGAACCGACCACCGCACGGCCGCGACTCAGCCGCGTCACGACGGCGGCCAGCAGCGGCGAAAATGGCAGCGCGACCACGGCGGTAATCACCATCTTGAGGGCGTTGGCAAGGGCGCATTGCTGGATCAGGGCCTGGCGGGCCGCATCCACGGCCATGCCCGCCGTCACCGGCCGCAACAGCGGGATGTAGCGATAGACCAGCGGGGCGGCTGCCATGCCGACAGCGGTACTGAAAAGGTTGAACAGC
>CAZZBA010000180.1:0-6616 GCA_964652765.1 uncultured Victivallales bacterium | reverse complement strand
TCCAGTGTGCGTTGCAGCCCGTGCCCGGCGGCGGCCTGCAGCCCCTGGCTCATGGTATTCATGCCTGCAATGAAAAGCGCCAGCCCGGCAAATACAGCGGCAATGGATATCATCGATCCGCCTCCTCTGTCTTGAGCCGTTCCAGATAAGGGCCCCTCGGGACGGGTGGTGGCACGACAGGGCTCGCCAGGGCGGCGCGCTGGTGAACGGCATCCGGATTTATCCAGAACTCAGGCTGAAGCTCGACCAGTGCGATGGCTCGGACATGCCGAACCAGCCGCTCGAGATGCGCGTGGCATTCGCGGTATCGCAGCGCCAGGTCCGCGGACAGAGCCTTGACGTCCATCGCCTGGCGCAAGGCCTCTTGCGCCCTGGCCAGCACCTGGACCGTGCGGTCGCGGCTTTCCAGGATGCGGCGGGCAGAGGCTTCGGCGATCTCATGCCGCCCTGTGATCGAGGCGGCCACGGTAGCCAGCAAGGTATTGACTGCCACGGCCGTCTCGCGTGAGGCGTCCTGTAGCGCGGTTGGTGGGGGGACCGGTTGATGACCGACGGCGGGATGCAAGGCAAGGCTGTACAGATGATCCCCGATGCGCTCGAGATCACTGACGCAGCGGTACAAATGCAGCAGGACCTGCGCCTGGCGTTCATCAAGCTGGCGGCGGGCAAGGCGCTTGAGGTAGCGCTGCGCAGCGGGCTTGAATTCATTCAGGGCACACTCGAACGCATGAATCGCGGGCATATTCCCGGGTGACTGGTCAAAGCAGGCTGGCAGCCAGGCGGCGGTGGTTTGCGCAAGCCCGTCGGCCAGCCGGCGGATCTCCTGTAGCACCGCCTGCAGCGCCCGCTCGGGAAAGCGCTGTTCACGCTCGTCCAGCAGGCTGGCAGACGGATGGAAGGGCCCCGGCAGGCGGGTACAGGCACCTATCATCGACCCGCACCATCCGATAATCGCGGATGCCGCGACGACGAGCAGCGTATCGATGGACGCGGCGGGACTGACGGCGGCAAAGAGCAGCCAGAGTGCAGCGGGAAAGCGGAAGAGGAAGGCGAGCAACACCAAGGGGAACACGGTCGCGACAGGCAGCGTGAACATCGCGGGCACGACGGCCCGGCAGGCCGCATAGCCGACCCAGCAGCATCCCAGTCCGGTGAGGGCTCGCCCGAGGCGCCGGACGGAATCCGGGCGCGGGATCATGCCCAGCAGGAGCCCGGCGATCAATGCCGGATAACGAAGGATATCCGGCAATAGCCAGACAGCGGCAGCCGGTAGCAGCATGCCGCCTGCCATACCCATGACCATGCCGGCGGCCTGCGGCAGGGAGAGCAACCCGGCCAGGCGGCGCCGGCGGACATAAGCGGCACTGCGGCGTCCCTGCAACGCGGTACCGGCGAACAGACCGGCAAAAAGCTGGCTGCCGGGCCGGTGACGGAACCGCTCGCTGAAAGCCGAGACGTGCGGCTCGGCCAGCGACCCGAGATGCGCGGCCGTCTCGTCCAGGCCGAAAACCACCAAGGACGCACCGCCCGCGCACTGCATCACATCCATCCATGTCATGCATACGATTTACCACAAACCGCACGCGGCGGCAATGACCATCATGCAGACTGCAGACTGAAATGGCTGCCAGCGGGAGGGACGACGGCCTCGGCGTCCGAGGCGAAAGGAAGTGGCAACTGGCGAAGCCTTCTTGAGAAGTGGCGCGGTGGTAAGACGGGCGTGCGGACAGCGAGCCGCTGTCCCTCCCTCTGCTCAACTTCCTTCACCACCGGCACAAGGCCGGTGGGATCGATAATTCATTCACAAACGCAGGAAGATATGGCAGACTGCCTCCCGATTGACAAATCAACCTGCTGGAAGGATTTTACGGGATGCGAACGAGTGATTTTGATTATGACCTGCCGCCTGAACTGATCGCGCAACAGCCCGCGCCAGACCGCACTGATGCGCGCATGCTCGTCGTGCGGCGCGACACGGGCATGCTGGAACACAGCCGGGTCGGAGCCATCGGGGAATATCTGCGGCGTGGGGATCTGCTGGTGGTGAACAATACCAAGGTCATTCCGGCGCGCATCTACGGCATCAAGGTCGAAACCGGCGGGGCAGTGGAGCTGCTGCTGCTCGAACCCCTGGGCGAAGATGTCTGGCTGGCACTGTGCCGCGCCTCGCACCGCCCAGCGCCGGGAGCAAAACTGCTGCTGGCGAACGGGCGTATCCAGGCGGAGGTCTTGCACCAGGGAGACGCCGGCCGCATCGAGGTGCGCCTGCATCCCGACGGACCGCTCCTCGAGGTGCTGGAACAGGAAGGCGACATCCCCCTGCCGCCCTACATCAAACGCACGGATGATGATGCCAGGCGGGCCGATGACGCCGACCGTTACCAGACCGTCTATGCCTCGCAGCCCGGCGCGGTGGCGGCACCGACCGCCGGCCTGCATTTCAACCCGGCGCTGCTGGCGCAACTGCAGACGGCCGGCATCGGCAAGGCGGAAGTGACGCTGCACGTCGGGATCGGCACGTTCCGCCCGGTCAGCGTGGACGACGTCCGCGAGCACCGCATGGACGAGGAACGCTACACGATCACTCCCGACGCGGCTACCGCCATCCAGGCAACGCGCGCGGCCGGCGGAAGGGTGGTGGCAGTGGGCAGTACCTCCGTACGGACTCTTGAATCCGTAAGGCATCGTGAAGGGCGCATCTGCGCGGCAACGGGCCGCAGCGACCTTTTCATCTATCCGCCCTATGACTTTCAAGCGGTGGATGTGATGCTGACCAATTTCCATCTGCCGCGATCGACCCTGCTCATGATGGTCAGCGCCTTCGCAGGCATGGATCTGGTACGCCGCGCGTATGCGGAGGCGGTGCGCGAACGTTACCGCTTCTTCAGCTACGGCGACTGCATGCTGATCCTGTAGCCGGCCTCGGTGAGGCCGGTGCGGAGCAAAGGCTTCGCCGGTCACTCTCCCTTTTGCGGCGGCTCACCGAGGACGGTTCGCCCTACCCGACGAAGCAGACGCTCGTCCCGCCGAGCCGCAAGCACAAGAAAGTGATTCAGAAAGAGAGATCCCCGAGCTAATGCTGATCCTCTAGCGCAGGCTCTTCAGCGTCTTGACCTCGGCGGGGCTGCTATTGCGCAGCGGTTTCGGATCCTTCTTCAGATCCTTCATCCTCAGATAGGGCTGCTCGCCGGAGACAATCCGCGGCGTCAGGAAGACAATCAGCTCGCGGTTCTTGTTCTGCTTCACCTGCTGGCGGAATAAAATGCCCAGCAGGGGTATGCGTCCCAGAATCGGCACTCGGGCTTCGCTCTCGGTTTTTTCGTTCTCAATCATGCCGGCAATAATGATGGTCTCGCCATTCTTGACCAGGACACTCGTATCGGCATAAGACGTTCTCACGACAGGAACACCATCGGTCGTTTGAATCGCCCCCGTATAGCGCGCGATCACGGAGCTGATTTCCGGTCGAATCAGCATGCTGATCATGTCCTCATCATTGATCCGGGGGGTTACATCCAGTGAAACACCGACGTCGATGAACTGGAAGGTCTCACCAACGACATTCGTCGATCCGGTTTCCAGTTTCGCTTCCGAATAAGGCTCCCGTGTCGTCACCTTGATTTCCGCCTTCTTGCCGTCCAGTGTGGCAATGTGCGGATTCGAAAGGATCTTGGTCTCGCCCACGCCCTCCAGAGCTGTCATCAAGGCCGTCAAGGTCTGCCCGCCAACAATCGTCCTGTAGGTGAGACCCATTCCACCTGTTGCCTGCGCTGAACTAAAACCCCGACCTGCCTCTGCGGGAACTGTCTGAATGATTGCCGGCTCTACACCAACACCTAAAGTTGAACGCGGATTCAGCCCTTCAAACACATAATCCCAGTTGACACCAAACTCAAACTTGTCCTCCAGCGAGACCTGCACGATCTTGGCCTCGATGAAGACCTGCTTGGAGCGGCGGTCGAACATGGTAATCAGCTTATCGATCTCCTCCATCTTGTGCGGCAGGTCGGTGATGATCAGCGAGCGCGTGCGGGTATCGGCACGCATGGCACCGATTTGAGGCGTAAGGATCGGCGTGATGCCGCCCTGGATCTCGGCAATCTCCGCGTTCTGCAGCACGAACTGCCGGGTAACGGTCGGGATCTGCCGGTCGATGGTCTTGATATCCGCCGCCAGGGCTACCCGCTCCATCTCGAGGATCTTCGCCGGGGTGTCGACCAGGATCAGGGTCCCGGTAACCGGATCGGCGACGACGGTCCCCTGCCCGCTCTTGACCGGGGCAAGCAAGGTGGCCACGCGCGTGGCATCGGCATATTTGAGTTCAAGGATGCGCACCTGCTTCTGGTCGTAGAAACTCACGCCGTACTGCACCTGGTATTCGGCATCGCTGATGATGGTGATGATGCCGCCCTTGATGGTGTACGCCAGGTTGTTGACCGATAGCACGACCTCGAGCGCGTCGCCGACCGAGACGTCCTCGAACTTCAGCTTGGTTACCATGCCGGCAACCCCCTTGCCGATGACCACGTTCTTGAGCCCGCCACGTTGGGCGAGGTACAGGATCGCTTCCTCCACGGTCCAGTCAACCAGAGTCTCCAGCTTGATCCGGTTGTCGAGTCCCTCGATCCCATAATCGCTCAGCGAACGCGGACCTGCGGCGACTGGCGCGGCCACTTCCGTTTCGCCAGCGGGAGCATCCACCGTCTGGGCGACGGCACCGCCCGCGAAAACAACGCATGCCATCAGCACAACCGTCCATCGCACGGTTCTAGATAGTTTCACCATAGTAATATTCCCCTGTCTACTCGATCTTCAAGACCTCGTCGTCTTTTTTCAACTCGATAGCGGATCCCTCGACACTGGTGACGGAGACCGCCTGCTCGGCCAGGATCAGGGTTGATCCTGCCCTGAGAAAAAGCATTTTCTTTACTTTGTTGTCCATCACAATGGCCTCACGCACGGTCTGCTCGCCCCCGTCCTGCATGCTCTTGACATCGGACATCCCCTTCAGGGTCAGGTTCTCCCGCGCATAGGCGCGCCAGCCGATCAGGTTCACGACATTGGTATTGTCCGCGGTTTCGACGGGAAGCTTCACCTGCCCGAAGACCCGCCGCTTGGCAAACATGTCAAGCGTGTCGCTTAGTGATACCGTTGGCACATCCCCTGTGTATACGCCAATCTCCAGCGCCTCGTCCGGATAGACCATGGCGACGGCCGGCATATTCAGATACGTCTCATACCCCGCCAGCAGCAGGAAAAGCGCGGCCACCGCCCCCAGGACACGGTTCAGCACGACCAGCCCCCGCCTTGCCGTCGGGATGCCCGAGACTATCACCGAAGTCTCCGGCGCGATGTCGGCACCCACCCCGGCACTCCCGCCAGCAGCAGCACCTGCATCCGAAGGCCCCGGATCGCCCTTCTGGATGACTCGCAGCAGCTTCTCTTCAGGGGTAAGCTCTTTTTCGTCCGCCATCTGCAACTCTCCGCAAAAAAACCAAAATCACGCGTTGACTACACGCAGAAAGCCGCCAGCTTCTTCCGTATCCTGCTGGCTTTCCCGCTGTTCAAAAACAACATTCCTGAAGTCATCCGATGCCGATTCGCGCTCGATGACCTGCTGTACAATATTCCGGTCAACGCGCTTTTTATCATACATCACCAAATACTCCAAGACATTATGACAAAGAATATTGACTCGGCGGGGAAGCCCCTCGGTGTGCGCGTGGATCAGTTCCACCGCTTCCGGCGCGAACAGCGGCTGCGCGGCGTGATAGCCAGCCGCGCGCAGCCGGGCCTGGATCATATCGCGCACATCACCGGCAGCCAGCGGCTTGAGCATGACCTTGGTGGCGATGCGGTCCCAGAAATTTGGCATCGCGGCGATCCGCGGCAGCAGTTCAAGCTGCCCGGCCAGCACCAGCTGCAGGATCTTGAACTCGTTGGTCTCGTAGTTAAGCAGGATGCGCAGCACCTCGAAGACGAAATCGGGCAGGATCTGGGCCTCGTCGATCAACAGGACCACCGTCCGGTTCTGTTCCACTCCGGCCGTGAACAGGTACCGCTCGATGGCTTCCATGTAGTCAAGCGCGGTGGCACGCTTTTCATCCGGCACCGGCACATGGAACAGCGCGGCCATGCGCGAGAGGAATTGTTTCTCGGTGCGGAAATACGGGTTCAGGATCATGCAGAAGGCGACATTCTCGTCCTCGCAGAGCACTTGCGCGAGCCGCCGCCCCAGCGTGGTCTTGCCGGTGCCGATGTCGCCCGCCATGACACTGAGCCCGCGCTTGAGGGCAATGGATATCTGCAGGCGGCAGAGCGCGGCTCGATGCTCGGTCGACCCATAGAAAAAAGCCGGATCGGGGCTCGTTGAAAACGGCTCCGCCGACAAACCCAATGTCCGATAGTAGCTCATGCTGCAAGGGCTCCGATACGGTCAATGCCTGACAATCGCACTCTAGTAGGGGGACTATAAGGGAATCCCCTAGAACCCGTCAATACGTATTTTCAGTGCCGCAAGCACACGGGCATTCTGCGCAGCGGTGCCGATGGTGATGCGGATCCAGTCGGGAAGGCCGTAGCCGTTCATCGGACGGGTGATGACATGGAGCTGCTG
>CAZZBA010000179.1:0-8334 GCA_964652765.1 uncultured Victivallales bacterium | reverse complement strand
ACCACGCGCCGTTATGGCGGCACCGGGCTGGGGCTGGCCATCAGCCGAAAGCTGGCGGCGCTCATGGGAGGCGACATTCGGGTCGAGAGCGCTCCCGGCGTCGGCAGCACCTTCACCGTCACTGTGCCGTTTACCGTGGACATGACCGCCACCGATGTCTGCTCCGATCGGCCTCCCGAGGTGCGTGGCCTCCGGGTCCTGGTGGTGGATGACAACCTTTCCTCCCGGGAGATTCTGCGGGAAGCGCTGGCGGCCATGGGTTTCGCCGTGACCACGGCGGAATCAGGCGCGTTGGCCCTGGAGGAGCTGGTTCGGGCGGACCGGAGCAACGAACGGTCCTACGACCTGGCGCTGCTTGACTGGAAGATGCCGGGGCTGGACGGACTGGAGACCGCCCGCCGGATCAAGGGGGAGCTGGTACTCTCCCGCCTGCCGATCCTCTTCATGGTCACGGCCTACGCCCGGGAAGAGATTATGCGTCAGGCGGAACAATTGGGTCTGGACGCCTTCCTGATCAAGCCGGTCACCCCCTCGCTGCTCTTCAATCAGATCCTGGCGGCCTTCACTCCTTCCAACCGTCCGGGGCAGCGCCGGCAGACCGGTCCGGCCTCGACTTCCCCGCTGGCGCTTCCCCCCGCAGGAACCCGGGTGCTGCTGGTGGAAGACAACGCCATCAACCAGCAGGTGGCGCAGGAGATTCTGGAGAGCTTCGGGCTGGCCGTGGAACTCGCCGGCACCGGCCGGCAGGCGGTCGACCTGCTCCGTGCCGCCCCCTCGCGCTATGCCGCGGTGTTGATGGACCTCCAGATGCCGGAGCTGGACGGCTTCGAGGCCACCCGGATCATCCGGGAGACCTTGGGGCTCAGCGGCCTGCCGATCATCGCCATGACCGCCCACGCCCTGGAATCAGAACGGCAGCAGTGCCTGGCCGTGGGGATGAATGACCACCTGGCTAAGCCGATTGATCCGCCGGCCCTGCTGGCGGTCCTGACGCGCTGGCTGGCTCCCCACGGGAATGCACCGGACGCAGACCCGGCAGCGATCCCGCCGGCGCCAGGAGCGGACCCGGACCCGGACCCGGGATTTCCCGCCACACTGCCCGGCATTGACTTGCCGGACGTGCTCCGCCGGCTTTCCGGTAAACAGGAACTGCTGCTCCAGCTGCTGCGCGCCTTCAGCGAGAACAAGGCCGGGGTGCTGGAAACCCTGCGTGCCTCATTGGCGGCGGGTGATCTCCCGGGAGCGTCCCGGACGGCGCACTCCCGCCACCCTGTCGATGACCAGCGTAACCGCCGCAGCCCAAACGCTGGAACAGGTCCTGAAGCGGGAACAGCGTGAGGAGATCGAGCCCTGCCTGGGAACCTTGGCCGCCGCTCTCTCTCCGGTCCTGGCCGGGCTGAAGCGACTGCCGCCATAGCCAACACCCCGGCCAATCGCCGTCCCGCTGGACCGCCCGCGGATGGAGCGTTAGTCCTCCGAACTCGCCACGCTGCTGCAGCACAACCTGGAGGCCAACGTCTGCTTCGCCACGCCCCTGGACGCAGCTGGGGGCCGGGGACTAGTCCCACGAAAGGCGGCGGGATTCTGGGTCAGCCGTTGTTCCCATTCGCCTTGACAGGTCTCCGTGGCGGTGAAAGAATCGGGGTCGAGTAAACGGAGTCGATCGCACGGCCTTGCGCTACCGAGAAGGCGATGGCTTTGGGACATCGATAGACTGACGCAGGAATCTCACGCCATGCTTCGAGCCGACCCCATGTAACCGCTACGCCCAGGTACTCTATGTGTTTGCAAGAACTGTTTGAACGACATGCGGTAGATTTCCCCGACCGAATCGCTGTTAAGGATTCATCGGGTGAACGGACCTACCAGGAACTGGAAACATCCGCAAACCGCCTCGCCCATCATCTATTGCATAAAGGGGTGCTTCCCGGTTTCGCCATTCCATTGTCTTTCTCTTCTTCATGCGACATGATTCTCAGCCTCCTGGCGATCATGAAATGCCAGGGGGCCTATGTGCCGCTGGATCCGGAGCTTGCTCCGGAACGCCGAAGAATGATTCTTAAGGATGTGAATTCGTCGTGGTTGCTAACGGAGAAAAGACTCTCGAATCATCTCGTTCCGGATGATGTGACGCAGATCGTCTTAACGGAAGAATGGCCGCTATTGCAAATCTATCCTTCCACACCCCCTGCTGTATCGGTCCGCGATACGGATGCGGCGATGGTCCTCTATACATCGGGAACCACGGGCCGCCCGAAAGGTGTGATCATAGAACATCGTTCGGTCATCAATCTGCTGAAAGGCATCGATAGAGTGTGTCGGCCCTGGACATCGGTTCCGGCAGGCCTGTCCATTTGCCCCTTCTCCTTTGATGTTTCCGTATATGAATTCTTCAGCATGCTCTGCTACGGCGGGACCTTGCATTTCTTAACCGGTCCAGGGTTACAGGATTTCCATCGATTGGCATGCTACCTCGCCGATGAAGCAATTCAATCTGTATATCTTGCGCCGGCCATGTTGGAGAGCCTGGTCAATCAGATGGAGGCGATGCCACAGACATGGAACCTGCAACGCATCCTCGTCGGCGTGGAGCCTATCAAAGAGGGAGTGTTGCAGCGGTATCGCACGCTGTTGCCGGCTGCCGACATCCTGAACGGCTACGGACCGACAGAAGCCACCATCTGCTGTACGATTTATCCTTTCCTATCGTCGAGAAATCCATCCGCTCGCACTCCAATCGGCAAGGAGATTGACGGCTACCGGGTACATATTCTGGATCAGGACAAACGGCCCGTTACACCGGGCGAGCTCGGCGAAATATGCATCGGCGGCAAAGGTCTGGCCCGAGGATATCTCAACGACTTGGTGCTGACCGAAGCAAAGTTCATCCCCGATCCCTTCTGTCCTGACGGCAGCCAACGCCTCTTTTGTACCGGCGACAGAGCATTTGTTCGTCCGGATGGAAATATTGTCTTCGACGGCCGAAGAGATCGCCAGGTGAAAATCCGTGGGTTTCGCTTCGAATTAGGTGAAGTGGAAGCGGCCCTGCAACAGCACCCTTGCATCTCTGCCCAGGCCGTTGTTGCCGCTCAAAACGTACGGGGTGAAAATTATCTGGTGGCGTTTTGCGAAACGCCGACGGGTGTAACGCTGACGCCGGCAGAGCTGCGCAGTTTCTTGGCAAAATGCCTGCCGGTTTCCGAAATTCCCGGCGAATTCATCTTCCTGCCTAAGATGCCGCGCAATCGGAACGGTAAAGTCGACTATGCTGTCTTGCCCACGTTGTTGCCGAAATACCAGCCGGAACCGCTGTCGCCCAAGGAGGCGGCCATCGGCCAAGTCTGGCGCGATGTTCTGAAGGCAAGCAGCATCAGCCGGCAGGAAACCTTCTTTGCTCTGGGCGGACACTCAATCAATGCCGCACGAATTATCGGAGCAATCCAAGAACGGTTCCAGGTGTTGCTCTCCATCAAGACCTTGATGGAAAATCCCACTTTGGAGACATTTTGTCGTCTTGTGCCCGACGAACCAATGCCAACCGAAATGCCGAATGATGCGACCACCGAATCAGAAACGTGGGATAGGTCCGAGATAGACGATTGCGACCGCTTCATCAACAACCCATCGCCTCGTGCGGAAATCGGCAGCAACAAAGGATTTTCCTGCATCCTGATCGGTGAAACATCCCTGCTCATTCAATGTGCTCGTCGCCTGCAGGCAACAGGCCTCGACATCGCCGGAATCGTTTCCCCCAACCCCGATATTTTGAACTGGGCGGAGACGGAAAACATCAGCTGCCATCGCGGCTACCGCGATATGGCTGCGTTCATCCAATCATTCGAATATGACTACCTGTTCAGCATCGTCAACAGCGTTATCTTGCCAGCGGACATCCTGCAGACGGCGCGCATCGCCGCCATCAATTATCACGATTCACCGTTGCCCAGGTACTCCGGCATGTACGCCACGACCTGGGCGATCCTGAACGGTGAGACCACACATGCCATCAGCTGGCACATCATGACGGAAAAGGTGGACGAAGGCGACATTTTGATTCAATCGCCCGTGGTCATCGAGATCCAAGATACCGTACACACTCTGAACACCCGCTGTTATGAAGAGGCCATCCATGCCTTCGAGCAATTGGCGGCGCAGCTCGTCACCGGCGTGCCGGCCCGACAGCCGCAAAACATGGAACATCGCAGCTACTTTGGTCTGCATCAGCGACCGCTGAACGCCGGTGTTCTGTTATGGAATCGCCCTACCGCAGAACTGATCAATCTGGTTCGCGCACTGACCTATGATCCGATGTACAAGAACCCTTTTGGTACACCCAAGCTGCTTCTGGACCACACCTGGTACATAGTTCGTACGGTTCAGGCCGGTCCGGCCCAGTCAGCGACGCCGGCCGGCGAAATCATCGAAATCGGCAGCCAAGGCTTGCGGGTCGCCACATCCGATGGCTCTCTCCTGGTTACCGAATTGGCGGATCTCGGCGGGATTGCTCGCTCGATTCCCTTCCTGCAGAAAGTGCACAATCTGCATCCCGAAAGCCGTCTGGAGATTCCGGACCAGGCGACGCTGGCCTCATGGAGTGAGCGGCAGAGTAGGCTGGCTCGCTACGAAGATTTTTGGGAGACAACCCTCCGAGCATTTTTTGAAGCAACTCCGGCGCCGGTGTTGAACGCCGAAAGCCAAGGTTCGCCGGTACGGGCGTTTGTGCCTTTTTCGGCCTCGCTGAAGAAACGGATTCACGAGGCAGGATCCGGCTTTGTCGTTACGGCGATGAACCTGTATCTGTCGTGCCTGTATAGCGAACCACTGCGGATCGGACTCTGTCACGAGGGCAGCCGGGATCCGGTATTCGCGCCCTGTAATTTGACCGCGTCCATCGTGCCGCTCGCGCAAAGTCTTAACCGTGACCTGGACCCATCCCAATTCCGTGCAAAAGCCAGGGAGGTTCAAACCCTGCTTGGCAAGGAAACGTTCCAACGGGATCTCTTCTATCGTATCCCCGATTTTCCCAAACTTACTCACATCGAGTACGATTATGTCATCTGCCTGGGTGAAGAGTGTGAATCCGTGCTTCTCGACGCCACGGCACACCACCGGGTACTGCGGATCACTCAAGACGGCATTCACTTATACGGCTTTGCTGAGACCGACTTACCGCCGGATCAGTTCTTGTCAAGAGGCATGCATTTCCTGACGCAAGTCATGGAAGCTCCATGGACTCGTCCTGATGAATTATCCCTGCTGTTGCCGGATGAAGAACCGGTTGCGGATGTATTGCAGGAGCAGGCCCTAGCGGCGGACCGCGACTTGCCGGTCCATCTGTTGTTTTCGCAACAAGTTGCTCTGAATCCGGACCGGGTCGCCGTGGTCTGGGAGGATAGGCAGTGGAGCTATCAAGAACTGGATCAAAAAGCCAATCACATGGCTCAGACGCTACAGGCATGGCAGGGCCGGGATCTGAAAATGATTGCCGTGTGTCTCGACCGCTCTTTGGAAATGATTGCCGTGCTGCTCGGCGTTCTCAAGATCGGCTCCGCCTATCTGCCGCTGGCGCCCGATATCCCACGAAATCGCATGTCCGGCATTCTGCGGGATGCAGGGATCACGTTGCTGATCACCACGGAAGCACTGGCCGCCCGGTTCGGCGACGTGACGCCAGCCTGCCTGACGGTAGAATCGCTGGTCGATTGCAAGCCGGTCTCTGCGCCGGTGCCGGCGCACGATATGCAAGCTCCGGCCTATGTGATCTATACTTCGGGCTCCACGGGCAAACCCAAAGGCGTGGTCATCGGTCATCGGGCGCTGGCCGGGTTCACCCGGGACTGTATCCGCCGTTATCATCTGCAACCCTCCGATCACATTCTGCAGTTTGCCTCCCTCGCGTTTGATGCGGCGGTTGAAGAAATCTATCCATGTCTGTGCTGCGGCGGAACTCTGGTTTTGCGTACCGAGGAGATGGTCTGTTCCATTCCCACGTTGATCCGGGCCTGCAGCCATCACCAGATCACCGTTCTCGATCTGCCCACCGCGTTTTGGAGCCTGCTCATCAGCGAATGTGAAACGGCCAACCTGCGCCTGCCGGATTCGATTCGTTTGGTCATTATCGGCGGAGAATCCGCCACCGGGGCCATGTTCGCATCTTGGAAACGCCAGTATGCAGAGTATCCTGTGCTGGTCAATACCTATGGACCAACGGAGACGACGGTGGTCGCCACCGCGTTTGAATATGCCGGTCACTGGCCGGAGCCTTACTTGCCCATCGGCAAACCGGTGGGACATGTGCAAGCCCATGTGATCAACGGGTTCGGTCAGTTGCTCCCGTCCGGTTATGTCGGCGAGCTCTATCTGGGTGGAACCTGCCTCGCACAAGGCTATCTGAATCATGCGGAGCTCACCCGGCAATCGTTTCAGGAAATGAGGATTCTCAAGAGTCGGGAACGGCTTTTTAGAACCGGCGACCTGGTCCAAGCATTAGCCGATGGCAATCTAATTTTTATTGGGCGAAAGGATAATCAGGTCAAGATACGGGGCTTTCGCATCGAACTGGACGAGATCAGATGCGCCATTGCCGTGTTTGCTGAAGTCAAAGATTGTGTCGTGATCGCGTATGGCGAAGCCGCAGAGAAGAAGCTGGCAGCTTATGTCGTGTTCCACAATGCCCCGCTGAGCGGGCAGGAGCTGCGCAGCCGGCTTGCAGAAACGTTGCCGGACTATATGTTGCCGACCGTGGTGATCCCGGTGGAGGTCATCCGCCTGACCTCCAATATGAAAGTGGATCTCAAGGCGCTCGCAGATCCATCCCGCTTTGAACATAGCCGCTCCACCGATGTCAACGAGGTTTGCACTTTGCGGGAACAGCAGATCAAAGAAATATGGCAACAGATTATGAACAAGTCGCACATCGGACTTGATGACGATTTCTTTGACCTGGGTGGCGATTCTTTGACCGCGGTAAGGATGATGGCGGAAATTGAAAGACAGATTGGCAGAAATCTGCCCATCTCGGTCATGTTTCAGCACAGCACTATCCGCCAATTGGTTTTGTTGATCGAGTCCAAAGCGGAGGAAGATGCGTGGCGGCCTTTGGTGCTGATCAAGAAAGGCACCAACAGAATCCCCCTGTTCATTATTCACGGTGCAGGCCTGACCGTGCTGCTCTTTAATGCCCTGAGCCGGCACATGCATCCCCATCAACCGGTGTACGGTCTGCAGGCCCCTCAGCTGGAAGGGGAGGGGGGGACTCTGCACAATCTCGCAGACATTGTCGAGGCCTATGCCAAGGAAATCATGACGGTGAATGCCGAGGGTCCATTCGCAGTGGCCGGATATTCCATCGGCGGACGCATCGCGTATGAGCTGGCACAGTATTTCGTGGGGCTGGGGAAAAGAGTAATTTTTGTCGGCATTTTTGACACTTATGCGGGTGATGATGAACCCCTCCGGCAAGGGTTTATCTATGCGTGCAGGAAAGCAACCGTTCTGCTGAAAGAGAAACTGGGTGTTCTGCTGAGATCCCTGCACCATCCAGTTGATGCCATGCCGATACGATGGCGCGGGTTGAAACACAGACTCGGCAACTTGGTCTGGCCAAGCCGAAGAAAAGAACATGATCGTGAGGTGGCCCATCTGCGGGAAACGTTTGCCGTCTTGGCTGCCCCGATGATCGCTGCGGTAAACCGGCACACCCTTCTGCCCTACTCGGGCCGGATTCATCTGTTCAAAGCACGACAAAGACTGTTCTATGTGGCAGACAGAGAGTTCATGGGTTGGAAGAGATACGTCTCGGATATCAAAGTATTTGATGTAGCGGGCGTGCATTTTGACATTTTTACAGCGCCGAATGATAAGACCTTCGCGGAAACGCTGCAAAGCGCCTTGGATGAAGAAACCGCAGCGTACGCCCGGGAATGTAACCAAGAGCTGACGTAGGGGGGGAATTCATTCCGCCCGAGCGGATGGAAGTCCGCTCGACGACAAACGGCGGAGTGATTTCCTTACATCCAGTTCATGGACGTACCTTTCCGGGCCACCGGGCGATGCAGGGCACACGGATACCGCCCTCGGTCAGGCTGCGTTTGGCCTGGCGGTAGGCAGGGGAGAAGAACGAGCTGGAAGTGGTCGAGAACAACGCACCTGGCTGCACAGCGGTTTCAGCGTCGACCAGTCGCTGTATGACGGACTGGCCCGCGGCATGCGCCTGGATACCCGCTTGCGGGTCGCCGTGGAAGCCGCAGCTGCCGCGGTGGAACGGGCGGCCGCGTCGTCCAGCGGCGACGCTGGACCGGTTCCGGCCCGCAGCGGCTTGAGCCAGACCTGGGC
>CAZZBA010000178.1:0-8394 GCA_964652765.1 uncultured Victivallales bacterium | reverse complement strand
ACTATTGAGGTTGGCAAACTGAACTCAAATTGCTTTTGCGGCAAAAAGGGTCAGACCTATTAAATATCAATTTCAAATCTTTTTAATCCTTTTTTCGAGCAGATCAA
Source organism: uncultured Victivallales bacterium (assembly GCA_964652765.1). Taxonomy (GTDB): domain Bacteria; phylum Verrucomicrobiota; class Kiritimatiellia; order UBA8416; family UBA8416; genus UBA8416. The sequence goes on along the minus strand of CAZZBA010000178.1, from coordinate 8,287 downwards.
ACCTCCGAGCAAACTCCGAGTCTGAGCTAATCCTGGAACGGAACATCTTACGCTGCCAGCCAACATTCGCCCCTGAAATACATGCTGTAGCAGGAATATCGCCTCCCGCCCGTTTCCCCTGGCGGTCAGATGGTATTTCGCCCCAGCGTATCTTATTCTCCATGATCTTGCCATTCGTGTATATTCGCGACACTTCTTCTTATAGTCAATGCTATTTGATAGTTAATAGATCTGATAAGCCTCACCACTGGTTGTCCCGGTTCCGCGTCTCCGTATTGGCCCCTGCATACTTGGCCGTGCCTTCGCCACAAATGGCGGCGGGCTGTTTCAGTTCCAGATCAATGACATCCACCGTATTCTCCCCCACCTCCAGGAAACCGGCCGGACAGTAGAGCCCCAGTTGCGGTCCTACATTCCAGTACCGACCCAGATTGTGTCCGTTGACGTAGAGCGTCCCCTTCACATAACCGGACATGTCGAAGAACACGTCCGCCGTTGTTTCCAGCCGGAAGGTCCCGCGAAAATGGCCGCCGGGACGTTCATTCGGCGCCACAGCCGGTCGCGCCTTGACCACGGACTCCTCCGTAAGCGGCTTGGCTGCCAGACTCCACCCGCCAAGCTCAGCGCCATCCAGGAGCACGCGGCCATAAACCCCTTTCCGGTCGCTCTCCATCCCGGCGTGGAAATTGATATGCCCCATGGCCTCGACCACGAGCTCCAGATCCGCCGCCACCACGCGGGCCGGCAGGCGCACCGTCTTCCCGCCGTTACGCCGGTCCAGCGTGCCCATGTGCTTCCCGTCCAGCAGGACGTGGCCATAATCATTGAAATGCTCAAACACCAGATCCGCCGCCCCGCCAGCCGCAATCCGGGTGCGATAAATGGCCATGCCCTGATTCTGGCCAAAGGCTTCGAAATACGGTGGCCGGTCGTGGGGCGCCCCCGGCACCGCTTCCGTGTTATCGGCCAGGTTGGCGAAAAACGCAGGCGTGAAGGCCGGGATGCTCATCGTGGGGATTGGCCCGGGAACGGGCGACAGTGGCTCCGCGACGAACGCCGCGATGATGGCGCGCAATTCGTGATACGCGGCCGTGGGCCGCCCCTGCTCATCCACCGGCGCCGCATAGTCGTAGCTGGTGAGGTCCGGCTCGTAACCGCCCGGGCCGCCGGAGTTGGCCCCCGCGCTGAACCCGAAGTTGGTGCCGCCATGAAACACGTACAGACAAAACGACTTGCCGGCTTCCATGAACCAGCGCAGATCCTTGGCGAATCGGTCCGACGGCTGCCAAGCGCCCTCGCCCCAGTGGCGCAGCCAGCCGGGATAAGTCTCCGCTGAAAAAATCGGCACGCCGGGGTTGTGCCGCCGGGCGCAATCCCAGGCAGCTTCATCCAGCGCCGGATCCAACCCCACCGCGACCCCGGGAATGACAATCCCCGAGAGATGCGTATCGGCCGCGCCGTCCGCCATGTATAACGGACCGAACCCCTGCCGCGTCCAGAAATCGTGCAGCCACAGAAGATACTCCCGATCCTTGCGCGGCCAGCTCCCATGCTCATTCTCGATCTGGGTCATGATGATCGTGCCGCCGTTGCGGAGCAGATAGGGCCGGGCCACCTCGGCAATCTGTTCCAGGTAGCGCGTCTGTGCGGTCATGAAGTTCGCATCCTGCAGGGTCCGGATCCTGCAATCCGCATCCTTGAGCAGCCGCACCGGAAGACCGCCGAAATCCCATTCGCCGCAGGCATAAGGGCCCGGCCGGAACAACACCCACATCCCCTCCCGGGCGCACAGCTCCAGGAACCCGCCGATGTCGCGGCTGCCGCTGGCGGTGTCGAGCGAGCCATCCGGGCGTTCAAGGTCACTCCAGAACACGTACATCGAGATCGTGTTCAGTCCCATGGCCTTGGCCAGGCGGATCCGGTGCGCCCAATACGCCTTGGGAATCCGCTGCGGATGCAGCTCCGCCCCGCGAAGCTGGAACGGTTGACCGTCCAGCAGGAAAGTCTCGCCGGCCGGCCCGCCAAACTCGAAGGTGTGCACAGGCCGACATTCATTTTCGGTTCGTGATTTCATTTGACCTCCTCAACGCCATGCGCCCGGCGTGCTGTCATTCCCAATTGTCTTCATCCTTCAGTCCTCTCCTTCCTCACCGCCTTCACGGCGACGATTACTGTCGCGCCCGGACCCACACCGTGCCCGCGCTCTCCGTGCTGCCAAACCGGACGCGCAGGCAGGTACTGGTCTCGCTCGTGACCTGGCCGGTCCGGACCACGAGATAGGTGTCGGCCCCGGTCTTGGAGAGCATCCCCGGGATCGCGGCTGCGCCGTCGATCAACAGCGTCGCCTGGGCGATGTCCAGGGTTCCACCCGTGGCCTCGAACCGGACCTCGTATTCGCCGGGCGTACGGATGAAGTGATCCAGATTGACGGCCCGACCCGGAATTTTCGTTTTCAATTCGCCATTCCAGTAGGTGGTCCCGTGCGTCCATTCGTCGCATTTCTGCCAATCCTGGGCCAGCGGTTGGAGCGTGGCCGGCAAGCCGTTGCGGAAGACCGCCAGCCGCCGGATCAACGGTTCGTCGGCGCACTGGGTCACGCGCAACCGGATCTTGCGCACACGCGTCTCGGCAAAGCCGTCCAGTTTCATGCGCCCCACGGAGGTGCCGGCGGCGAGGCGCTGCCAGCTGTCGCCAAACAGACCTTCGAGAACGTATTCGCGGATCCGGTGCCCCTGCCGGTAGTCTTCCATGATCATGGCCCAATCAATCGCCTCCGGCCCCCCCAGATCGAGTTCCAGCGTCGCGCCGGTGCCATGGGTTTCGGCAACCGGTTGCCCGAAGCACCGCTCCAGCTCCTTGCCGAACGCGGCATACAAGGCCACGTCGCCATCGGGAAGCCGCCCATCGGTATTGGGCGTGGAATTGAGCAGCAGCACGCCACCACGGCCCACCGACTGGGCGTAGATGCTCATCAACTCCGGGAGGCTCTTGCGTTTCGCTTCGTTCGCCGCCGACCAGAACCAGTAGTGGTTGTACAGCGGCGTGTCGGCTTCATGCATCGCCCAGGCATCGCCGCCGGGATCGTCGTGCCGCGCTGTGGCGACGCCAGTTCTCAGGTCGCGGCTCTTGAGCGACGACCAGACCGGGTACGGCAGCATGCCGCTTTCATTCCCCGGCCAGCGGATGCTGGCGTGCGGGCCTTGGAACACGATGGCCTCGGGAGCGTGGCGCCGTAGGATGTCGCCCACTTCGATGACACAACTCCCGTCGAACCAGACCTCGGTGATCTTGCCGTAGCGCGAGAGCAACTCCGTCCACTGCTGCCGGTAGATCTGGTTGTAGGTTTCCTGCTGCGCCGGATCCTTGGTGCGTCCGCCACCGGCCGCGCCCCAATGATCATCGCACGGGCTGACATAAATACCGAGATTCAATCCCTGTTGCCGGCATGCGTCGGCGACTTCCTGGACGAGATCGCCCTTGCCGCCGCGCCACGGGGTATTCTTGACGCTGTAGTCGGTGACATCGGTCTGCCACCAGCAAAATCCGCCGGAGTGCTTGGCGACCAATAGGATCTGTTTCGCGCCCCACGACTTGGCGACCCGGCAGAACTGGTGGGCATCGAGTTGGGCCGGGTTGATCGCGCTGAGCGGCGTCGAATGATCATCATATTCGCGCCCCTGCCACGTGGCCGGACCGAAATGGATGAACATGAGGCGTTCCTGCTCGTGCCACGCGTATTGCTGCGGCGTGGGCCGGGCCAATCGTTGCTGATTCTCGTTTGTCATAGCATCTCCCTTGTCGCCTGGCTACCCAAGACCTCTGACTTCACTGTCTTCACCTCGCCATTCACGCGGACTTGAACCGTTCGGGCTTCCTGCGCCGCGATCCGGTAGTTCGTGACCTTGCCGTCCTGCCATTCGATATCCACCGTGAATCCACCGCGCGCGCGCAGCCCCTTGACCGCGCCCTTCCCCGCCCATGCCTTCGGCAACGCCGGCAGCAGGTGTAGAATTGATGATTGATGATTGCTGATTGTTGATTGCGAAGTCGTTGCGTGAGCAGTCCTTGAATCTGAAATCAGCAATCGGCAATCGGTAATTCCCTCATGGCTCTGCAGCAGCATCTCGGCCACCCCGGCGCAGCCCCCGAAATTGCCGTCGATCTGGAACGGCGGATGGAAACAGAACAGGTTCGCCGACGAACCGCCCCTGCCACAGTAGTTCATCTCGCCGGTTGCCGCCGGTCGCATCAGCATCCGGAACAGCTGCAGGGCGTGCTCGCCGTCACCGAGCCGCGCCCAGAAGCAGATCTTCCAGGCCAGCGACCAGCCGGTGCCCTCGTCACCGCGGCCGGCGAGGAGCTTGCGGCAGGCTTCCGCAAGCTCCGGCGTCCCGTGCGGTGTGATCTCATGATAGGGATGCAACCCATAGAGCGGCGAGCAATGCCGGTGATGCGGCTCCGGCTCGCCATACGGCTTGAGCCATTCCTGCAACCGGCCATCGGGCCCGATCTGGTTCGGGGCCAGCCGGGCGGCCTTCTCCGTCAGTTCGCGCCGGAACGCCTCGTCCACCCCGAGCAACCCGGCGGCGCGGGCGGTGTTGCCGAAGAGTTCACGCAGTTGCTGCATGTCAATGGTCGGCCCCATGCAGACATGGGCTTTCTTGCCATCCGGCAGCAAGAAGGCGTTTTCCGGCGAGTTCGAGGGTCCGGTCACTAGCCAGTGGTGTTCCGGTTCTTCCCAGATATTGTCGAGGTAGAACTCCGCACACCCCTTGAGAATCGGATAAGCCCAGCGCAGCAGCTCGCGGTCCTGGGTGAAGGCATAATGTTCCCAGAGATGGGCGCAGAGCCAGGCCGAGCCCCCCGTCGTCGCGCCCCAGGAGGCGCGCTCGCCCGGCGCGGTGAAGCCCCAGGCGTTGGTGATGACGTGCGCCACCCAGCCGCGCGAGTTGTAGTACGCCTGCGCCGTCCGGCGGCCCGGTTCGACCAGCGACTCGACAAGCTTGTTAAGCGGCTCCTGCAGCTCCGCCAGATTGCACATCAGCGCCGGCCAGTAGTTCATCTGCACATTGATGTCGAGATGCCAGTCGCCGTTCCAGGGCGTCTGAATCTCCTCGGCCCAGATCCCCTGCAGGTTGGCCGGCAGCCCCCCCGGCCGCGACGAACTGATCAAGAGATACCGGCCAAAGTTGAAGTAGAGCGCCGCCAGCGCTGGATCCGCCGCATCCTTCTCAAAGCCGGCCAGACGCTGATCGGTCGGCAGGGCGCTGTTGGCGGTCGCGGACAAGCTCAACTCCACACGGCCGAACCACTGCCCGTGATCCGCCTGCTGCGTCGCGCGCAACTGCGCGAAAGTCTTTTTCGCTGCCTGGTCAAGGTCGCGCGCCGTGGCCGCAACCGGGTCGCTCAGCTTCCGTCCCGCAAATCCGCGATAATCGGTCGCGGCGGCAAAAAGCAGGATGGCCTCTTCGGCCGCATCGACCACGAGCGTGTTGCCTTCCGCCTTCACGGAGCCCCCGCGCACCATCACGCGCAACCGCCCGGCATAGGTGACGCCTTTGCCGCCGCGGCCGTCGTTGAGCGTGCCGGTCATCAGCAGTTCGTTGTCGTTCACCGCCGTGGTCTCAAACCGCTCGGGGCGGTCGAGCGCTACGGTGAAGGAGACCGGCCCGGTGAGGCGTGTGACAAACACCTCGTCGGGCGCCGAGACGAAATGCTCGCGCGTAAAGCTTTGGCCATCCTGCTTGTAGGCAACCGTCGCCGTGGCCGTACGCAGGTCGAGGGTCCGCGAGTAATCCTGCCAGACCGGCGCCGCCCCGCTGAACTTGAGGCGCAGGTTGCCGAGCACCTGGTAGCAGCCGAACGGCACATTCGCGCCGTTTCCGAGCCCCGAGCCGACGCCCTGGCAGGTGAAGTTCTGGCTTACGAGTGCCTCTGCCTCGGCGTTCTTGCCTTCGCGCAGGAGCCGCCGGATTTCCGGCAACGCGGCATGCGCCCCGGCCCGGTTGTCGTCATTGGCCGAGCCGCTCCAGACGGAGCTTTCGTTGAGCACGATCCGCTCTTCCGCGACCCCGCCAAAGACCATCGCGCCGAGGCGGCCGTTGCCGAGCGGCAGCGACTCGTGAAAGGCCTTTGCCGGTTGATCAAACCAGAGCGAGGTCAAGGGATCCCTGCCGGGCGGCACACTGTCGTTCATGACTGTCTTCATCGATTCATCTCCATTTTCCATTTTCCGAAATCCGTTCAAGCCCCCATCCAGCTCCTCCCAGGGGAGCCCCAGGTCTGCCCGCACTCTTCCCTCCTGTACCGTATTCCGACATCATGTACTGCGTCCCCCCTTGCTTCGAATTCATCAGCGACGCATGGTCTCCTCCCGAGGCCGCCGCTGCCAACTGGCCGGAAACCATCACCGCTAACCCCCAATCCTTTACTTTTCGCCATTTATTCGCCTTCCTCACGCCCCGACCACTTCCATTGCGATCTTCTCCCACTGCACCAAGCGCGAGGGGTCGTTGCAGACCGTGCTGACATCCTTGAGGATCAGTTCGCACGGGGTTTTGTGGCGGCGGCAGATCTCCACTGTCTCCTCCAGGTCCTTGCGCACCAGGTCGGCATCAAACGAACCCATCGCCACATACGCCGGGTTCGGCTTGGCCGAGAAGACATAGTCACCGTGGATGTTCGCCGCGGCAATCTCCTTGTTCGCCCAGGGGCTGACGGAGATCTTGCGCACGTTCCGGATCTTGCGAACGATGTCGATCTTGTTGTGCAGCGGCTCACAGCAGCCATAGTAGACCAGTCCGTAGCGCTCCAGCAGGGGCTTGAGCGGCGTAATGTCAAACTCCTCGTGCATGGCGGGCGACACCTCGGAGAACATCTGTGCCATCGAGAAGGTCCACGTATCCTTGGCCCTGGCCATCTTGCCGTCGTACCCCGGTGCCGGCAGTTCATCGCAAAACGCACCGGTGCAATGAACTTCCGCAGGTGCCGCTTCCAGCAGGCCATGCGCCTCGTACTGGTCGAGCACACCGTTTTCCATTTCAACGAACTTGTGGATCAGCGCGCTGACATACTCCGGACGATCGGCAAGATCATAGAGCATGCGCTCCGGGGATATCTTCATCGTGATGAAATCCCACAACCCGGAATGCCGCATGCCTCCGACCAGTCTCACGGGCAGGACTCCGTCCAACAGTTCGCCAACCTGCTGCAACCGACACCGATCCGACTCAGGATCTACCTCGATCACTGGCGTTTCCAGCGCCTGCACGTCTTCAATTGTGGCCAACTGGGCCTCGTAGTGCTGCGAAAGCCCCATCCGTTTGACATCCGCGACCGGTCCCAGGTCATCGTTCCGGACGGCCTTGCCGATCGCGAAATAGGGGAGCACCACCGAGTCGGCCTTGAAATGTTCCCAGGCATAGATCGTCCGACGCAGCTGCCCCTCGATATTGCGGAGGAGACCGCGTTCCGTGTTAACCATGGCATCTGCGCCCCAGTCCAGTTCCTCCCACGGAAGCTGCGCGATCCGCACCATGGGCCGCGTCGGCTTCAATCCGTTCAACCGACGCCACCCGTTGATTGTCTCCTGCTGGCGTGGCAGGGCCGCGATTTCCGCAACCCGTTTCGCCAAATCCCGGACAACTCTCTTTCCATCTATCATCGCTCTTCCCTCCCTTTATCAGATATTTTCCCTGCCTTGCCAGCTCCTCAGCAATATCCGAGCCGAGGCAGCTTGTATTAACTCCCAGTTGCCGACTGTAAGATTTCCGAGGACACTAGTCATGATGGTGGAGGCCAGCGGCCAGGGACACGGGTCCGTTCCTCTTGCCCGAGCCCGGGAAGTCAGGCTGCAACGTCACCGTAATGGATCTGTCGCGCGCCCCGGGCACCAGCAGCACACCCAGCGGACTCCTCTCCTGCCGTGCGCCCTCGACCGCGAGCCCTGCCGCCGCGCCCCGCAGCAGCAACGCCCAGTCCCCCGCCGCCCGCTCCGGACGGATGACCAGCCGCCGGTCCTGCCGGGCAAGGTGCAATACCGTGGCAGGCTGCCCAAGGGGGTCAGGCACCGCGACCTGCGTTCCGCCGTCGGGCAGTCCGAACACATGGAAGGTCACCCCGTCCGCCAGCCCGTAGTCCGGCCGGTTGTCCACGGCCCCCACCGGGATGACCGCGCCTTCCCTGGCCAGCAGCGGCAGGCCGAGGTAATCATAACGCTCCCGCATCCAGCGGCCGCCCGTCTTCCGCTCACCGGTCATGAAATCCGTCCACAGGCCCTCCGGCAGGT
>CAZZBA010000177.1:0-8403 GCA_964652765.1 uncultured Victivallales bacterium | reverse complement strand
GAACTCGCGACGTTCAGCTTGGGAAGCTGACATTCTACCACTGAATTACTCCTGCGCGAAGAATGGGAGCACTCTAAACGGTTTGCCTTGCGATTTCCAGTCTTTTTTTAGCACAGGTTCCGCATCATGGCAAGGGCGGCAGGCAGTTCCGTTTCCGGGTGCGGGATCTTGCCCTCGATCGAGATCCGGCCCTTGTACCGCACCTTCTTCAGGGCATCAAAGAAGGGGGCGACATCACAGGGTTCCGCCGCCGGGGCAAACCGGCTCGGGATGGTTGCAATGTGGGCATGGACGAGAAGATGCCCGTGCTCCACGATGCTTTCGAACGCATCGCCGTCACGCATCATGTGGTAGGCGTCGACGAGCAGGCGTATGGCGGGATGGGCGACCTCATTGACCAGGGCCGCACATTCGGCAACGGTGTTCAACACGTTGCACTCGGCCTTGTTCAAGGGCTCGACGGCGATGGTGACGCCGTGCCCATGGGCAATCGGACCGACCATGCGGCAGAAGGTGACTAGCTGCTCATGCGCCCGCTGGCGATCAAATCCCTCGGGAATCTGGCGTGCACCGCCCGAACCAAACACGATGATATCCAGCCCGAACCTGGCAGCCCGCTCCATGGTCGTCCGGACAAAGGCCTCCAATGCCGGCGCATCCACATTCGGCCCGGTGATCTTGAGATCCCCCGGCACGAAACTGTTGGCGGCCTGGAAAGGGGGCGTCGCCGACTTCAATGCACTGAATGAGGCCTCGAATGCTTCCTCGGATTCGCGCGGCCGTAGCAATTCCGCCACACTCCATTCCATGTAATCGTAGCCATCCTGAGCCGCAACCGACGCCAGTTTCATGTTACCACAGACACCGAATTTCATTTTCATCATATGCCTTTCCTCGCACAGCGGCTCGGCGGGGACGCCTCGCCCTACCCTACATCCACACACGCACACCCTTACCCTTTCACGGCGCCGCTGGTCAGGCCGGCGACAAACTCGCGTTGCAGGGCGAAGAAAAGCACGGCGGGGGGAATGACCGCCAGCAGCGTCCCGGCCAGGAACACGCCGTATTGCTGGGTATAGACGCCGATGTACTGGTTCAGCACCACCGGGAGCGTAAGACTGGACTGGGTCTGGATGAACACTTGCGGTCCGACGAAGTTATTCCAGCTTCCAAGAAACGTGATCAGACAGAACGCTCCGGTCATGGGACGAACCAGCGGCATGGCGACGCGCAGGTAGATGCCGAACTCGCTGGCCCCGTCGATCCGGGCGGCCTCGATGAGGCTTTGCGGCACCGACACCATCGCCTGCCGGAAAAGGAACATCCCGAACACGCTACAGGCACCGGGCACGAGAAGCGCCAGATACGTGTCCATCCAGCCGAACTGGAAGATCATCTTGTAGACCGGAGCCAGGAACAGCATGACCGGAAACATCATCGAGCCCACCATGAAGGCCATGATCGCCTGCCTCCCGCGGAATTCATACTTGGACAACGCATACCCGCCCATCGACGTGAAGAAAAGATTGATCGAGGTCGCGGTCGCCGCCAGGAACAGCGAGTTGATGACATACTCCCAGAAAAAGACCCGGCCTTGAACCGTATCCTCCCCGCCGAAGAGGGCACGGAAATTGTCGAGATTGAGCGTCTCCCGGCTCCACTCCGAGATCGGCGGCAGGAAGCTGTACTGCATCAGGACATCCTTGTCCTTGAAAACGGCACAGACAAGCCAGGCAAAGGGCGAGAGGATCAGGAACGCTGCCATTCCGAGCAGGACATAACGGGCATACGCACTGGATATTTCCGTCTTGCGGGGATACACCCAGCGCAGGATCGCATACAGGGCAAACACGAGAAGGAGTGTCTGATGGATCGCGTTCATTCAACCCTCGCAAGCTTGATCTGGATCGTACTGATTATGAAGATGATCAGGGCCAGCAGCCAGCCGATCGCCGCGCCGGTGCCCAGATCCCCGGTCTCGAACGCCGTGGAGTACAGGTAGCCTACGATCGTGAGTCCCGCGTTGTTCGGCCCGAATCCGCCCAGGAGGGCATAGGGCAGTTCAAAGAGCTGGTAGGAACCAATGGTGCTCATGACCACCACGAAGACGGCCACAGGCTTGATCTGGGGTAACGTCACATGCCGGAAAAGCTGCCAGCGGTTGGCTCCATCGACACGGGCGGCCTCGACCAGGGTCTGGTCGACATTCTGCAGGGCGGCCAGGAAGTAGATCATGTTGAATCCCACGTACATCCACATGGACACGACGACCAGGGCGGGCATCACCAGCCCCGGATTGGCCAGCCAGCGCTCCTCGAGTCCCCAGCCGATCAGGCTCTGCAATCCACGGTTGAACAGGCCGTAGCGGGGGGTGAAGATGACCGAGAACAGGATACCGACGAAAATCGACCCCACCAGGTGCGGACTGAACAGGATCAGCCGGAACACATTGCGTATCCTGCTCTTGCCGGAGTTCAGCAGCATGGCCAGTCCCAGCGAGAGCGGCAACTGGACCAGGACCGACGAGATCGCGTAGATCGTGGTGTTCTTGACGGCCGTATAGAAATCCGGATCGCCGAGGACAAAGCGAAAGTTCGATAGCCCGACGAAGACGGCACTGCGGGGGCCATTGGTCTGGTGGAAGGCCAGCCAGATGGAATTCAGGAAGGGATAGACAAAGAAGAGCATGGTCAGCACCAGGTACGGAGCCAGGAACATCCAGGGCGATAAAGCGGTTTTCCGATATGGCTTCACGGTTTGCTACTCCCATCCAGGAACACATTCCTGTCAAGCACCTTGCGGACATAGGCCGCCCTGACGGCAAGCGCCTGGCGGATATGTTTATCGAAACCTTCGTCGCCATTGCGCCTGTAGTAATCGACCGCATCCAGAAACACCTCGGTGACCTTGCCTTGCGCGAGCACGGTATAGGGGCTCATGTAGGAAGGTGGTGCCTCCGCCGCCAGTCCGTCATACAACCGCCCGATCGCCTGCCCGCCATAGAATGCACGCGGCTCGTCAAAAGCAGGCAGATCCCAGGCCTCCTTGAGTGGAGGGATGATATTCATGGAGCGGAAGCGAGCGCCTAGATCCTCTTTCTTAAGATACAGGAACTTGGCGAGCTCCCAGGCCAGCTCCTGATTCTTGCTGGCCTTTGTGATGGCGAGCCCCGTCCCTCCCCAGGTACTCGTCCGGCGTCCGCCGGGTTCCCAGGCGGGGAGCGGGATCAATCCGAGCTTGCCACCCAGGTTGGGCATATCCATCTCAAATTGGCTGGTGCGCCAATCCGGGCAGAAGAAGAAAAGCACCAACCCGTCGTTCATCGCCTTCGAAAGGCTCTGCCCCCACCCCGCCTCATAGCCGATTCGCCCCGGGCCCGTGGTCTGGCGCACGTACCAGGCAATCGTGTCCGCCATCAGGTCGCTATCGAACACGATATGGCCCAGCTCGTCGAAAAGCTGGCCGCCGCGCTGGAGCAACAGGATGCGGATGACCGTGTCGGAGGCAAGCGGCGTATCGAGAGCGTAACGGTCCGGATTGCCATCACCGTCCAGGTCCTTGACAATCGAGCGTCCCATGGCAACGAAATCGTCCCAGGTCCTGAGCGTATCGACATCGATCCCGAGCTCTTTGATCAGGTCGCGCCGATAGCACAGGGCGACAGGATGGACATCGTGCGGCAGGGCGAAGATGCGTCCACGGCTGGACCAGAGGCTGTAGCGCGCCTCGACCATCGTGCCGTAGAGCCCCTCCGCGTGCAGACGGTCGGTAATATCGACAAAGCCCACATCCGCGAGCGGACCGCGCGAGAAAAACCCGATCGACCCCTCGAGCAATTCCACGACATCCGGCACCTCGGCACCGGTCAGCAGGGCCGACTGCAACCGGCTCTGCAGGGCTCTCTGGCTCACGAGCTGCAACTGAACCTTCACGCCATGCTGGCGTTCAAACTCGCCAAGCACATCGCGATACGCCTCCTCGTGGTTCGGCGCAAAGATCGCCATCACCAGATCCGGACTATCCGCCTGCCGTCGCAGCGAGAGCGCGAAACGTGCCATGCCGGAGACAATCGCCAGCAGCAGGATCAGCAGCGCCGCTTTCCCATATGGGTATCTATCCATGTTTATCCTATCGTCAGTACCGTCGAGACCGCCCCGCTGGCCGGATCATCCGGCTGGCCTCCACCGACCGAGATACGGAAAACACCGGGCTCCAGGAACGGTCTACCTTCATCCGTGTAACAGACAAACTGGTCCGGGTGAAGTACAAAATCAATTGTCTTGGTCTCGCCCGCCTTGAGGCAGACTCGTGCAAAGCCCTCCAGATGGTGCCGCGGCACCGGTACCGAGGCTTCCACATCGCTGACGTAAAGCTGCACGACCTCGTCACCGTCACGCTCACCGACATTGCGGACATCGACGCTGACCTCCACCATAGCCGTCGGCATCAGCGCGACACCCGACTCCCGACACTCGGTCCCCGACGCCCGAAACCGTAAATTGGAGTAGGCGAACCGCGTGTAGCTCAGCCCGAATCCGAAGCGGTACTGCGGCGCCTCGGTCATGAACCGGTACGTGCGCCCTGTCATATTGTAGTCCTCGAAGGGCGGTAGCTGATCCATCGATTTGACCAGCGTGACGGGCAACCGGCCCGACGGATTGACATTACCGAAGATCACATCCGCGATGGCGTTACCGCCCTGCTCTCCCGGGTACCAGCCATACAGGATCGCGTTGCAGTAGGGTTCCACCTCGGAAAGATCGATCGCGCTGCCGCTCAAGAGCACGAGCACCACCGGCTTGCCTTTGCTATGCAGCAATTTCAGCAGATCAAGCTGCCTCCCCGGCAAGCCGATCCTGGTACGGTCGCCACCGCCGTCGGAAAGCGCCACCCCGCCCTCCTCGCCTTCCAACTCGGTCGTGTTCCCAAGCACGGCGATGACCGCGTCCGTTAGCGGGCGGATGCCCACCTTGTGCTTACCTTCCATGATCGGCTCGTCGAGGCATAAATGGCAACCGCTGCCCGTGTACATCACGGAGCCCACCGAGAGCCGGTCGAGGATACCGTCGGCAACCGTGACCACATTGGGCGAGAATCCGTTGTAATTCGCATACATAGCGATCTTGCTATCCGCGTTGGGACCCACGACGCCAATCACATTGAGGTTCCTGCTGAGCGGCAGAACACCATCGTTCTTCAGCATGACAATCGATTTGCGAGCCACCTCAAGCGCCAGCTCCAGATGTTTTCCGCACCGCACAACGGATGGCGGAATCGCGGCATAAGGGACCTTGTCGTCCGGATCGAACATGCCCAGCCGGATGCGGGCCTCGAACAGGCGCTTGACCGAGACGTCGATCTCCGCCTCGGTGATCAGCCCTTCGCCGACCGCGTCAAGCAGCGAGTGATACATGTCGCCACAGTTCAGGTCGCAACCGTTCCTGACGGCCAGCGTTGCCGACTCGGCAGGGGTTCTCGTGACCTTGTGATGGAGGTGGAAATCCTTGATCGCCCAGCAGTCCGACACCACATACCCCTGGAAACCCCATTCGCCGCGCAGGATATCCTGCAGCAGGCGCTTGCTGCCGCAGCAGGGCTCGCCGAGGGTGCGATTGTAGGCTCCCATCACCGACCAGGCCTTGCCCTCCTGCACACAGGCCTTGAAATGCGGCAGATACGTCTCGCGCAGGTCGCGTTCATTGACCACCGCATTGAACTCATGCCGCAGCGGCTCCGGGCCGCTATGCACGGCAAAGTGCTTGGGAGTCGCCACCAGCTTCAGGTAGCGGGGATCATCCCCTTGCAATCCCTTGCACATGGCCACGCCGAGACGGGCGGTCAGATAGGGGTCCTCGCCATAGGTTTCCTGTCCCCTGCCCCAGCGCGGATCGCGGAAGATATTGATGTTCGGTGTCCAGTACGTCAGCCCGAAGTAGATCTTGCGGTTCTCCTGCTTCACCGCCTGATGGTACTTGGCACGGGCCTCGTCGGAAATCGCGCAGGCAACCTCGTGCATCAGCGGCTCGTCGAATGTCGCCGCCATGCCGATCGCCTGCGGGAACACGGTGGCTTGTCCCGCCCGAGCCACCCCGTGCAGGCACTCGTTCCACCAGTTATAGGCAGGCACGCCCAGGCGCGGGATCGACGGGGCTTCGTGCAACATCTGCGCGATCTTCTCCCGCAGCGTCATTGCACCGACCAGCGCATCCACACGTTCCCGTGTACTCAGTTCCGCATCGAACCAAGGGTGTTCCATATTGATTTCCGGCATGGCAATCCGCTCCCTATTTATTGTTTCCAGGGATATCCAGATAGCGCTTCCGGAATTCGGGTATCCCCACTTCCCCGAGATCCAGCATGTGCATCAATTCCCCCGTATCGGAGAAGTCGAGGCGCTCACGTGGGGAATAGTACGCGAACGCGGCTTTCCACACCGGGCCGAAAACAGGATGAGCAAGCGCAGCCTTCTCGAAGGCGACATCGCCCCCCTTGATATTCAAATAGGCGTTGGCATCGCGGATCCGGATGTAATGCGTGTGCGTCCGCGTGTAGGCAAGCGCTGCGGACGTCGTGTGCCGCTCGTTCCAGTCGCTGTGCTGCACGACATGGATGCGCTTGACGGTCTCCAGCGCGGGATCCGCCTCGCGCAGGTTCCTGACGACTTCAGCCGTGATATCCGACTGGCCGCCTTCCTTGATCCAGACATCGCCGCCTGATTGCAGTGTATCAAGCCATCGCCGCTGCAATTGCGCGACAACCCCGGCGCGATTCGTGTGGGCACCGAGCCACCCCCCGCAATCGTTCCAGGCCGCATCCATCACCGCGTCCGAAGCCGGATTGAACATCTTGGCGTTCGTCCCATAGGCACCGGATACCGCTATCACGTGCCGCACCATCCACTCCCGACCGAACAGCGACTGCAGCATCGTGCGGTCTGCGGCGGCGCTATGGCCATCGTCCTTGTCCGGCGCGTGATCATAGTGCAACGACAGCAGATCCTTGCCTTGATCGACCAGACCGGATTGAAGATCCACAAGATCCATGACCGCCTGATAGGCCGGCTTGGGCTTGCCTTCGCGGT
This sequence comes from uncultured Victivallales bacterium, assembly GCA_964652765.1. Taxonomy (GTDB): domain Bacteria; phylum Verrucomicrobiota; class Kiritimatiellia; order UBA8416; family UBA8416; genus UBA8416. The sequence continues at coordinate 1,322 of CAZZBA010000177.1, read as the reverse complement.
CAAACAGGAGCGGATGGCTGGTTCTGCCCTTGATCGGCCAGCTATTGAGCCAGGTGTGCTTGTCATCGGCACCCCAGAACGTGACGCGCTTGATCTTGTCCCTGTGCTTGAGGTAGAGCCGGAAAAGGTCTGCATACCGGTCGGCAAGCCTCTTCTGCATCTCCTCCGGCAGCCCTTCGCGATAGGGATCCAATTTGGGGTCTTGCTCGAGCTGCAATTTGACGTCGGCGTTCCCGCTCCACATCTGCGGGCTGCGCGGGAGGACATCAACATCAAGCTCGGTAATATGAACATCTACGCCTGCGCCAGAGAAGGCGAGAATGCTCTTCTCTATCTCATCGATCGAAGGACCATCGATTGACAAATGCTCCTGCATGCCGACCGCATCGATCCTGACGCCCTTCTGCTTGAAATCATTGACCATCCTGACGATGGCATCCCGCCTGCCCGAGGCGGTCATCGAGTAGTCGTTGTAGATAAGCACGACATCCTTCGGAAGCTCCTCATCCGCGATGCGGAAAGCCTGCTCGATGAAGTCGGGCCCGATGATCCGGGTCCATTGGCTGTCGCGGAGCTTGCCGTTATCCTCGATGGCTTCATTGACAACGTCCCAGGCGTGAATCCGGCCTTTGTATCGATTGGCTACGTGCCGTACCCTTTCACGCATCCGGGACAGGAGCGCATCACGGCTTAAGGGGTTGCCTGCATCATCCTTGAAAACCCATTCAGGCGTCTGGTTATGCCAGAAGAGGACATGACCGACGACATACATATTGTTCTTCCTGCCGAACTCGACGAAGCGGTCGACAGGTTCGTAGTTGTATACACCCGGCTTTGGATTGAACGAACTCCACTTCATATCGTTCTCAGGAGTAATCGAGCTGAACTGCCGCTCAAGCAGGGTGCGTGTAGCCAACGCCTCTTCAGAAAAAACATGCCCCCCGAAGGCAGCCCCGATGTAGAAATGGTCTTTGTACGCATCCTTGAGTGTCATTTCTGCTCCTTTAACTGAAAACGTGAAAAACGCAGCTGCAAGGACTCCCGCCAATAGTCGAGTAGCTCGCATAATTTGTTCGCCATTTCCTTATCCGCATACATCCTTCAGGGAGTTGACTCGGAACCAAACACCAAGCCAAGACAGGCACCAGACCTTGTTCCTTGAATTAATACCAGCTTCCACAACTTATACGCAAGGTCTCCGGGAGACAAGCATATGTCGTTTACTGACGTCTCGGCACAAATCCACCTGACTTTGATCGTGAGCGCTTAACTGTCCGTCGGCATCCCGTTGAAAATACAGTTGGATGTGGAAAATATGTAGG
>CAZZBA010000176.1:7322-8416 GCA_964652765.1 uncultured Victivallales bacterium | reverse complement strand
ACAGTCCAAGCATGGAACGGAGCGCTGTTCGATAGCGGCGCATCAACAGCAGGGCTTGTTTGGCATCCGTTAATTCTGCCGCTTCGCCGGGATAGCGAAAATGAGTTGCGAACCGGCTTAAACTCACAAGCCCTTCGCGATCAATCAATGCTTCAAAATGCTCGCGGCGGCATTGATCAAAAAGCGAAGGGAGATCATGGATCTTCGGGATAAATGCTGCTTGTTCCTGAAGAACAGCCTTCAAATACTTTTCAATGCACTGCTGGGCATGATAGCAGACAGCACCAGGGGCAGGATTCTTGCGGACACGGCTCTCACGCTCGGCAACGGCCGCATCCTCTTCTGCCTTCTCTACCCACTCAAGCGTAATTTCAGAGACGGCCATAGACTAAGGTTCCCGTTTTGAACATCGTCAGCAACGCCATGTCCTTGGCTGCCATTCGCCGCTGCACCTCCTGCGGCCTGCGTACCAGAATATCAAGTGGAAACGTGCGCGTCAGGGCGCAATCAATTTCAATTTCCTGCTCAACGTCACGATCCTTGTCGTGATTCATGACGACCAATAAATCGACATCGCTTTGCTCATCCGCGGTCCCTGCCGCCTGAGAGCCGAAAAGCAGAACGGACTGCGGGTGAAACCGCTCGACCAGTCTTTGTACATAGTCATCTATAATCTTGCGGGACAACATGATTAACCACCAGATTCATACCCAGAATAATTCCATTTCCAATGGAAAGCGCTTCCATAGTTTCAAAAACCGCGCAAAATGACAAGAAACTGTTTTTTGACCTGGCTGCGTCTCCATTCTTGACATCCTCTTCGGCACCGCCCACCTTCGCATGAAGCTACGGCGGACATGGCCAATCACGTCCGATTCCACACCGGGGTTTTCCGTCGTTCGAGTCGAAGGTACACTTCGCTCTGTCATCCATCTGGTTGTTTCTGCCGCGATTCTTGCAACCATGGTTTGGAGACCATGCCAGGCTTGAGGGTCACTTCATTCTTCAATTAGCGTAACTATAACATTATCAAGCGGTTGATGCTGCCTGATTATGGATGCCGTGGGTGCCGGCGGTGGCGTGATGACTGTTGC
>CAZZBA010000176.1:1917-7312 GCA_964652765.1 uncultured Victivallales bacterium | reverse complement strand
CCTTCAAGTGCCAGGGGCTGGCGAGACCAGCGGGATGGCGGCGGGGGCTGATGATGGGGGAGAGAATGGCGACTGGAACGTTAAAACGCTAATTGATTTTGCGGCTTTATCTGTGGATACTGTGATAGAGGTTTATATGTTAACAGTACATCCAGAATATGTTGTAGATGAGCGGCAGAACCGCAAAGCTGTCCTGCTGCCAGTTGCAGAGTGGGCGCAAATTGTCAGTGAACTCGAGGATCTCGATGATATTCGTGCCTACGATGCCGCAAAGCAGCACGCGGGTGACAGACTACCCTTCGAGCAAGCGGTGCGCGAAATCCAGCAGGGTTACAAAGCGTGATCTACGAGATTCATGACAAACAACTTCTCGTTATCGTCGTAACAATCGGCGACAGGAAAGATGTATATCGATAAGGGAGGAAAGCAGAGTCCCCATTGCGGCTGTAACTGCCGGGGCGGCTTTCAGTCAACAATGACTTCCTCACCCGGCTGTCAAATGAGTGTGAAAGTCCTTAAGTTCCATTCTCCTTTCGGGAACTTTATGTTGAAAACCATTGCGACCAGCGGCATTCGGTGGTAGGTTGCAGGCGTTTTGAACAAGGGGTTGAATGGGGGTTGGACTGCCCGTCGGCCTTGTGCCGGTAGAAGTAAACGGTCTTAGGATGCCCCTTGGAGGCCGGTCAGTTGCCGAGGAATTCTCGGTAACTGCCGCCGATTGCCAGAACTGCACGGTATGCGCAATGAGTAAAACCATCGATGAAATTCTTGCGAAATCCGGAAGAGGAAGCGGTATGACGTTGGAATCGTTTTACACGGAATCGTCTGCATGGCACCAGAAGATCGGCGACATTCACGCCCTTCTGGAGCGCGTCAAGATCAGCGAAGAGCGGTCCGCCGATGCCCTGCACTTGCGCAAGCTCAATCGCATCATGTCCATTCATGCCTCTACCGCGATCGAAGGCAACTGCCTGACCCTGGGGCAGGTCTCCGACGTGATCAACGGCAAGCCCGTCAGGGGCCCCAAGAAGGACATCAAGGAAGTGCAGAACGCATGGCAGGCCTACAACGGAATGGTGAATTACGCCCCATGGTCGGTCGGCGATTTGCTGAAGGCGCACGCCAACCTGACCGACACGCTCATCGGCGAATCGGGCCGGTTCCGCAGCGTCGGCGTTGCCGTTGTGCGCGGCGATGGCGTGGTGATGCACCGGGGCTCGCCAGCGGAACAGGTTCCCACCCTGGTTGAGCAGCTCCTGGCCTGGGGGCAAACCAGCGAAGCGCACCCACTCATCAAAAGTTCCGCCGTCCACTATATGCTCGAACACATCCATCCCTTCCGCGATGGCAACGGCAGAATCGGGCGACTGTGGCAAACGCTGATCCTGGCCAAATGGAACCCGCTGTTTGCCTGGATGCCGGTCGAAACTCTGGTGCACCACAACCAGGCGCTGTACTATAAGGCGCTGCAGGATTCGCATATCGGCACGGTGGATTGCCGACCGTTTATAGACTTCATGCTCGATGCCATCGGTAATTCCCTTTTCAAATACATTGATGTGGCAACGGAAAGCCACGAGACAATCCTGGAAGATGTCGGTGTAAATGTCGGTGTAAATGACAGAATAGCGGAGTTACTGGCAAAACAGCCTAACTTATCCGCTAGAGAATTGGCAATCCTTCTGAACAAAACCACGCGAACCGTGGAACGTCATCTCAAGACCCTCCGAGAACAGGGACGGATCAAGCGTATCGGTTCCGACAAGGCGGGCCATTGGGACGTGGTGGAGAAGTCTCGATGAGTAAGACCATCGAGGAAATCCCGGCACCGAAGCCGGAAGCGCGTCCGCGCCTCTACGCCTACTCGATTCAAGGAACTCGATGAGATTCCAGTCAATAGTCTTGATGGCCTTCTTCGCATACAAAGGAGTACTTGGAATGGAACCGGAGGCAGGACGAGCCGACTTCTTTATCGCCACAAACGGCAGCGATCAATTTCCGGGGTCGAAAGATAGACCGTTTGCCACCTTGTCCCGCGCTCGCGATGCGGTTAGAGAGTTGCTGGCCTCGGGTGTGGACCGTGATATTCGCGTGCAGATTCATGGTGGCACCTATCCGCTCCATGAGACTGTCGTCTTCACTCTCGCCGACAGCTCCCGCAGCGGCCGGTCTGTCACCTACGCCGCCGTCCCAGGGGAGAACCCGGTATTCAGCGCCGGGGTGTCGGTCACGGACTGGCGCGAGGAGGAAAACGGACTCTGGTCCGCTCCGCTGCCAAAAGGTCTTGGTGCCATCAGATCGCTCTATGACGGGGACGAGCGTCTCACACGCGCCCGCGGACCCGGGTTCAAGCCCACCACCACGTCGAAAGATTGGCATAATGAGGACCAGCATACCCTTCACTACCCGGAAGGCCGGATCCGCGCGTGGTCCAATCCAAGCGATGCGGAATTACTGATTATCCCTGCCGCGCCTTGGGTCATGAACATCCTTCCCCTCGCCAGCGTCGATGAAGAAAAGCTTGTCGCCAAGGTGACCGCTCGCGGCACCTATGGCCTCGACCAGCCGCGCTTCGGAAAATACCAGGCCACCGCATGGATCGAAAACCGCAGGGAATTCATCGAGAAACCCGGCGAATGGGCCGTCGACACCAAGGAGGAACGAATCTACCTGCGTCCGCAGGGCGGACGTCCGGGCCCTAACATCCTCGCGCCGAGTCTCATCGAAATGGTCCGAATCGAGGGTGAAATCGATTACGATGGGCCACAGGATCAACCCGTGCGTGGCCTCGTTCTCAAAGGCCTCACATTCACCCACGCCGACCGCTACACAAGAGTCGATGATCGTGTTGGCTGGGGCATCCAGCACGACTGGGAGATGTTCGATCAACCGACGGCCATGCTTCGCCTTCGTGGCGCGGAAGACTGCCGCATCGAAGATTGCACCTTTGTCAATGGCGCTGCTGCGGGACTGCGCCTCGATCTGCATTGCCGCAAGAACCAGATCGTGGGCAATACCCTCAGCCACCTCGGCGGGGTTGGCATCCTGCTCGCCGGCTACGGTCCCGGCACCAAGGACGTGAACGATAACAATTCCGTTCTGCGCAACCATATTCACCATATTGGCCGTGATTACTGGCATTCACCAGCCATCTTCGTCTGGCAGAGCGGCGGAAACCGGATCGCCAATAATCTGATCCACAACACCGGATACTCGGGAATCGTCGTCAGCGGTCGCATCGTATTTGACCCCAATGGAATCGGCGAGTGTTCACGGACCGTGCGCTGGAATGAAATCGAACGAGCCACCGGATCGCGCAGTAACCCTGGATCCTGGGAGAAGAGGGAGCCATTCCTGCACGGACGCAAGAACATCATCGAGCGGAATGAGATCCACCACGTCATGGAGATCATGTCCGATGGAAACGGGGTCTACATCTCCGGTGCCGGCACCGGTAACATCGTGCGGGAAAACTTCATCCACAATTGCACCAGCGAGCATTTTGCCGAGGGCATCCGCTGCGACGACGATCAGTACGACACCACCATCGAGCGCAATATCCTCTGGAAGCTGGCCGGGCTCGCCACCTATGTGACCATCAAGGGCCGGAACGATGTGATCGGGAACATCTTCGCTGAACCGCTCAATCCTCCAGGACGCGGCATGCTCTCTCTTGAATTCATTGAGGGGCAGGCTATCGATGGCACCCGTATCGAACAGAACATTTTTTACACAACCCGAAAGGATGACAAAATTGTTTTCCAGGGCCGCAGCTATTATGGAACTACGATCAACCTCCGTGACGCCAAGTCTGATCGTAATCTTTATTGGAATACCGCCGATCCACAATGGGGGAAAGACTTTCTCGCCGCCGAACAGAAGCATGGTTCGGAACTCAACAGCATGGCGGCAGATCCCCTTTTCAAGGACCCGGCGAATGGTGATTTCAGCCTTCCCCGGAATTCCCCGGCTCGGGCGCTCGGCTTCAAACCGATCGATATGAGTCTCATTGGAATCGGAAGTCCCTCAACCGCATCTGCGAAGAACCCGTCCCGGCATAAGAGAATACCCATGAATAAATCACAGGTACTGGGCGGCGGCGGCGGCCAGGGCGCTGCGTTCGCTGGTCTTGAGCGTCATGTGGCCGTGGATCTTGAGTGACTTGAGGCGCTCCGTGGCGTAGGTCAGGCCGTTGCTGGAGGCGTCGAGGTAGGGGTTGTCGATCTGGTACGGGTCGCCGGTGAGCACCATTTTTGTGTTCTCTCCCGCGCGGCTGACGATGGTCTTGACCTCGTGGGGGGTCAGGTTCTGGGCCTCGTCGACAATTACGTACTGGCCGGGAATGGAACGACCGCGAATGTAGGTCAGTGCCTCGAGCTCGATCGTGTTGTTGTCGATCAGGGCCTCGATGCGATCCCTCGTTGTCATCTTTACTTTCTTCTTGCCGGCGGGGGTGGTGTCCTGGCTCTCGCTGAGCAGATAGGTCAGGTTATCGAAGATCGGCAGCATCCAGTGCGATAGTTTCTCGTCTTTCGAACCCGGCAGATAGCCGATGTCCTTGCCCATCGGAATGATGGGGCGGGAGACCAGGATGCGGTCGTAGCGGTGGTGCTTGAGTGTGCTCTGCAGGGCGGCGGCCAGTGCCAGCAGCGTCTTGCCGGTACCGGCTTGACCGACGAGCGTGACAATCTGGATGGCCGGGTCCATCAGAAGTTCGAGTGCCATGCGCTGCTCGCGGTTGCGCGCGAGGATATTCCATACGTGTTCCGTCTCGCTGCTGAGATGGGTCAGCACACCCGGTTCGACCACACGGGCAAGCGCGGTGCTCTTGCGGTTGCGGTTGGTCCGTTCCCGCATCAGGATGAATTCATTCGGGTAGGTGCCGAGCGATGAGTGCCGGTACTCGCGACTCTTGAAGAATCCGTTGATCTGCGCCAGCGGAACATCGACCTCGCTGTACCCGCAGAAAAGCTCATCGAAATTGACCTTCTCCTTCTCGAAATCCATGGCGGGCAGGCCGAGTGCATCGGCCTTGAGACGGGCGTTGATGTCCTTGCTGACAAAGATCACTTCCTCGTTCTCCGAAGCCGAAGCCAGCTCGTAGGCCAGCCGCAGGATCCGGTTGTCGGGGATGTTCTCCTGAAGCATACCATCGGCATCGCTGTTCTTCGCGCTGAGTATCTGCAGGCTGCCGCCTCCGCGGATCGGTACGCCGTCGCGCAGGTTGCCCTCGGCGCGCAGGATGTCGAGACGGCGGATGACGTGGCGGGCGTTGCGCCCGAGCTCGTCGTTGTGGGTCTTGAACTTGTCGAGTTCCTCGATGACGGCCATCGGGATCACGACGCGGTTGTCGGCAAAGGCCTCGATGCATTCGGCATTGTGCAGGAGGACGTTG
>CAZZBA010000176.1:0-1907 GCA_964652765.1 uncultured Victivallales bacterium | reverse complement strand
GGTGTCGAGCACGAAGGTCTTGATCACGGATTTCCGCGCGGGGGTTGGTTTTTTTGCGGCCACAGGAGGACTCCTTGTTGTCAGGTTGATGAAAGTATGGACGAATCAAATGCTTCGGGTAGAAGGTCTTCAAGCGTGAAGACGCCGGTTGCCTCGGGCGGGTGGAGCGAGGCGGTCACGATCCGCAGCCCGGGCGGTCCGAACTCGGCGAGCACCTGCCGGCACGCCCCGCAGGGGGTGACTGCTTTCGGGCCGCCTGCGGCAATCGCGATCGTGTCGTATTCCAGGGCACCGGCGGCGACGGCGGCGCTGATGGCGCTGCGCTCGGCGCAGATCGTCAGCCCGTAGGAGGCGTTCTCGACGTTGACCCCGGTAAAGACACGTCCGTCGCGGGTCAGCAGGGCGGCGCCAACGGGAAATCCGGAGTAGGGGCAGTAGGCGTTACGGGCGGCATCGGCGGCGGCGCGGATCAGTTGGGCATCGGTCATTGGGGTTATGCGCTTTCCGGGTAAAGGGTTTCCACGATCAGGGCGGGTATCGCTGCCGGTTGGTCGCCAATCGCGACGGCTTTCCGGGCGAGCTGCATCGCCTGCTCAAGTTGCCGGGCGTCGGCGGCATGCAGGTGCATCAGCGGCTGCCCGTTGGTAACGGTCTCGCCGACCTTGAGCAGGCCGCTGACGCCGACACGGGGATCGACGCGGTCCGTTACCGCGGCGCGCCCGGCCCCGAGCAGCAGGCAGATGCGCCCGATCGCGTCGGCATCCATCGTGTGTACGACCCCGTCGGCCTCGGCCTCGATCGGGTAGACCAAGGGGGCTGCCGGAAGGCGCTCGGGATGGTCGAGGACGGTGCGGTCGCCGCCGTGCAGCGCCACCATCTCGCCGAACTTTTCAAAGGCTGCACCCGATTCCAGATGTCCGATCAGCCGTTTGCGGGCGGTGGCGGCATCGGTTTCGACGCCTGCCAGCAGCAGCATGGCGGCGGAAAGCGTGAGTGTGACCTCGCGCAGGTCATTTGGGCCGCCGCCCTGCAGGGCCTCCACCGTCTCGATAATCTCGAGGGTGTTGCCAGCGGTGCGGCCCAGCGGCTGGTTCATGTCGGTGATGATGGCGGTCATGCCGCGGTTCATGCGGCTGCCGATGTCGACCATCGTGCGGGCCAGCTGGCGCGCGTCGTCCCTTGTCTTCATGAACGCGCCGGTACCCCACTTGACATCGAGCACGAGGTTGGCTGCCCCTTCGGCCAGCTTCTTGGACATTATACTGGCGGCGATCAGCGGGATGGAAGGAACGGTACCGGTGACATCACGCAGGGCATAGAGTTTCTTGTCGGCCGGGGCTATGCGGGCGGTCTGTCCGGTAATCGAGCAACCGGCGGTTCCCAGTACGGCCAGGAATTCCCCGGTGGAGAGGTCCGTGCGGTAGCCGGGGATGGCTTCCAGCTTGTCGAGCGTGCCCCCGGTGATGCCGAGCCCGCGTCCCGAGAGCATGGGCACCGCGACCCCGCAGCAGGCGACCAGCGGGGCCAGGATCAGCGAGACCTTGTCGCCGATGCCGCCGGTGGAATGCTTGTCGGCAGTGGGGATGCCAAGCCCGCGCGTGTCGACCAGGTCGCCGGAGCGCATCATGGCATCGGTCAGGATGGTGGTCTCCTGCGGGGTCATGCCTTGGAAGTATATTGCCATGGCCAGTGCGGCCATCTGGTAGTCGGGGATGCTGCCTTCGGTGTAGCGGCCGATGAAATCGCGGATTTCCTGCTCGGAGAGCGGAAGTCCGTCGCGTTTCCTCTCGATTGTCCACTGCGGAAGCATGCGGCGGATTCTAGCTTCAGCTATTAGCGTTTGTCAACGCATGTGTGCATCCTGAAAAAATCAGTTGGGCTTCCTTTTTGCTTGCTCGTTGAATGCA
>CAZZBA010000175.1:0-8420 GCA_964652765.1 uncultured Victivallales bacterium | reverse complement strand
AATTCATAGACCACTACATATGGACGTCACCTTACTCAACCCGATAGTCATAAAATGTTTTCGGAGGAATGGTACGCACTGACGCGCCACGCCTTAAAGGAGGCGTCGCGCGTCGGGGTTGGGATCATGATGTTCAACGCGCCGGGGTGGAGCCAGAGCGGCGGACCATGGATCAAGCCGGAACAGTCCATGCGGCGCATCACCTGGAACGAAATCCAGGCAGAAGGCGGCAAGTTATCTGCGAAAGTCCGACCTGACATTCAGCCGCTTGTTCAAGATGTGGCCGTACTTGCGATTCCACGGAAGAAAGTTACTTCGATTAAGGGTTCGACACCGCCGGATCAGGAAAAGGAGCTGTCACTGGCAGCTTCCTCGTGGATCTGGCATCCGGATGAGAATGGCGCAAGCAGTGTTGCTGCCGGTACTAAGTATTTCCGGCGGGTCATCCAGGTTGACTATTCCACACTGAGCGCGGCCAGAATGCTGGTATCGGCCGACAATTCCTACACGCTGTGGATCAATGGCAAACAGGTGCATCAAGGCTCCAACTGGCAGGCTCCAGATGATATCTCCATCAAAGACCACCTGAAGCAAGGCGACAACGTTATCGCGATTTCCGTAAATAATAGCGAGGTGAGTCCTGCCGGTTTGATTGCGGCAGTCAGGCTTCAGGGCAAGGATGGCAAGGCGCAGACCATTTGCACCGAAGGCTCGTGGCTGGCCGGAGCAAGTGAGGTCAATGGCTGGTGTGATGATGTGAAGGCCCCTGATGGCTGGAAAGCCGCACGCGTCATGGGGACTCTTTCAATGATGCCGTGGGCACTTCCCGTCTCAAAACAGAAAAGCGGAATTATCGCTTTCCGGCATAACGAGCCATTCAAGGCGAGGGCGCTCTCAGTCAGGGGCGATATCAACGCGGCATTATATGCGTTAAAGGATGGCAAGAGGGAGCTGGTGGCGGAAGTACGCTCGGCAGGTAGCAATCGGGGTGTTGATTTTCTTCCTGACGGCCCACGGGTCTTCAGTTTCAAGGAAGTGATGGCGCAGGAGTTTGTTCTTGAGTCGTGCAATCTGCCGCCTGATGCGGTGACGTTGACCTCGGAGCCGATGGTCGCCCAGGTCATCGAGAAACAGATGGGCCGGGTGCATCCGACCCCGAGCCCGACCTGGGAGTCCTATCAATTCAAGAATTCGGTTGAGCCGGATGATGCCTCGACCCTTGTCAAGCAGGCCGAGATCATCAACCTCACGGACAAACTTGCCACCAATGGAATTCTGACCTGTGAACTTCCGGCCGGCAACTGGACAATCATTTATTTCGGCATGGTCACGACCGGCCATAAAAATAGTCCTGCACCCGCGGAAGCCACTGGCCTGGAGGTGGACAAGATGAACCGAAAGCTCATTGAATATCATTTCAATTCCATGTTTGGCAAGTTGCTCAAGGAACTCACGCCAGAGGAGAAAGCGGCGTGGAAGGGCGTGACCATCGACAGCTATGAAAAAGGCCCGCAGAACTGGACTGACGATTTCGACAAGGAGTTCAAGCAACGCGCTGGATACGATCCGATCAAATTGCTGCCGGTGATGACCGGTCGGGTGATTGACAGCGCCAAGATGTCGGACCAGTTCCTGTGGGATCTGCGTCGGATCGTGTCCGACATGATTGCCGAATATTACGTCGGCGGGCTCACTGAGGTCGCTCACGAGAATGGGTTGACCACCTGGTGTGAGAACTACGGGCATTGGGGATTCCCGGGTGAATTCACGACGTATGGCCGGTATTCCGATGAGATCGGTGGCGAGTTCTGGAGCAACAACAGCCTGGGCACAATCGAGTGCCGGGCCGCAAGTTCCACCGCGCATATATATGGCCGGCGGCGGGTCTATGCCGAGGCCTTTACCAGCGGCCTGGATCTGCGGCATCATCCCTATCTCATCAAGAGGCGTGGCGAGGAAATGTTCTGTGAAGGGATCAATCATTTCGTCCTGCATGTGGTGGCGCATCAGCCCCGGGATGTGGTGCCGGGCAAGAATCCGTGGTTCGGCACGGCGTTCCACCGGAATACCCCGTGGTTCAACGAGTGCCGCGACTGGGTGCGCTACCTGCAGCGAGTCCACTTCATGCTTCAGCAGGGCGATCCGGTCGCCGACGTGGCTGTGTATATTGGCGACTTCGCACCGCAGATGACCGGGCCGGCCAACCCGGTGCCCGCTGGCTATGATTATGACTACATGGGCTCAGATGCGATCCTGAGCAACCTCGACGTGGTGAACGGAAAATGGGTGGTCTATGATGAAAAGCAGCGGAAGAAAGTTGCCGCCAGCTATGAATTGCTGGCCATGCCGGAATCCGGCTACATCCGGCCGCATGTGCTGAAGCGTCTTGATGAACTCAAGATGGCCGGCGGCAAGGTCATTCAGGCGGCCCCGGTTCCGGTCCAGTCCCTGCAGGAACTTGGCGTTGCGCCGATTGTGTCGGAGGCCTCCTGCGGGCTGCGCTGGAAGGCGCGCCAGCTTGACGATGGCATGCTGTTCTTCTTGTCGAACTTTGCGGCGGCCGGCACGTTTGAGGCCAAGCTGCGGGTGACCGGCAAGGTGCCTGAACTGTTCAACCCGGTTACCGGCGAGATCCGGAAAATCGCGCGCTATAAGGCGGCGGTTGATGGAGCGCGGATTTGCATCCATGTAAATGATAAGTCCGATTCGTTCTTTGTCATCTTCCGTGAAATGCAGCAGACGGCTTCCGTAGTCAAGGCTCAGTCTGAAGGCAAGGATGCGGGACCCGGCGTGCTAGGGCTTTTCTATGACGTGAAAAACGGTCTGTCAGCCGAATCGCGAAGCAAGGGAGTTTATACACTTACCATGAGCGACGGAACGACCAAGAGCGTGACCATCGATCAGGATTCCGCGTGCTTGCCGCTCACCGGAGAATGGACGACGACGAACAAGGACGAGAAGGGCTTCTCGGTGCTAAAGGAACTCGAGTTTTCCGTTCCGGCAGACTTCGGCAAGGGCCAGAAGATCGAGCTGGATCTAGGCCAGGTCGAGGTGATGGCGAGGGTCACGTTGAATGGCAAGGAGTTTGACACCCTTTGGATGCCACCTTTCGCGCAGGACGTTACGGAAGTCTTGCATGCGGGCGACAATCAGCTTAAGGTTCTTGTCACCTCAACTTCGCAGGGAAAGCCGATCCTGGGAGATGTGAAGTTGAGAACCGTATCAACACAAAGCCTTGAATAGGTGTTCAAGAGGATGGAAGAAACGAATAATCAATCACCGCTGGTTTCGGCACATGGAATTCGAAAGTCGTTTCCAGGCGTGGTTGCGCTGGACGGTGTGGATTTTGCTGCTCGTGCCGGCCGGGTTCATGCCGTAGTCGGCGAGAATGGCGCGGGCAAATCCACGCTCATGAAGGTGCTGGGCGGCGTGTACCAGCAGGATGCAGGCACCGTGGAGATGGACGGCAAACCTGTTAATCTTCGATCCCCGCACCAGGCCATTGTGGCCGGTATCAGTGTGATTTACCAGGAACTTGACCTGGCGCCGCACCTGACGGCTGCGGAGAACATTCATTTGGGCCGCGAGCCGCGGCGTCACGGAGTCCTGACCGACCATGCGGCAATGTCACGGGCGACCTCCGCGCTGTTTGAAGAGATGGGTGTGAGCATCCCGGCTGACGTACCTGTGGGGCAGCTTTCGCTTGCAGACCGGCAGATGGTCGAGATAGCCAAGGCAATCTCCCGAAAATCACGGGTGATCATCATGGATGAGCCGACGTCGTCGCTGACCGAACGCGAAGTCGGGGTGCTGTACAAGATCATTCGCCGACTGCGGGAGCAGGGATGCGCCATTGTTTATATTTCGCACCGGTTCAAGGAAGTATTCGACCTAGCCGATGATGTGACCGTAATGCGCGACGGGCGGGTGGTTGGTGGCGGGCTTCTGCAAGACTTCGACAGGGCCGCAATTGTGCGGATGATGGTGGGGCGAGATGTGCAGGAAAACACCCGTCGCACCGGACAAGTCGGAAGTGAGGCGGCATTGCGGGTTCAAGGGCTTTCCCTGCAGGGCGTATTTGATGATGTGTCGTTCGACCTTCACACCGGAGAGACGCTGGGCATGTGCGGACTGGCCGGGTGCGGACGCGAGGAGGTGGCTCGCGCGTTGTTCGGGCTCTGTTCGTATGACCGCGGTTCGATAGAGTTGCTGGGCAAGCCGTTGCCGCCAGAGGGGCCGGCGGCGGCAATCCGCCGCGGGCTGGGATTCCTGTCGGAGGACCGGCGGAGCGAGGGAATCTTTGCCCAGATGAGCGTATCCGCCAACATGACCCTGATGATTCTCCGCAGACTTGCGTGGCGCGTATCGGGGTGGCTGTCCTCGGCGGCGGAGCGCGCGGAGGTGGATCGCCACACGGCCTCGATGCAGATCCGCTATGCAGACCCGTCACAGGAATTGCGACTCCTGTCAGGCGGCAACCAGCAGAAAGTCCTGCTTGCGCGGATCCTGGCAACCGGCTGCCGCGTTCTGATCCTTTGCGAGCCGACTCGCGGAGTGGATATCGGCGCGAAGAATGAGATCTACGCGCTGCTGCGCGAATTGAACCGGCAGGGCGTTGCCGTGCTCATTATTTCCAGTGATCTGCCTGAGGTGCTGGAGGTTTGTCACCGGGCCGTGGTGATGTTCCAGGGGCGGCTTGCCGGCAACCTGGCGCGTGAAGCGATGAGCGAGGAAGCGATTATGCACTGTGCAACCGGACTGGCTGGAGGTGCGGCATGAGCGAGGCACGCTTCTGGCGCTGGTGGGACCGATATGGACTGCTGGCGATTCTTGCTTTCTCCGTAATCGCTCTTGCCGTGACCCAGCCGCATTTCCGCTCATGGTACACGGCGCTGAACCTGCTCTCGACCAGCGCACCGGTGGCAATAGCCGGTGCAGGCATGACGCTTGCGATCACCTGCGGAGTGTTCGACCTGTCGATTGGCGCGTTGCTGGCTCTGGTGAGCGTGACGATCGGCGTGACCGTGCCGTATCTCGGGTTTGCGGGCGCCATGGCGGCAGGATTGACCGTCGGAGTGATGGCTGGCCTTGTCAACGGCCTGATTGTGACGCGGCTGAGAATCCAGGCCTTTATTGCAACATTGGGAACAATGCTGCTTTGGCGCGGGCTGGCGCTGTGGGTCGGCGGCGGCAAGGACTCCAATCTGGTTCATGTGCCGGGGGTGAAGGTGCTTTCCGAGTGGTGGTGGCTGGCGTTCCTTGTAACCGGGGCTTACGGGGTCGGCGCATTGATATACTACCGGCTTCCGCTGGGGATGCGGCTTCGCGCAGTGGGATCGAGCGCCTCCTCCGCCTGGGCTTCCGGCGTCAATGTGAACGCGGTCAAGCTGTTTGTATTTGCGTACACTGCGCTTATGGCGGCTGTTGCCGGCGCGGTAACAACCTCACAGCTTGCGATCGGCGGATGTAATCTTGGTGTGGCCTTTGAGCTGGAAACAATCACGGTAGTGCTGCTGGGCGGTACAGCGCTGCGTGGAGGACTGGGTAAGCTTGGCGGCACGCTGCTGGCCACGGCCCTGCTGGGCGTAATGCGGATCGGGCTTGATCTGGCCAATGTGAAGGACGAATACCAGCGGCTTGCGATCGGTCTTCTTCTTCTGGCTGCCCTTGCGCTCGACGGCATTCGTCGCGCACGTAAGGAGGCTGCATGAACGAAAGCCGTACATCCTTATGGCGACGCTTGGCAGCCGCGGCGGCCTGGCGCGAGCGGACCGTGTTTATTGCGCTTGCGGTCTTGTTTCTTGCCGTGTCGGCGGTCAATCCGCGATTTGCCGCCTGGTCCAATGTGCTTAGCATTCTTGGCGATTCAGCCTACATCGGGATTGCCGCAATCGGCATGACGCTGTGCATCATCTTTGGCGCGTTTGATCTTTCGATCGGCGCCCTTCTTGCGCTGCTGAGCGTGGCGGCAGTGACGTGGGCGCCTGTGCTTCACCCCGTGACGGGCACGGCCGGGTTCCTGGCCGTCATCGCCATGGCCGGCGCCGGATGCGGACTGGTGAACGGAGCCCTGGTTGCAGGGTTGCGTATTCCGGCGTTCATTGCCACGCTGGGCATGATGTACGTGTACCGCGGGGCGGCGTTCATGTTGTCCGGCGGGCAGGACCAGCGACTCGCTGACGACTGGTTCCTGGCGCTTGCCAACGGAGACCTGGCCGGAGTGCCGGTTGTTTTCATGGTGTTTGCGGTGCTGGTCCTGCTCGGGACGCTGCTGCTGAACCGGCATCCGCTGGGGCGGCGCATCCAGGCCGTGGGAAACTCGCCGAAAGCCGCGCGTGCGGCGGGAATCTCGGTGCCGCGAACCACCCTTGCGGTGTTTGCCATTGTCGGCTTTTTCACGGCTATCGCGGCCGTACTGCAGGCCTCGCTGCTGCGCGGGGCGCAGCCGGGCCGCGGTGTTGAATTCGAACTGTACGTGATTGCCACGGTCGTTCTCGGCGGGACGTCGCTCGATGGCGGCAAGGGGAGTGTGATAAACACGGCTGTCGCGGCGGTGCTGCTGGCGACCTTGCAGTGCTCGTTCTCGTTCCTGACGGTTAATCCGTACCTGCAAAAGATTATCATAGGGGGTGTCCTCCTGACCGCATTTTCAATGAACTATCTGCGCGAGCGTGCCGAACAGTCAAGGCGACGGCGAGCGCAGCGGATTCAGCAAACAGGAAAGGAAAAGGTGACAGGATGAAGTCCATTAAATGTGCAATGACGGCAGCGGCCATGGTTCTGGCCGTAGCGGGGGCAGGGTGCCGCGATGCGAAATCTCCAGCCGGCCAGCAGACGATCGGGTTCTCCGTATACGATATGAAGTATGAGTTTTTCCAGATGATGGAAAAGGGCACACGCGAGCGGGTGCAGGAACTCGGTTACGGGTACCAGCTTCATGACCAGAAAAGTGATGAACTGCAGATGGTGTCAGGCTGCAAGAGCCTGATCAACCAGGGTGCTGCCGGACTTATCGTAAGTCCGATCAAGCCGGACGCGCTCGGTGCCGTAGTGGACGCGGCGCAGAAGGCGGGAATTCCAGTTGTGATTAACGACATCGGCGGTGGCGGGACACCATACCAGGCCATCGTTATATCGGATAATTTCGGTGGCGGCAAACTCGCAGCGCAGCACGTGATCGAAAAACTGGGCCCCGGAAAAGGCCGCAACGTGGCGATTATCAAGTGTGAGCCGTCGGCCACTTATGCAGTCCGGCGTGGGGAAGGATTCAAGGCGGAGATTACCACCAACGGTTATGCCGTGACCGCTGAGCTATCCGGTCACAGCAAGACCGAGGAAGGCTATTCGAAGATGAAGAATATTCTCGCCGGCACGCCGGACCTGGTTGCCGTGTTCTGTGAGAATGATCCGATGGCTGTCGGGGCTGCACAGGCGGTTGCCGAGGCCGGAAAGACCGCTCAGGTCATGGTCATAGGGTTCAACGCTGATGGCGTTGCCCTGGAATCCATACGCGCCGGAACCATGGCGGCTACGGTGGCGCAGTTTCCCGAAAAGATGGGCCGCATCAGCGCCGAACTGACAGACAAAATATTGAAGAAACAGGACCTTCAGTTTGACGACCCGGCCAGGCGGGAAATCTTTGCGCCGGTGAAACTGATCACCAGGGAGACCATTCAGGACGCGCAGTGACATGGGGCCATCGGGGTCTGCGCCTGAGAGGCATTTTTACAGGGGGAGGACCGGGATTGGCTGGTAGGCCAGGGCGAGCATGGCCATGGATGTGCTGTAGAGCTTGCCGCCTGTGGTGCCCCAGCGGTCTCCGGCGGTCTGCCAGGCCCCGGTATCGGAACCGGTCCTGGTCTGTCGTGCCAGAAGTATGTCCTTGATCGCACCGGTGTCCGTGATCTGCTCACTGACGCCAAGCTGCCCGATGACAGCTGCCAGGAAAAAGGCCTGATGGTAGTCGCCGGGGGGCTGTTGCGCGAGCTGTCTGACGACGGTCTTGACGGACGCCTCCAGCCGCGGATCGGTCATGAGGTCGGCATCCCGTGCCGCCAGCATGCAGTGCGCCCCCATCATGGTAAGGACGGCGGGGTTCTCCGCCTGCGGCTGGGGTCCTTCATAGCCGAAGTAGCCCTGCGGTCCTACCGTGCCGGCCATCCAGTTGAGCGCCTTGCGCAAGACCGCCACCGGCACGTCGCGCCCCTGCGCACGCGCCTGCAGCAGCGCCTTGACCTGCCAGGCGGTGATCGAGGTGTTGGGCACGGACGCCTGGTCTTCGCGGTATCCCCACCCGCCAGCGGGGGACTGGCGGCTGCAGATGTAGGCCAGCGCCTTGTCGATCGGCGCGGCCAGCCGCGTCTCACCGGTCAGGCGGTGGATCTCCAGCAGTGCCAGGGTGGCGATCCCGTGGTTGTACA
>CAZZBA010000174.1:0-8421 GCA_964652765.1 uncultured Victivallales bacterium | reverse complement strand
TGATCCAAGCCATCCATCACACCACCCCCGAGAACGGATGCCGGTCGCGCCGGCTCATGCTCCAGAAGAACAGGCTCAGCCCCAGCACATCCGGCCGGTGCGCGGAATGCAGCACGCGGGGCGCGATATGCCGCAGACGGTAGAACCGCCGCAGGGCGTCACGACTACATTCGGCCAGTTGCGCCGGGGTCATGTGCTTCGGCTGGAAGACGACATCCATCCCGTTGTAAAGCGAGTAGTTCTCGTGCAGCAGACGGCCCTCGCGCTTGAGCTGGTCATGCACCTCGCAGCCGGGCCCCGGACAGAGCACCCAGGGCAGCATGAACTCCACCCCGCTGCGCTGCAGGCGGTCCACGGTCTGCCGCAGGCTCTCAGGCGTGTCGTGGTCCATGCCGAAGATCATGCTGGCGACCATGGCGATGCTGCATTCGCGGAACGTGCGGGCCACATCCTCGATCGGGTACTGGTTGCCCTGCGCCTTGTGCATCTCGCGCAGGTTCTCGGGCTGCAGCGACTCGACCCCCACGCCAAGGAAGCGGCAGCCGCTCTCGGCCGCCAGCCGCAGCACATCCGGGTGGCGCACGATCTCGACGCCGATCTGCCCGCCCCACCGGATCCCCAGCGGCTTAAGGGCCGAAAATAGCTCCCGCGCCCGCTCGGGGTCCGCCCCGAGGTTGTCGTCGGTCAGGATAACGTAGCGCGCCCCCAATGCCCGGATCTCGTCGACAACCTCTCCGACCGGGCGGTAGCGCATGCGCTGGCCGAAGTACAGGCGGATCGCGCAGAAGGCACAGTGGTGCGGACAGCCGCGCGAGGTCTCGATCGTCAGCCAGGGCAGCCGCTGCCCCGGCATCCGCCAGTAGCGGCGGAAGTCCACGAGATCGAACCGTGCCGCGGGCAGGCCGGACAAATCCTCGCAGCGCCCGCCCGCGTAGGCCGGTTGCAGGCGACCGGCCCGGAAGTCGTCCAGCACGACAGGCCAGACCGTCTCCGCCTCGCCCTCGATTATCGCGTCGAACGCACCCGACGCGGCAAGCTGGTCCCTCAGGGAGAACACACCGATACCGCCGATGATGGTCGGGATGCCGCGCTGGCGGAAGCGGCGGGCCAGGTCGATGGCGCGGGGCATGTTGGGCAGCATTCCGGTAAAAGCCACCAGATCGGCATCCTCCTCGCCGCTGACTCCCTGGACCGCCTCGTCAAGGATGCGGATATCGAACGTGGCGGGGGTCAGCGCCGCCAGATACGGCAGTGTGCGCGAGGGGAAAAACGTCCGGCGACCACGCACCACCTTCCCGGCGGCGTCATACGCCGAGGGCTTGATCAGCAGCAGCCGAGACCCCGGCGGCTTCACAACCCCCCCCCGCCAATGCCTGTCCGGTCATCCATACCCCCGCCTTCCAAGTTTTTGTTTTGCTTCGTTTCTACCGCATTTGCGGGCGGATTGGAAGCGTCGTTTTCTGGCGGACAGTCCGTTCCCGCGATTGCCACGTCATGTCCGGGTGGGCATGTAATAGACCATTTGACTCGCCTTCGTCCAGCCGCTAGACTCGGGGCACTGTTCGGCTCGATCCGGTACGGACAGCCAATCAATATGTACTGGCCCGTGATACTACTGCGAAACCGGGATGCCTTCTGGACGGCGGTTCGTGAACACGAACTCCGCTGGAGGGATTTGCTGGGCCTTGCGCTTTTCGTCGTCCTGGCCTGCGGGCTGTATGGCACCATCCTTGCCGGATGGCGATCCCCGCGCCTTTCCTTATACGTCGCCATCAAACTGCCGATGCTGTTCCTGGGTACGGCCATGATCGTCGCCGTGTTCAACTGGATGATCGCCAGCCTCGCGGGTGCCGGCCTCTCCTTCCGCGCGACCGTTGCCGTGGTGTTCGCGTCCATGACCATCGGCTGCTGGATCCTGCTCGGCCTCGCGCCCGTCGCGCTCTTCTTCCTGTTGTCCGGCGTATCCTACACCGGCACGCACGACGAACTGCGCTACGCCCACAACCTGATACTGATGACGCACATCGTCATCCTGGCCCTCGCTGGCGTCACCGGCAATGTGTCCCTGCTGAAAGGATTACGCCGCCTCGTGCCGGAACGCTGCCCGGTCGAGCCCCTGTTCCTGTCCTGGCTGGTCTCCTTTGCCTTCGTTGGCTGCCAGTTGTCATGGATCCTTCGGCCCTTTGTGGGCAGTCCGTTTTATCCGGTGGCCTTCATGCGTCCGGACTGCCTGGACCGCAATTTCTACCAGTTTGTCTTTACCGATGTGCTCCCGTTCCTTTTGGCGGGAGGAAAATAGGAGGAGAAACCCCATGACCGCGACGACAACGCCCCATACCAACCCGATACCGATGCCGCCCTGCGAGACGGAAACCGGAGCTGACAACATCGTGACCGCGCTGCTGAAATCACCCGGCGAGGTCGCGGACACCATTGCCGGGGAAGACCGGAACCTGCCCGCCGCGTCGGCGACCCTGTTTGCCGTGGCGGTGGCCTGCCACGCGGTCTTCGGCCTGGCCATCGGTCTTTTTGCAGGCTGGCCGGTGGCCATCATGGACGCGGTCAAGGCACCGCTGGTGGCGGTCTGCTCCCTGCTGCTTTGCTTTCCCAGCCTGTATGTCTTCGCGTGCGTGGCGGGCTCCCCGCTGACCCTCCTGCAAACCCTCGCGCTCGGCTGCTCCTGCCTGGCGATGGTCGGACTGATCCTCGTCGGCCTCGCTCCAGTCGGCTGGCTCTTCGCCGTCTCGACTCAGAGCGTCCCCTTCATCGTCATTCTGGCGCTGATACTCTGGCTGGTTGCCGTGTCGTTCGCCGCGCGATATGTCGGGAAACTGCAATCGCATCCGCTGTTCCAGCGGCAGGGCGGGATCAAGCTGTGGTTCCTGATCCTGATTGTCGTCACACTACAGATGACTACCTGCATGCGCCCGATGCTCGCCAAGCCGGGAAAAGGCTGGTGGACGGGGCAGAAGCAATTCTTCCTGTCGCACTTCGGCTCCATGCTTTGACGATAAACACCTTGTCATATCCGGGATGATAAAGTAGTTTGATTGGCATCATGCAGAGCGCATGGGCAGGAGGAAGAGCATGGCGCAACCGGCATTGAAAATGGATGATCATTACACCTGGGACGATTACCTCACATGGCCGGAAGGCGAGCGCTGGGAGCTGGTTGGCGGTTCGGCCTACGCGATGTCGCCGAGCCCCGTTTCGGAACATCAGGATATTTCCGGGGAATTGCAAAGCTGTATGCATCCCTTTTTCAAGGGCAAGAAGTGCAAGCTTATGACAGCCCCCATGGATGTACGACTCTCCGACGAGGATGTGGTGCAGCCGGATTTGCTCGTGGTCTGTAATCCGGCGCAGATACACCGGCACATTGAAGGGCCGCCCACCCTGGTGGTGGAGATTGTGTCGCCCGGCAGTGCACGGATCGACCGGGTTGTGAAAACCGAGCTGTACGCGCGGTTCGGGATCAAGGAATACTGGATCGTGACGCCTTTCCCCTGCATGGTGGAGATATTCTGGCTACAAGGAGATCGCTATGTCTTCTGGAAGGGCTTCAGCCATGAGGATGTGCTGACCAGCCCTGGTTTTCCTGACCTGCGGATCGAGTTGGCCGCCGTCTTTGAGTTTGCCCTCCAGCAACATGCCGGCGAACTGACAGTAGCCAAGGAAGGCCCCGCCCGCTACAGGACGGGCTGACACGATGGCCCGCCGCGACGGTGAAAGGAAAAGACGATGCGTTTACTTGCCATGCTGACCGTTGCTGGCTGCGCCCTGACGGCTGCCGCCCAGGATTTCCAACTGCGCTCGCCTACGGGGGAACTGACCGGGCCGTTCCGCTTCCGCGAGGGCGAAACCGTCCAGATGGGGACGAACACCGCCAGCCTCGTCACCGTCCGGTCGCAGGCGAACCGCATCCTCGATGCAATGCAGGCCATCCGGATTCCGGAAGTCGATTTTCGCCAAGCCAACATACGTGATGTCGTCGCTTTTCTAACGCCGCTATCCGTATCCGCCGACCGGCCCGAAATCAAGTTTGTCCTGAAGCTGGAAGAACCGCCTGCTTCCGGATCGGATGATTCCGCATTCGGGACTACGAATCGTGCGCCTGACTCCACGACCGATGCGTCGCCGATCACCTTCAGCGCCCTCGACATTACCCTCAAGGATACCCTGGATTACGCCGTCGATATAGCAGGCTGCAAATACAGGATCCGCGACGGGGCTGTCGTGATCATGCCTCGCAATGCGCCGGAGGGACCGATTGTCGTCCGGCTGTATGACGTTCTTCCTTCTGCAACCTGCCGGCTCAGGGAGCTCGGCTCGGCGATTCGACAGGATCAACAGGGTAATTTCGTCGCGACCAAGGGAACTGGCGGATCGGGCCCAGATGAGCTTGATCTGGTATCGTTTTTTGAAGAAATGGGAGCGCCTTGGCCAACCGGGAGCTACATCAAGTATGTGTCTGGCCTGGGAAAACTGATCGTCGCTAACACGGAAGAGAACCTCGCGATTTTCGAGGACGTCCTCTCAATGTTGAATGTACAGCCCTACCAGATCGAGATTGAACTCGCGATCCTGGCCTGTGATCGCCAGCAGATTTCTGAGCTTGGGCCCGACGGGGTGACCGCCCCGGCATTGACGGCCTTATGGACCAGCGGCAAGGCCGAACTGCTGGCCGCTCCACGCGTTCTCACCCAAAGCGGCCAGGCGGCAACGATCAAAGGCTGTAGCGAATTTATCTACCCGACTGAATTCGAGGTATGCAGCACTGTAACCACCAACACCAACGACACCGCCACGGCCTTCATGATCACACCGAGTGATTCTGCAACACGCGAAGTGGGCCCCGTATTGGAGGTAACCCCCGAAATAAGCCCGGACGGCAACCTGATCAGCATCACCCTTAGTCCGGAATTCGTCGAGCCACCTGTGTGGGAGCAGTTCAGTGGAGCCTTTGTGGACGCGGACGGAAAAGCACACCCGATCAACATGCCGCAGCCATATTTCCACCGATATGCCGAAATCACCAACGTCCTGGTCGCCAACGGCAAACGACTGCTGATCGGCGGCGGCATCCCGTCCCGCGACGGCCAGCGACTGATCTACATGCTGCTGACCGCCCGCAAGGTCGGCACGGACGGAGAACCGTTGCGGTGATAGGTAGCCCAGTTGCGCCGCAACTGAGGCACCGGGACGCGCACACGATTTCGCAAATCCCCTGCGGGCATGCCACACAACCGTCCGCTTACAACGCAGGAGCCACGATCGCGGCGCGAGCGGACTTCAGACAAGCCAACCACCCGGGGTCCGAGCGGAAACAGATTGGTAACTTTATAGGGAATCGGTGACGAAACGTAGGACGGGCACCTTGCCCGTCCATCCGAGCACCGGTCCTTTGGCAGCCAGAATGCTTATGCTCGGCGGTCGGGCAAGGTGCCACGACCTACTTTTTGAGACGCTACTATGGGAAATAGGTGACAAAGTTTTAATTAAGGCTTGCGTCTTCGCAGAAAGGATGTAAGGATATAAGAAATAACGGGAGATCCGATATGCTTGCAAAAATGACCAGTAAGAATCAATTGACCTTGCCGAAAAGCGTCGTCAGTCAATTTCCGGGAAGTCTGTATTTCGAGGTTCGCGCGGAATACGGGCGTATTATTCTTGAACCCGTGAATACAAAGCCATTGAGCGCCGTGCATGAGAAACTGGAGGCCCTTGGCATTTCCGAGGACGATGTGGGAGATGCCGTCAAATGGTCGCGAAGATAACCCCGCGCGTCGTGTTTGACACGAACGTGATTCTATCTGCGTTGCTGTTCCGTTCAGGGCGGGTCAGTTGGCTGGCACCCCTCTGGCAGCAGGCACGGGTAATACCCCTTCTGTCAAAAGAAACCGCCAGCGAATTGCTGCGCGTGCTTGCATACCCGAAATTCAAATTGAGCCACGTGGAGCAGCAATGCGTCCTGCAGGCATTTGTCCCCTACGTGGAAACCGTCATGACACGGCGGTCACGTCAGCTCCCCTTGTGCCGCGATCCGCATGATCAGAAATTCCTGATCCTGGCCGATCAGGGAAACGCCGATTACCTGGTAACGGGCGATGACGACCTGCTGACGATAAAGGATTTCGAGCCCTGCCCGATCATCACGCCGGAGGCATTCCGGAAGATCATGACAGCATAGTTGACGGGGAACCGTAAACAAGGCAGTATCCGCCCGCATGTATGCCTATTCAGGAGAAACCGCCGCGCTCGGTGCGGCATTGGGATGGACGATCAGCGCCTTGTGCTGGACAGCCGCAGGCAAGCGGATCGGATCCCTGGTCGTCAACACGGTCCGTCTCATCATCGCCCTGCCGCTTTTACTGATCTACGGGTACTTCATCCTTGGCGAGGCCATTCCCCTGTCGGCGTCACTGCACGCGTGGTTGTATATGGGCCTTTCCGGCGTGCTCGGGTTCTTCTTGTGCGACCTGTGCCTCTTTCGCTCGTTTCTCATCATCGGTCCGCGACTGGGCCTTCTGATTCTCTCGCTTTCGCCGCTCGTGTCCGCGGTTTGCGGCTGGTGGTGGCTCGATGAACGGTTGTCACCGCTGGACATCACAGGAATGCTCATTGCCCTGACAGGGGTCGCCTGGGTCGTCCTTGAAACACCCCGTAGCGACTCGAAAACATCCCGGACTGCCGCCGGCATTCCCTGGCTAGGCGTCTTGCTTGCATTCGCGGGAATGCTCGCACAGGGCGTCTCCAACGTCGTTGCCAAGAATGGCTTGGACGGTATGGTGTCACCGGTAGCGGCAACCCAGATCAGGCTCATCGCGGGCCTTCTCTGTTTCCTTGTCCTTGCGCTACTGGCTGGCAAGCACAAGGACTGTATCAACACCTTCAAAGACCGCTCGACCATGATCATTCTCACGACGGGAACCATCGCGGGACCAACCATCGGCGTCGCCCTGCTGATGTATGCCATCACCCAGATACCGACAGGACTGGCCATGACGTTCACCTCGCTGTCAACCGTCATGATTATCCCGTTGACGGCTATCATCCACAAGGAGAGGATCAGCGGGAGGGCAATCTGCGGAGCCCTGGTTGCCTGCACGGGCTCGGCCCTGCTATTGCTGTGATCGCGGCGGGAAAGGAATTTTCATGGTAATCCTGGACACACTGGCTCCGGTTTTCGTGTTGATCGCGCTGGGGGCGCTGCTGCGGCGGTTCGGGTTCTTTGATGCCAAGGGCGTGGATACGCTCAACCGCTGCTGCTACTGGATCGGACTGCCCACGCTGCTATTCCTCAAGATCGGGCTCGAGCCCGCGCCCGAGGGCGCCAGCGGCCGCCTGGTACTGGCCCTGCTGGGGGCGACTGCCCTGCTGCTCCTCGCCGCCCTGGCGATCGGCCTGCTGCTTCGCCAGCCGCCCCGCACGCTGGCGACGTTCATGCATATAAGCTTCCGGGGCAATCTCGCCTACGTGGGACTGCCCGTGGTGATCTATGCCTTCGATGGCCGACCGGGCGGCGCGGAGGCCGGCTCGATGGCGGCAATGGGGCTGGGCGTCTGCGTCGTGGCCTACAACATCATTGCCGTGATCCTGCATCTGGCCGCGCAGCATAGCCTGACCGCCAAGGCCCTGCGGCACATGCTGGCCAAGACCGCGACGAACCCGCTGCTGCTGGCCTGCGTGGCCGGGTTCGCCTGGCAGCATACGGCGGGTGCCGGCAACATGCCGCTGGCGATCACGCGCAGCCTGACCGTGGCCGGGCAGTTCGCGCTGCCGCTGGCACTGCTGTGCGTCGGCAGTGCCCTGGTGACCACCCCCATCAGGAATGTCGCCCTGCCCGCCCTGCTGGCGGCGGTGCTGAAAACCGTCGCCGGACCGCTGGCCGGACTGGCGCTGGCGCGGCTGCTGGGCCTTCCGCCGATGGAAACCGGGGTGGTCTGCATCCTGATGGCAACCCCGACCGCCATCGCCTCCTACGTGCTGACCGGGCAACTGGGCGGGGATGAACACCTCGCAGCGGGTACCATCGTGCTGAGCACACTCTTCAGTATCGCGAGCCTTTCGGGCATGATCTGGCTGCTGAACTGATAATCGTGATCACGCCGGCTGAACCAGCCAGCGGAACGTCGGCGGCATTTCCTCGGCCGTCGGCACGCGCAGGCGCTTGAGCAGGCGGCGGTAGCGGTCGGGCAACCCGCAGATGAACTCCTGGGCCTGAAGTGCTGCCGTGGAAAGCCCGCTGAACGCCGGGATCTTCCAGGCATCGACCAGGAACTCGAGGATCTCCAGGTAGTCCTGCGCCGTGTAGACGCCGATCCGCTGCGCCAGCGCCTCGAACGTGGCGAACGTATCGCCCCTGGCCGCCCCGCGCTCGCGCATGTTCATCGCCGGCATGATGATCTGCTTGCGGAACAG
>CAZZBA010000173.1:0-8452 GCA_964652765.1 uncultured Victivallales bacterium | reverse complement strand
AAGCAACCACCCCGCCAGCCAGTAGCCAGTGTTGCACTGGCTACTGGCTGGCGGGTGGGATAAATACGCTGTATCAACCAATTATGATCCTGCCAATCCTGTAATCCTGTCTCGATAAATCGGGACACAGCCCTTTGGTCATCCCTTGGAACGGCTGTAATATCGGACCTCAACGATGTCGTGAATCTCCACGCGCGGGACCCGAACCACAACCTGATCCCCTTCTTCCGTCCACTTGAGGGGCCGATTGCCCGGACGCATCAGGATGGTGGACGGCGGGGCCTCAAGCCGCAGCCTCAGCTCAAGCGGCCCGGTAGCCGGGACCTCGCTGAACGTCGTGCTATTGGCTTCCCTACCCCCGGCGAGGTTGTTGAAGTGTATGAATATGCCATTCCCCTTGCGCATCAGGGAGACGGCAACCGAATGTGATCCCGTCACAGCGACGACCGGTTCGGGCATGAGCTGCTTGATGAGCCCATCAACAAAGTCTCTCAGCACCGTGGTCCGGCTACTTCCATAGCGATGGCCGACATCCATCGGAATGGCAGCAATCCGACCACGGCCCAGCGCCGTCACGACGGCCGCAGGCATACGCGCACCCTTGGGTTCGTTGCCACGATAGAGCCATCCGGCAACTGTAGCCCCGTGACCGGCCGAGATCTCCTGGATTGTCGTGAACACGCCGCCCATGCAGCCATCCAACTCGATGTAGCGGCCCTGTTCGTTTGGCTTTCCCTGGAGAGCTATCTTGAGTTCCTTGGCGAAGAGCCTGGTAGGTTCCGTGCCAAGCACCAGCAGCTGGCCTCCATTCCTCACATACTCGAGGAGCACGCGTTTGAGTTTCGTGCCTATCGCTTTCCACTCCGGCAGCACGAGCAGCGGGTAGCGTCCGATGTTGGTCTCAAGGTTGTGGTCCATCACGATATCAACGACATTCTGACCATCGAGCAGGCAACACAACGTGCCCCGGAATGACTGGTATACCCCGCCCCACGGACGCATCAGCTTGTCGATGTGCTTGTAATACGCCTCACGTGACAGGATCAGGCCAATCTGGGGGACCGGACGCGCCCCCTGGCAAAACGGCTGCCGCGCGCGGCAGAACGCCGCGACTTCCGCCATTATGTTCATCGTCCAAGGATAGATGGAGGCATCCCTCTTCTGTGTGAAGT
The DNA here is from genome assembly GCA_964652765.1 of uncultured Victivallales bacterium. Taxonomy (GTDB): domain Bacteria; phylum Verrucomicrobiota; class Kiritimatiellia; order UBA8416; family UBA8416; genus UBA8416. The sequence goes on along the minus strand of CAZZBA010000173.1, from coordinate 7,280 downwards.
AGGCCTGGAAACCGCCTCCGGCCGCCATGACGACTCCCGCCTCCTGCTGAAGCTGAACCGCGGTTTTCGTGGTCTGGGCCGGCTCTCCCCACTTGCCATTGAACGACCACGACATCAGATCCCACGGCTTGCCCTGCTGGGCCAGCAACCGGGAATCCATCAGCGCTTCGGTCAAGGCATTCTGCGGGGTGATATCGCCCGAGAGGAAATCGAGATCGATCTTTACGGGTTCGGGCATATGTGCGGTAAACGCCCAGTTGCTGGCAATTTCCAGTCCGGGTGCGTAGGCATGCATTTCGTTGACGTAGTGACTGACGTAATCCCGGAACGCCTTCCGTTGAAAACTACGGAAACGCTCGAAGTGCCTGTCGCCCCGTTCAGCGGGCATCGTGTCCAGCCCCGTAGTTTTCTTCCAGGCGATTCGAGCATGATTGCTGTAATCCATTTCGACGCCCCAGCATTCGCCGTCAATCCAGACTCCATCGATGCCATACCTGTCCACCAACTCCTTGAACATGGGGATCATCCTCGCATCGACGTAGGGCCCGAACACGGATGTCACGCCCTTCCATGGCTTGCCATCCGGTTGGAACGCGGCCCATTCCGGATGCTCGTCGCAAGCCGCGTGATCAATTACCCCCGAGTAATGCATATAGAGACTCACACCGTACTCGGCAGTCACTTCCCGCCACATTCTCAAAGGATCGCGGACGAATCCGGGGGCAGGCGTTCCGACCTTCGTGGGGTAACTGGCCAGGCCGGGATGCCCCTTGCAGTCGCACTGAACAAAGTCCGGCTTTACACGCTCAAGCATGTCCCGCAGCATCTTGCGTGTCAGGCTCTTGCCAAGCTCCGTACAGTCCATGCCGGCATGGAAGTCAAAGTGAATGCCGACAAATGCTTCCGAGCGTTTGATTCTCGGTTTGGATTCGCCTTTCTTATTCATATTCTCCTTTTATCGGATTTTCTTATGAGCCAAGGTACCTGCATTCAGTTCCCGTCTACTCGATCCCATGCCTTGCCAGACTTCTGGCAGCCGACTCCCTATCGCTGGCGACAGCACCCCGGAGGTGGATTCCACGCGCTGAACCCAGTTGCATGGAAACTGCATCGAGCACTTCAAAATCCCCGTAAAGCTGCATCAGCTTGCCGGCCGCTTTTATCTTCCTGTAGACATCAGGCCAGTTCGAACAGTCCGGCTTGCCAGTGCCCGGCACCCACTGGACGGCTTTAAGGGGGTTTATCGTCAGAAGCGAGTCCAGGTGCGGGAGCTGGCCCGTCCCATCGAGATGATATATGGTGTGTGGCAGCCTGCTACAGGTTGCTGCCAGCTCCGGCCTCACGAAATCATCGAACATGTCCGGCCCGATCATGTAGCAGAAGTCGCACTGGGGGATGTAGCTGGGCAAAGCCGAGTAGATACCGGACCAGTCCGAGTAGCCGGGGTTGTACGGTTGCAGGCTATTGTTCAACGTCTCGAAGCAATCAAACCAGGCCTCGTGCAGCTCCCAGCTCAGCCGGGTCACCTCCTCGGGATGGTCGTAGAGATCCAGGAGGAGTTTATCAGAGGGACGAAATGTCGACAGCACATCCAGGATCCCGCCCATGTCGGTCATTCCCATGAGCACCTGCCCCTGCCAGCGCCTCATGCCGGCCGCGTAGATGTCCGAGACCCGACGGAACCACACATTGTCGGGGCTGAAGGTGAACTGAAGGTCACGGATATCGCGTTCGTCCGGAGCATGAAACCAGACTCTTCCGGTTGAGTTGTCGAGCCTGGCGCCAAGGAAAGCGGCGAGGACGCCCGGGCCAAAGCAGTCCATGCCGACAGAGGGGAAGGCATCCCCGAGAAAACTGCAACACGAAAGTTCGTAGTCGATCCGGTCTATCAGCCGGTCTGCAGAAATGGTGAGATCGGCACAGGTGGATTGCTTCAACAAAGGCACATCCGGTTGGGGACGACCGGGATCGCGGTCGCGAAGGATCAGGGGTATCAGCGGTCGTTCAAGCTCGCCCTTCCACCATGCACCATAATTCCTCTTTACCGCCAACCAGCGGTCAGAATTGAAATCAATACTCATGCGACTACTTCCTTTCTGCCTCATCCCACACCGCCCGGTTGTACCAGACCAGCTTCGGGTAGTGAACCTGGCGCACAGCAAGCTCCGGGAACAAGGCAATGCTTGCGGGACTCTCCCCGTAACTAGAGTTGCCCGGCTCCGTCGCCGGCAGGAAAACAAGAGCCTGTTCATGTTTTCGCATTCAGTCAGTTCCCCTGTATGAAACGGACTTCCTCATGAATAATCGGCGCCGATTCGCCTGGCGCGGATTCCCTTGCCGCCGTTGCGGGTGAATTTCTCGACGGCGCCGACGTTGCCCTCGACAACCCAGTAGTTGATGTCGCCTATTCCAAGATTCTCCGGGTCATTAATATTGAACCGCGTAGCCTGCCACTCGTTGTTCTTGTCGGTCTGGCGTGGCCCGGCGATTTCGACATCCAGTTGCTCTATGCAGAATGCGTGCCTGCCGGTTACCGCTATGTTATGCATGCAGCGCTGGGATCCGACGCGCCCGAAGCGCGAGGCGTGATGACCGAAGGCAAACTGCAGGGCGTTTAAGTTGCTGGCGAGATTGAGGTTATCGCCATCGGTGTGCTCATTGACCAGGATCCCGGTATGATAACCGGTCACAACCACATTCCGAAGGATGGTCAGAGCCCCGTTGTTGTTGGCGGGCGTGATGATCCCGCTGGTGCCATGCGTGGGCTCCGATGCCTGTACATTATAGATGCCCGTGTTGACGAATACATTCTCGACCCTGCATTGCACCGCATGCTGCAGGTCGATGCCGCTGATGCCGGGATTGTCACTGGTCCTGACATCCAGGTTCCGGATCACTGCATAGACACCGGAAAAACTCATGTACAGCGTCTCGGGAGACTGTGCCGCCGAAATCACTGCAGGACCGGATTGGTCGGGGCACTTGATGACCGTACCGTTTTGTGGAAATTGAAATGATCCAATGGTCCCGAACACCGGGGTCGGCTCACATTCGCCAGTGATTTCCACCGTGACCCAGTCTTTTGTGCCGGGAATAACTATCCGGCCGAGATAAACACCGGACGGGATGTGCATACGCCCACCCCCTTCCTTGATGATGGCATCAAGGCATAATGAAAAGGCCTTCGTGTTGTCGGTTTTTCCGTCCCCTACTGCTCCATACGCGTGTGCATTCGCTGTTGTCATCGTAAGCTTCCGCTCCGCAGCTCATCCAGTTCACTCGGGTGAAGCAACGTGCCGTCCGGATTGAATATGTCGTGGTGGTAGACCGCTGGTTTGCCCTTATCCTCGCTCCAGCCCCAGGGATAAATGGTCTGGGTTTTTCCGGAAACCAACCCCCAGTTAATTGCACCGGCGCAGTGTTTACGGAAGACCGGTAGACAGTCGGCGACAGTTGAGCCGTGCCCCCGCGCCAGCCACTCGGTGCAGATGAGCGGACGCCCGCTTGCCTTGCATTTCCCAATCCGATCCAAGAGCCCCTTTTCCGGGGCCATATACGCGTGGAACGTCACGATATCGGAAAGTTCCAGAAGGCATGCGTTCAAATCTTCGCGATCCAGCCAGCTGCCCGCCGCCATATCCAGCCAGACGCCTGCCGTTAGCGGCTGCGTCAGCCCCTCAACGCTGCGTGCCCAGTCGAATACCGCTCGCAGAAGCGGAATGGAATTCGTGGGCCGGCGTGCGCCTGTGATGGGATCCCCGACGGAATTCGTGGGCTCGTTGTAGAGATCCCAGACCGCAATGCGGGGATCCGCCTTGAACCGGCCCAGCAACTCCTTGACATAGCGCTCCAGCCGTGTCCATTGCGACGGATCCTCGACAATCCTGTAACCGGGCGACTGCACCCACCCGGAATTGTGGGTATAGGGCTTCGGCGCGGGCTGCGGTCCGAGGGCAAAATCGGTATTCCAGCAGTCGTCGAAAATACAGAACATCGTCTTGATGCCCTTGCTGTCGGCAATCGCCAGATAGCGCTCGATGCGTTCGACAAAGCCATCCCGGCCATGCTCCCACAACAGATCGTGCAGATAGACGCGCATGATGTTCATGCCGATCCCCTGCGCGTATCCGAGTTCTCGATCGATCGTCACGGGGTCAAACGTCTCCGCCTGCCACATCTCCAACTGGTTGATTGCCGTGCTGGGGGTGAAGTTCGCCCCGAAATACCACGGTTGCTCCCGTCCCCATGCCAGTGCTTGTTCAACTGTCCAGCGTCTCATAGTCTCTCCTTTATCGTATTCCTCGTAACAGATCCAGCATGACCGGCCAGGCGGCGTCCGCATAGAACCGGTGTCCCCCGTTGCCGACGACCAGCCGGCAGTTGTGCGTTCTTCCCCACGATCCCACATCCATCCCATCAGGCGCGCTCGGCCTCCTCGCGGGCGATCTGCGTCCATCGGAAGATACGGGGGATATCGCCGCGAACGGTCATCAGGTCGTGCATGTGGAGTTCGACATGGCAGCCCTTGAGCTTCTCAAAGCCTTCCCGGAATTGCCGTCGCAGTGCATTCTCATCAAGTTCATCGCTGATCATCAGAGTGGGTACCGGACGCCAGGAGATGACCGCGCGGCTGCCGAAGCGCTCGGGATACCGGGCCGGATCAGCCAGCGGTCCCGCCGTGATCTTGGCCAGGTTGGGAAGCCGGCTTAGCGCATCCATCTTGCTCTCAAGGGTATCGCAGCAACCGTAGCTGACACGCCCGAAAAGCTCCAGGATCGGCCGCTGGTAGTCGAGCAGGAACTCCTCGAACATGGCCGGGCTGACCGACTCGAATTCCTGGGCATGCCCGAAGCCGACCAGATCCTTGAGCCGGGCACCGTAAACGCCCGCCTGCGGATCCGGCAGGGCATCGCAGTGCGGTGGGGTATTGTAATACCAGTAGTCCGCCGGACTCCAGTCGCCCGCCGCCTCGCACGCCTTGAAGTTATCGATGATGGCATCACGGGCGAACGCCATGAACCGGTGAACCATCTGCGGGCTCTCGTAGAGCGCCAGCATCAGCTCCTCAAGCCCGAACAGTTCACCGGCGGACGGACCGATCACGCCATTCCAGCAGTGATAGATGCTGACGCGATTGCGATGGACCGGCAGGATGTCCCCGAAAATATCGTCCAGCAGCCCCGCCAGGGGCGGATCCGGATCGAGCACCCGGTGCGGGGTAGCCTTGAGCTTGTCGAGATCCTCCATGCGCTTGAGAACCGGCATATTGCGCCAGCCGCGGCTCTGGTCGTCATGCACCGTCTCGGATGCTACACCAAAGATGCCTTCCGGCTGCGTATACATGTCCGCCCGCACCGTGAACCATGGATCAACGAAACGGTCGTCTCCCAGAGTTGCGCTCCACAGGGCACGCTGGAACCAGCGCTCCACCTCGCGCAGCGATTTTTCCTCAACCTGCAAGGCCGGCAGATACGGATCGATCTCCGGACGGAGGTGAAAGACATTGCAGAAGACCAGCGGTCGGTCAGACCGCAGGTTATTGAGATTCCGCCATCGCCCGAGCGCGGTCCGGTTGCGTTCACTTCCACTGAGCTCCGCATAACGGCTTGCCAGATCACGAATTAGCAACCGATCTTTATCTGAAACCATGATAACTCCTATACTCTATAACCTCAATCCTTCCCGTCAGACTGTATGCTTATATCTGGAATGGAGCCGTCAATGCAAGTGTGCACCCAAACAAGTTTTACACCTTTCCCGGCCAGGTAATATCTATTGTTAATCCATTTTGCAGGCCGCTCATGGCGGATATTGGCAGCGTACGTACCGAGCATCACTCTGGCCGGGCCGTACTCAAGAGCGCAGGTAGATCCATCCCAGCAGGATGACCAGGTTCGCCGTCGTGACGAGCACCCCGGCACGGGCATAGTCCCGGAACGAGATACGGATGCCGAACTGGGCCGCCTGCTCGATGACGATCAGGTTTGCTATGCTGCCGATGGTCAACAGGTTGCCCGCATAAGTCGTGGCGAGCGACAGGACATACCAGGTCGCGGGCTGACTGCCCTCCAGATGCGGGGCGACCAAGACCGTTGCCGGCACGTTGCTGACGACATTGCTCAGAAATATCGAGAAGAGGCTCAGCCAGTACGGATTCGATATCGGCACCCCCTGCGCCGCCAGCCACGCCAGCCCCTGCGCCGGCAGGCCGGTCTGGTTGAAGGCGCGCACGACAATGAACAACCCGCAGAAAAGGGTGATCAGGTGCCAGTCGACCAGCCCCAGCATGGTCCGGGTATGCAGTCGCCGGCTCAATAGCAATACCCCCGCCAGCGCCAGTACCGACAGTTCGCGCGGCAGGCCACCCAGCAGCAGCACGACCGCGACCGTCGCCGCCACCAGTCCCTTTGCCGATTGCCAGCGGTTGAAGACCGGCCAGTCGGGTTCGGTAAAGGCACCGGCATGGACCGGCTCGATCGTCAACCGCCTGCGGAAGAGCAGCAGCAGCAGGCCGAAGGTGACAACCAGGCAAAGCAGCGAGGGCGGGGCGCACCAGAAAAGGAAGTCACGGAAGGAGAGGTTGCCGAGCTGCCCGATCAGCATGCTCTGCGGATTGCCGATCATCGTGGACGCCGATCCCAGGTTGGTGGCCATGGCAAGCCCCAGCAGGTAGGGCAGCGGATTGAGATGCCGCCGCCGCAGGGCCACGGCCAGTACCGGAGTGAACGCCAGGCAGATGATATCGTTGGCCAGCACGGCTGCCAACAGGCCGCTGACCAGCATAAGGATCAAGAGGAACCACGCCGGCCGGTCGATCCAGCGGGTCACCCGCCAGGCTAGCGCGGTGTAGAAGCCACCCAGCCGCAGTTGGGCCGAGATGATCATCAGCCCGTAAAGCAGCAGCAGCGTGGGCACATGAATCGCCTCCATCGCCGCCGGGGCGCTGATCGACCCGCAGAGGACCATCGCCAGCGCGCCGAGCATGGCCATGCCGGTGCGGTCGATCGCCAGCCGCGGGTAGCGCCCCATGGCGATCCCGCAATACGTGATCAGGAAAATGAGTGTTGTCATATCGATCGAGAAAAAATAACGGTTGTCTAATAAAAGCCCCTCTAGTATACGTTTACCTTGTGGATTGCAAACACCAAACGGCAATCGTGCGAAACGACGTTCAGGAGATCCTGCTTTGAATACCGCAATGACCATACCGGGATACGAGTTCCGGCAGAAGATCGAGGAGAGTGACACCGCCACACTTTGGCGTGCCCGCCAGGCGTCGC
>CAZZBA010000172.1:4331-8485 GCA_964652765.1 uncultured Victivallales bacterium | reverse complement strand
CTCCAATCGGCTTTTGATCTCGGACGCCTTGGCATAGCGGATCTGGATGATGTTAGGCTCCTCTTTCGCCTCGATCGGCTGGTCGATCAAGCGCAACACCTGGAGCATCCGGTTGATGTTCTCGGCAAAGTCGGTAATCATGAGCGCATTTGTCCGTTCGAACTGGTTGATCTGGCCATTCTCATTGCGCATCGGCTCGATCGCCGCAACCGCTTCGGCGAGATCGATGTGCTTGAGCGGGACCATCTGGCTGATCATCGTGCCGGTACGCTCGGAAACGTGTCCTTCCGGCATGGTTTCCAGGATTTCCAGTCCCTCCTTAACGACCGTCTTGACGGGCACGACGCGGACAAAGTTATCACCGAAATCAACCAGGCCGATCCCGTGCATGGTCAACACCGTCTCGATCGCCTTGAGATAATCCTCGACACTGAGTTTACCCTGGCTGCGCAGCGTGAAGGTCGGCGTCGGCAAGCCCGGTGCCCGCAGCAGGGTCTTGCCTGTCTTCTCGCTATAGTCGGCCAGGATTATATCGAGTGTGGCGTCGCTATATTTGAGTTGATCCGTAATCGGTTCCTCCGCGGCCGGAGGGTTCACAGGGGCTGCGGGTGCTTCCGTCTGAACCGGCGCGGCCGGACGGACCGCCTCTTTCCGGACCGGAGCGGCCGGACGGACCGGCGAGACAGGAGGGACCGGTGCGGCAGGAGGGATCGGCTCGGCAGGAGGGATCGCCTCCTGAGCTGGCGTCAATCCGGTCATGGACACAACCACTATCAATGCGCATGAAAACGCGCGCTTGCAAAATGCTATTATACTCACCGTTTTCATATCCTCCCGTTCGACGAATCAAACATCCTTGCGTCGATACGCACAATACAAATCGAACCGACCCTCGTGGATCACCTTGTCTTTTGGCTTGATGTAAAGATAACGGATATCAAGCATAGCACCCTCGCTTTGCAGATCAAACAGGAAATGCACGAGGGAGTCGAGCGTCCCTTCCCAGCGGCGGCAGAACACCGGCAGTTCGTAGATCGGCCCTTCGCGCTGTTCTTCGCCTGCCTCATGCTTCAGGATCTTCAAGTCATGCTTGGTCGTTTTGCTTTCCATTTCACGCAGCCAATGCACATCCATTTGCATGTCGCCCGGAAACTGCGGCATCAACGCCTGCAACTGCTCCATTTCGGACTCCCAGCGATCACGTTCATTGACCAATGCCTCGCTGCGCCTGATCGAGAACCACAAATCGTCCTTTTTTTTCTGTAACTCACGCCACTCGACAAACAAATTCTTTCCGAGCATGAAAAGCCCAACATAAAGAGCCATCATCAAGAGCGCGATTCCGAGCACGGTTTCCCTGCGTGTAATCGTCACGGGGTCTCCTTCTTGAATATGATTTCGAAACTGAAACGGTGCCGCCCCTTGGCTGTCAACGTTCGCGGACCAGCCTTGACGGTCTCGAAAAGTTCCGATGCGTTCAGCTTCTCGTTATACTCGATTACCAGTGCACCGGAGTCGGCCTCGCCCTCCAGCTTCAGTCCATCCCCTTTGCGGTACGTGAACGAGGCCAGATCCACGCCGGGCGGCTGTAGCATGCTGACCTCGCGTAGGCACTCCAGCGCGGAGGTACGCCGATCCATGTAGCGCTGGATAAGCTGCGCCTGCGTGCGAAGCCGTCGTACGGCACCGGCTGGCTCGCTCCAGCGCTGGTCCGCCGATTCCAACTGCGCCACACGCGCACGCTGCCAGGCCATCAGCCCCCAACCGCCGGCCGCAAGCAGCAGCCAGCCTCCGAGCAGGATCCCGGTGATGAGGATCAGACGTCGTCGGAAATCATGCGCCGCCTCCGTCTGGTGCCAGGCTGGCGGCGTCAGGTCAAGCAACCGCGAGCCGGTGTCGAGCGCCGCGCGCCCGGCCACACCGCTGACCGCGCTTGGAAGCGTTCCCAGCAGGCGCTGGCGAACCGGTATGGATGCCCGTGACTGCAGGGCTCCGATCAAGGCGCTCGCGTCCCGCCCATCGCTCCAGACGGTGATCACCGACTGTGCTTGACGGCCGCGTTCAACCTCGATTCCCATCAGCAGGTGCATGAGTTCCTGCGCAAGGTCATCGGCGCTGGCGGCATCAATCGACACTGGCACATCCCCCAGCCCGCTGAGTCCGACCGGCACGCCTGCCTCATGCGTCAGGACATCCACCCCGCTTTCATCGACCAGCACCAGCGTTTCGCGCCCCTTGTCCTCGATCTGCCCTGCCTCGCGCAGCGTCTGCCATCGTCCCAGCAGCAAGGCGTCCACTCGCACGATGCGCAGCCCGTGCGCCGCTGTCAGCCGCTGGCCGGCCTCGATGACCACCGCGATACGGGCCGCCACCGCCAATACAATCGAGCGCCCCTCCTGCTGGGCCAGCACTTCATGCGAGACCACCATCTGGTCAAGCGGGAACGGCGCGAACTTATCGACCTGAAGCTCCGTCATCGCGGTCAGTTCCGCCGGATCCGTCACCGGGAATTCAAGCACCCGCATCACCATCTGGCTCGACGGCAACGCCAATATCGCCGCCCTGGTCACGCTCTTGTCGGGTATCGCAGTTGCCTCGACGCCTTCCGGACCGAAGAAGCCATCCGCCGTCGTGTCCGCGCCGCGTCCGCGCCGCCATGACGCCCAGGCCGTCCGACCGTCCGGTAATTCCGCTACCGCTAATACTGCATCTACCGCCATCTCAACCTATCCTGTCTTCGATTGCAACCTGTCCCAATCATTCCGCCGCCGTCGTCTAGTCGTCCTCCCGCCAGCGTAGTACCGTAAACCCTTCGCCAGAAAAACTTACAATACACCAAATCGTCCGAAAAACACCATTTAAATCACCCGTACTGGTAATTCGGAAGTACTTGGATGCAGTTGCATTATATTCCAGAAAATCCTTGGCTATAGGCGGGAAATCGGGTACGAGCGCGAGGAACTCCGCTTCACTTTTAAAACCTTGCTGCTCCTGACCTGTCCCATCCACCCATTTCTCACGCTCGGTTACAATGAAGGATGCCATTTCCGCGTCAACTTCGGGAAGCGTCTGTAATACACGGACAGAGGCGGCATTGATGTTGACTTTCCCGTCACCGTAGGTCGTCAGCATGTCGGCAATGCCGGACATGACGACCGTATCGCTCTCGAACATCCCGGTCGACAACGTGCCGCCCTGCAGGATCTCCGGGGTGAACCCCTTGATCAGGGCCAGCTCTTCGATAGTGTCAATGTAACCCTTGTCCCCAGCATGGTAGGGCTTGTCCAGATTGGCGTAGTAATCATCGGTCTCGGCACCGTCCGGCCGTGGTGTTGTGTCTGTATCCGTCCAGTCGTAGAGGCTGTCTATAAGCATCGGCCACATTTCCTGGGGAATGCCGCCAACATCAAGAATGCGCTCCAAAGTTTCATCGTTGGCCAGCGTCTGGTCGATAAGCCGGTTGATATTGCGCCGTGCCGGCTCCGGTGTTATCGACAACCGGATCAGTCCCTGCCCGACACCGGCCTCGGCCAGGTCATGTACCAGCGAAACCGTGCCTCCCTTGGCTAGTTGCAAGGCCGGATCATACCAGATATCGCTTCCGGCCTTTGCCTCATCCCGCTTCGCCCCTTGCAGCCCTGCGCTCTTCGCAACCAGCAGTTCGGCCACATCCAGCCCTGAGCGCGCCAGGTACTCGGCTTTGGTCCGGTCCCGGTAGAATGACGTCAGGCGTAGCTCGATGTGTGCCTCGAACGCGAACGACGCCACCAGCATGGATAGCAACCCCAGCACCCATAGCACCAGAATCAAGGCCGAACCTTGCTGGCGACGGGAGGAGACTCCGGAGTGCATCCGGTGTCGACTCTTGGTTACTTGAGCCATGACACCTCCGCTACGCGCAACCCGACAATCCGCTTGAGTTCCACCGGCGGATCCTTCTCCGCTACCGGGTCGATATATAGCGTGATCTCGACCACTGAGGGAATCCGGTTGGTCTCCGTCCACTCATCTTCCCAATCGATCTCGCCGTTGTCATCAAGTTTATAAGCCGCGCGGCAATTGAAGCCCTTCACGCGCGACGAAAGAAACACCGGCGGCAGCTCGTCCGGATCAAAATCATCCGGTTGCCCGTCAAGACGCCAGGACGCCACGGC
>CAZZBA010000172.1:0-4321 GCA_964652765.1 uncultured Victivallales bacterium | reverse complement strand
GGATCCCATTCTCGTTGTCATCCAGGAAAAACCGGACGCGATGCGGCGTGCCAGCATAATTCTGTTCTCCGCCGATCAAGGCCCCGCCCAGCTTGACCCAACTGATCTCGTCTTCCGCCTCGGGACCGTCGCCGCTGTCGATATGCTGGAACCCGTATTCCCCTCGTACCCCACCCTCGGGGTAGTAAGCCGAACGCAGCGCCATCACCAACTGGCTCATCACGTAATCACCGTGGTGCAGGCGGTCCACCAGGGCGGCCCCCCGCTGCCAGGCCGATGTCGCGGCCGAGAACGTCATGAAGGTGACGGTTGCCACCAAGGATAAAATGGTCACCGCAAGCAGGATCTCAAGCAGCGTGAATCCATTTCGAGTACCGGTTTTCCGGCAGGTTGTGCGGGCAGGCGTCATGCTTACTCCTTGAAAAAGAGGTACTGCGGAATGACGTCCGTCTGTTCCCGTCCACGCCCCATCCAGGACACCTTGGTCAGGACTACCAGCAGCCGCTGCCCGTTCTCCTCGCTTTCCGCATCGGGATCCTCTACCTCACGCACATACGTGATCCCGTCGTACTCCTGGGCATCAACGGCGTAATCTTCCGGCTTGATGTCCGGCTTGCGCAGCAACGGGAATTCGGCCTCGCCAGCGCTCATGGCCCACATGGCCTTGTGGTACTGCTCCGAGATCTTCAGCACCGCCAGACAGCGCGAGATCGCCGTCAGCATCACGACCAGGCCTATGCTTAGGATGGATACAGCCAGAAGCACTTCGATCAGCGTCAAGCCGCCAGCCTGTTTTGCGCTGCCCCCCTTCACAACGCCCCCTTCCGTGACATCTCTGGCGAGCCTAAGGCATCCACCAGGATCTCGATCGCCTCGCCCTCTTGATCCTCAAGCCGTACGCGGTACGGCGTGCAACGCCCGTTGGACTGGTAAACCACGCCCGTTCCGGTCTCATCAGCCGTTTCCGAATGCTGGAGCTTGACCTCGGCAATTGTCACCTGGTCAAGCCTACGCTCGATACGAATATTCATTCCTGGCCCGGTGGAGGGAGGTGCCCCACCCTCGACTGCCGGCTCCTCCGCAGAGCGAGGCTCCGGCCCTGGCAAGGGTACTGAAACGTCATCCAGCGCGTTGGTCGATGGTGCGGCCCGGTTGGCGTCGATGACCAGTTTCTCCCCTCCGATCTCGAAGTTGATCGCGATCGCCCGCTGGTGCAGCACGGCCATGCTGCGGGCATAACGGCCCGCCGCCACAACGGTGCGCGCCGCCGTGCGCAGGCGGTTGCCCTGCATCGAACGCACGTACTCGGGAATCGTGACCGCCGTTATGACGCCGATTATCATCACCACCAGCAGCAACTCGATCAAGGTAAAACCGGTACGCCGCGCCATAATAACCCGCTTTCATCTCAAGATCGGCCGATGATCGGACGGATCGGTCCGATCCGTCCGATCATCACCGACTCTACATGCTCGTGATGTCGTCTTCCGACCCCATCTGCAGGTCCTTGCCGGCAGAAGTGATCTTGTAGCTGCCGCTTTCCTGCTTGTAGTTGAACGGGGTTCCCCATGCATCCACGATCGAATCCTTCCCGCCACGCAAGTAGGGCCCGTTCCAGTTCGGCTCACCCGAACTGGTCAGCAGATTATCCAGCGACGACGGAAAGCGCCCCGTGTCAAGCTGGTAGACCTCAATCTGCGTACCGATTGCGGAAATACTGGCCCTTGTTGCCTTGATTCGGGCATTGTCGCCATGATTGCCGAAATTACCCACCACCACTGCCGCCAGGATCCCGAGAATTGCCACCACCAGCAGCACTTCAATCAAGGTAAAGCCCGCCTTGCGCCGAATCGTTTCCACAACCGCCGCTTCGTTCCTGTCCATCATGCACCTCCTGATTAGCCAAGTTAATGTCACCGCGTCCATAATCTACCGCATTCCTCCTTCAGGTGCAATACCTGATCGGCTGCAAGGATTTGCTGGACGAGATCCCGTTCCGGATGCGAGAATGACCTGCATCGTACTCATTAAATTAAAAGACAGGAAACACACATGCCCGTCAGTAAAATTGACACGTTGAACAAGCAGTATCTCAATCGGCGAGGTGCACTCATGCGCCGGATCGCCGAAAAGCACGCCATCGAGGCGGTCATGATCACGCATCCGGTGGACATCCGTTACCTTTCGGGAGCCACGGAAGGCGTATCAGCAATGCTGATCGGCCCTGGCGGGACAACCCTCTTCACGTCGAAGATGTTCGAGGCCCGCGTTCCAAAGGAGGCACCGGGGTGTACTATTGTTGTCGGTGCCAAGGCCTTCGAGGAATCGGCAAAACGGCTGAAGGAGAACCGTTACCGCCGAGGCGTAGGCTATCAGGGCGGCAAGCTTGTCCAGTCGCGATTCATGCAACTGGCGGAGGCGATGGGACGGCGCAAGCTGGTTGACATCGGCGAAGCGGTGACCGGGCTTCGTACCATCAAGGACGCGGGCGAGATCCGGCTGATCCGGCAATGCGTCCGCATCGCTGAAAACGCATTCCTGGAACTGATCGGACAGGGTGCCGCATACCTGATGACCAGGACCGAGCGGCAACTGGCAGCGGAACTGGAATACCGGCTGTGCATGCTCGGCGCGGACCGGCAGGCATTCCCGTTCAACGGCATTATCACGGCGACAGGCCCCAATAGCTCCAGTTGCCACCATTTCCCCGGTTCCCGCAAGCCGCGTCCAGGCGAACCGCTGCTCATTGACTGGGGCGCCGAGAAAGATGGCTATCGTTGCGACATCACGCGGGTCGTGTTCATGGGCGAGCCCGACAAGCGCATGCGTTCGATTTTCGAGATTGTCAGTGCGGCCAATGCGGCGGGAATCGACGCCATTCATGCCGGGGCCTTATGCTCCGACGTGAGCGATGCCGGCTGGAACGTGGTGCGTGATGCGGGCTACGGCGACCTTATCCGGCATGGCCTTGGACACGGTTTCGGGCTGGAGATCCATGAGCAGCCAGGACTCGGATCCGGCGGCTCCCAGGCAGCGAGCCCGGACTCCGCCTGCCTGGAGGCGAACATGGTCGTTACCGTGGAGCCGGGCATCTATATCGAAGGAAAAGGTGGAGTGCGGCTGGAGGATGACATCCTCGTCACCGCCAAAGGCCACAAACGGCTGACCTCCCTGCAGACCGACCTGGCCTCAGCCATCCTGCATTAAAGTGGCGGGAGCATCTTGCTCCCGCAGGGGGAGCTGGAAGCATCCCCCCACCTTACTGACTAATTCCCGGATCCGCCTTCCCCGCCGGATTACCAACCCGCAGGCAGACGCCGAAATGGGCACCCGCTCCGGCAGGCGCACATGTCAGCAGCATCTCGTTCTCTCCCTTTTTCAGCCGGCATGGCAGCTTGTATTTCGAAGGCTCAATCGGCATACCAGCCAAGGGATCGGTACACACGAGCTTACCATTCAACCACATCTTGAACGGGACATTTGCCCCGAACACCAGCAGTGCGTCCAGCTTCGCGTCGGCAACCAGACGGGTCTTCATGGCATAGACCCCGATGTGCGTTTCCTCGGGTGCCTTCGGCAGGACTCCGAACGGGTTCCTTAACGGGGCCTTGCTCCAGCCTTTCGCTCCCCGTGCCAGCGCAAGCGTGACCTTTGCAATCGAATCCACGCCAGACAGGCGCGCGGTCTGCCACTCATGCCAGTCTGGCATCCGGTCCTTCTCGACCGGGACGGGAACGGTCTGCATGACCGGAATGCTCATGCCCTCGCTGTCGGTGATGTTGCAGTAGGGATTGCGACCATGGCCATAGCTTACCGTCAATCGTTCAAGGTGCTCCTGCATCATATTGGTATGCAACAAAACGGAATCACCATGCAAGGTTGTCTTGTAGATCCAATCCGTGTTGCGTCCGGATGCATCCAGCAGGACGAATCCCGTTGGACGGCCGGGACTGGCCAATCCGCCTGCCACGTTGCCATACGTCAGCTTGACGGACATGCAGGTGGCACTGGGAGCGCAGTCCGGCGTCGGCACGAGTTCCATCGCCTTCAAGGTAATTCCGGGCTTTACGCCCCGAGCCTTGTTGACAAGCCTGTCCGCCAGCCGGGCCAGACGCCACCCCAGTACATGCTGCGACTTGCCGCTGATATGTATCCCGTCGTCCAGTTCAAGATCGATCGCCGGTGCCACATCCACATGCTTGATCAACGCTGGCAGGTGCCGCTGCTGCTCCTGTATGCGATTCCAGAACGTCCCATCCTCTGCCGATGCGTGGCACCCGATCTGGACAACAAACCAGGGAAGCGCGGGAATCCCCATGTC
>CAZZBA010000171.1:0-8516 GCA_964652765.1 uncultured Victivallales bacterium | reverse complement strand
GGGCATCCCCCTGGCTACCCAGCCATAGCGCCGCCTCCATCCGCACATCCCGATCGCCGGAGGCAAGCAAGACCGCCGTCGCCGCCCCGAAATCCGTCCAGGAAACCGCCGTCTGGACCGACCTCGACGAGGAATAGCCACGCTCGGAATAGCTTGGCATGAAAAGACCGACCAGTCCTTCCAGGAAGCCGGGGCCTCGTGCGGAAACCACGGGAGGCTCAAGCACGACTTGCTCCAGGCTGGTAACGACCGTCTGCGTCGGCGCCTCCGGCAAGACCGCCGCGAAATCGGCGAAGAGCGCATCGACCGGCGAGGCATTCGTCACCGCAGGGGCGGCGGGAGGCGGGGACGTAGAAACACCCGCCGGATCGGCAAAGGCCGCGAACAGGTCGTCCACGGGCGATCCCCCTCCAGGAGAGGCAGTAGCGGCCTCCTGGGGCTTCACTTCAGCAACCTCATCGTTGATAAGCGCATCAAAATCAATCACGGCCTCATTGTCATAGTAATCCCGGCGGTTCACGGCCTCCAGCACGGCCAGTTGCCTGGCCCGGCTGTCCGACCGCAGGGCCTCGACGACCATCGGCATGTATTGCCCCTTGCTTCCGGCATAGTACCCAAGCAAACGGAGTGCCACGCAGGCCACATCGGTTTCGGGGTGATTGGCAAGCGCAACCGCCAGCGGCAGGCCCTGCTCGCCGGAATCCGGCAGCACCTGGACCACCGACAGCAGCGCATCGCCCGACAAGCCCTTGACGGCATCGATAAACGACTGCGGCAGGGGGATGTCCATCTCCGCATAAGCGGCAATCACCGGGCCTTTCAAACTGTCATCCTGCGCGAACCATTCGGCCAGGACCGGCGCACTCTGGCGGGCCTCAAGCGCGGCCAGGGTGCGGACGGCCGTCACGCGCACGAAACGATCCTGCTCGCGGCGCAACAGCTCAACGACCTTGACGGCCAGGGTCGCCATGCTCAACTTGCCGGCCGCTTCCAGCGCGGCGGCTCGCACCCGCCAGCGGGAATCCTCCAGCGCCTTCCCGATGGCATCGACCGGATCCCGGAACTCCAACCGCGAGAGGCTGTCGAGCGACGCGACGGCAAGGCTCTCGTCGGCATGCGCGACATAGGGCAGCAGCAGCAGCATTCCCGCGCGCGACCGGACCCCGCCCAGCCCCCGCAGCACGGCATGCTGCACATGGCGGTCGGTCTCGCTTTGCAGCAGGCTGCCGACATCCGCCAGCGCCAGACGCTGGCCGGCCGAGAGCATGGCCTCGACGGCGGTCTCACGAATCATCGGATCCGGATCGCCCAGGAACTCACGCAGGATCGGCAGCGCCCGTTTCCCCAGTGCTGTCAGCGAGGAGAGCGTGCGCAGGCGCACGTCCGGATTCCCGTAGACCAGGCGATGGGCGGTTTCCTCGGGCGGAAGCGCCCCCCGGCGCGGCAGTGCCAGCGTGTACTGCACCTCGCGGATCCGGCGGCGGGCTCCCTCGTCCAGGTCGGGTGCCTCCGCCAGGATCGACACCAATGCCGCCGCGACCCCTTCGCCCCCCTGCCCCAGCAGGCGCATCGCGCGCAACGAGCGCTCGCGATCACCAGAGACCAGATCCTGCACGTGCCGCGCAATACTCGACTCGTCCAGGCTGGCATAGACGGTCTCAACCTTGCCCGTCATTCCGCCCGCCCAGGAATGCCAGCGCGCCAGGGCCTCCCCCTGCATGTCGTCCGCCCCTGCACCCTGCCACGGGTTGAACCCGAACGTGCTGCCGGCAAGTTCCTCCAGCAGGTCGAGCGCACCGGTCCGGACCGCCAGCCGCGGGTGAGCGAGCAACGCGACGACATCATCGCCCGGAAACGGGTTCAATTGCATGATCCGGTCACGAAGCTCGTCCCGCAGGGACTCCTGGCCAAGCGCCTCCAGGATCGCCGGCCAGTCCGCCGGTGCCACTGCCGTCCCTTTCAGCCGCTCCAGCACCTCCCGCGAGGGGGCCTGCATGGCGCTCACGACCTCCGGGTTCAGCGAGGGTTCAAGCAGTTGGCGTAGCGTGGCCGCATCCATATAGCCGTCCGCACCGCCCTGGACCAAGCCGTCGGCACGCAGCACGCGCAAGGCAGGAACCCCGCGCACCCCGTACTGCGCCGCCGTCTCGCTGTGGATCCCCGCATCCAGCTCGATCCGGACAAACTGCCCCAGTAGTTCCGCCATCGCGGGGTCCTGCAGCACATGCGTCTTGAGCCGCTGGCACCAGCCGCACTCCGGAGTCGAGAACAGCACGAGCACCGGACGGTACTCCACGGTCGCCAGAGCCAGTCCCGCCTCCAGGTTGTCCAGCCAAGGCAGCGGCATGTTCTCGGCCATCTTCTGCTGCAATCCCGGACGCGTCACCGATGGCGCATCCAGCCGCACCGCCGCCGATGACGTCATGGTCTGGAACCCTACTGCCAATCCCAGAACGGCAACCCGTAACCTCGGCGAAAACAACACCACGCTGACGCCTCCCTTTCCTGCACATTTGCCTTCGCGCGCGACCGGCTTCAATTGCGCCCAGAGTAGGCGACCGGACCGACACCTGTCAACATCCACCTCATACAGGTACATGGTGATGCTGCCAAGTATCCAACCGCCGCTTGACAAGGTGGAGCACGCGTGGCAACCTCGGACGGCAACGAGCGCGATCACCGTTGCAGGGTGCCTGCACGGGGCGCGTCCAGGAAGGGGTAAACGCATGGGAACCGACGGAAGCTGCTGCACACCGGGCGCGAAACGGTGCAACTGCAGCGCGGGCGAGCCTGTTGGATTCAAGCGGGTCGCCGATAGCGTGCATGAGGGCATGGTGAGCCTGCGCGGCGGGGAATTCCTCATGGGAACCCGCGATCCGGTCGGGTTTGCGGACGACGGCGAGGGGCCCGTGCGCCGGATATCACTGGAACCGTTCTACCTGGATGCCACGGCGGTAACCAACACGCAATTCGGGGAATTCATCAAGGCCACAGGCTACCGCACCGACGCGGAGAAGTTCGGCTACTCATACGTCTTCCATCTGTTCCTCGCGCCGGTGCTGAAAGCGGAGCTGCAAAGACTCGGCCGCCAACTTGCCGGGCTGGAGTGGTGGTTCCATGTTGAAGGCGCGGACTGGTGTCATCCGGAAGGGCCGGCGTCAAATCTCGACGGTCGCACGGATCATCCGGTGGTGCATGTGTCGTGGCGCGACGCACAGGCCTATTGCCAGTGGGCCGGAAAGCGCCTGCCGACCGAGGCCGAGACCGAGTATGCCGCCCGGGGCGGGCTGGTGCAGAAGCGCTACGCCTGGGGCGATCAGCTCCGTCCGCGCGGCAAGCATATGTGCAATATCTGGCAGGGAGCCTTCCCGACAGCGAACACCGCCGAAGACGGCTACGCCGGTACGGCACCGGCAAGAAGCTATGAACCCAATGGCTACGGCCTCTACAATATGTCCGGGAATGTCTGGGAATGGGTATTTGACTTCTGGAGCCCGGATTACCACATCCACGGCCCGCGCGATAACCCGACAGGCCCGCCTCGCGGCGAACGCCGCGTCATCCGTGGCGGCTCCTACCTCTGCCACTACACCTACTGCAACCGTTACCGCGTTGCCGCCCGCACGTCGAACACCCCGGATTCCTCCACCGGCAACACCGGCTTCCGCTGCGCCAGCGATGCCTAGAGGCAGCCCAGCCGCTCCAGATCCTGCCAGAAGGTCGGATACGAGGTGGCCACGCAGGCCACATCCCGGATCTCGACCGGCTGTGCGGCACACAGCGCCAGCACTGCCATGGACATGGCGATGCGGTGATCACCGAAACTCTCCACCACCGCCCCGCCGCGGACCGGTCCGCCCGTCACGCGGAAACCGTCGGCGGCCTCCTCGGCCACGACGCCGTTGAGCTTGAGATTGCGGCAGATGGTGGCAATACGGTCGGACTCCTTCACCCGCAGCTCTTCCGCGTCGCGAACGACCGTGACACCGCGGGCCACCGAGGCGGCCACCGCCACCAGCGGCAGCTCGTCGATCAGGTTGGGAATCTCGTCGCCGCCGACCTCGGTCGCGTGCAGCTCGCCCCCGCGTACACGGACCGTGCCAGTCTCCTCCCATCCGCTCGAGACAGAGTCGGGGCTGACCTCGATATCCGCCCCCATACGGCGCAATACGTCGATCAGCGCCGTGCGGCGCGGATTGAGGCCGACATGGCGGATCACCACATCCCGTCCGGCACGCATGGCACCGGCCGTGATCCAGAATGCCGCCGAGGAGAAATCGCCGGGCACCGCCCACGAGCCGCAGCGCAAGCCGAGCGTCTCCAGGCCCGGACTGCGCAGCGTTATCGTCAGGCCGTCGACCACGAGATCGAGTCCCATCGCCCGCATCAGACGCTCGGTATGGTCGCGCGTCGGTCGCGGCTCAACCACCACGGTCTCGCCCTTGGCGGCCAGCCCCGCCAGCAGGACGGCGGACTTGACCTGGGCGGAAGCCATCGGCAGCACATAGCGGATCGGGCGCAGCGGCCCGCCGGTCACCCGGATCGGGGCGCAGCCACGCTCGCCGAGCAGCTCCACTCGCGCTCCCATTTCCGCCAGAGGGGTTGCGATACGCCCCATCGGACGCGAGCGAAGGGAGGCGTCACCGGTCAGTTCGGCGGTCAGCGGCTGCCCTGCCAGCAGCCCCGCCAGCAGGCGGATCCCGGTACCGGAGTTGCCGAGGTCCAGCACACCGCGCGGTTGACGCAAGGCCCCGCCGGTTCCCGTAATCAGGATCGACTCGCCTTCCTCGCGCACTCCCGCACCGAGCTGGCGCATTGCCTCCAGCGTGTTCAGGCAATCCTCACTGCGCAGGAAACCCGTCACCGTCGAGACGCCACGCGCCATCGCGGCCAGCATTGCCACCCGGTGGGAAACACTCTTGTCCCCCGGCACCCTGATTTCACCCGCCACCTGACTTGCAGGCCCGACTGTCTTTGTTATCTTATTCTCAACATTACTGTTCACGACACCCCTACAAGTAGGTCGGGCACCCTTGCCCGACCGTCGAGCAAAAGCGAATTTCCAACGCTCTTATTCTCGGCAGGACAGGCAAGGTGCCTGTCCTACATTAAACCCAGCAACGCCCGTTTTCCGACTGCTAAAACGACTGCGCCACTTTATGCGCCTCTTGGCCTGCCTTGTCAATCGTTTGTGCAACCGCATCGGACCCGGCCAGCGTCGGTTCCACCAGGATGTTGTGCTGCTCGGTGATCCCGATAAAGCCCAGCAACCCGCCAAGGGTCTTGGTCTGCAGATCGTAGGCCTCGGCACCGGTACCGGGCCCGTAGGCCCCGCCGCGGGCATAGACGATCACGGCCTTTTTACCCGTCACCAGACCCTGATATCCCGTCTTGGGCGAGAAGCTGAACGTCAGTCCCGGCTGGATGATGATGTCGAAGAAGTGCTTGACCTTGTAGGGGATCGAGAAGTTCCACATCGGCACCGAGATCAGGTACTTATCGGCCGCCGCGAACGACGCCGCCATGTCGGCCACCGTCTTCCAAGCCGCTGCCTGTTCCGCCGTATGCGCCTGCCCGTGCAGCACCGCATACTTCGCGTCCAGCATGTCGCCGTCGAACGTCGGCAGACTGACCGACCACAGATCGAGCGTCTCGACCGTGTCCTTCGGATGCGCCGCCCGGTAGGCTTTCAGGAATTCCTGAGCAACGGCCGTTGATTTTGACCGCTCTCCACGGGGCGAACCTTCGATATAGAGCAACTTCGCCATGTCATCCTCCCTTTGTGTTTGTTTAACCATAAGTACAACAGAACCGCGAAACCTTACAACCACACTCGCGGTTTGGCGCTTGCAACCCGCCGATCACTTCCGCTGCGATCTTGCCGCCACCAGCAGCATCGGGCCGACAAAGAATGCCTTCCCGATGAAGTAGAGCCCGATCCCCGTGGAGATGGCATCGTTTCCATGGTCAAGTCCGGTCTTGGTCAGGATCCACAGCCCCGCACCGAGACAGAACACAAACGCCAGGAAAGCCGACACCGTGCATGCCTTCATCATTCTCTCATCCATGTCATCATCTCCTTTTTGTACGCCCCCGTTGCCCGCCTTGCTTGGTCGTGTGCAGCCCAACCGTTGAATATGCTGTCCAGCATCGCGGGTGCTTCAAATCAGCGGGGAAATACTGCTACCCCATACGCAGCAGTAGAAAGCGCGGTAACACCCGAAGCAAGAACGGTGAGAGCACTACCGTCAAGATTCATTCTATAGAGATCATTGCCAGCGGTAAAATAGACCTGGCTTTGCAGCACGGACGCCGTGGACTCTGGCGTCGGATTGCTTCCAAGCCCACGCGGTTCATAGAGCTGACGCACTTCCGCAGGCTCCAACACCCGATCGTAGATCATGACCTCATCCAGCCATCCGTCAAACGAATGGGCGGCGCTGTCTAATCCGGCCCGCAGCCCAAGATACAGGCTCCCGGAAGATACCGTTTCCAAAGGAGCGCGGAACTCACACACCGCAAGAGTATCCTCTACACCATCAATATAAAAACGGTGTTCAGATCCTCCCCCGTAAGTATAAACAATATGATACCAGCGCCCCGTCTCAAATTTCTTCGAAGCAACGTTAACGGCCCCATGCTGGCCGATACAAATACTGTTCCTCCCGAGTCGCCAATCCATTCCCATACTAAAGTTCTGATTGTAACGAAGGGTCCCGTACGCAAGTGGGTTCGATAAATTTCGGTTGGCCCCAAGCTTCATCCAGAAAGCAATGCTACGAACTGCACCCCCCATTGGGAGACCTTCATCCGAGGCGACAACGTAAGAATTCGTCGGCCCGAACCGCATAGCTCCGCCAAGCCTGCCATCAGCCGTCCACTCCGCATCCACGACCTTGCCGTCACGCTTCTTGCCACTCTGGTCCGAAACCCTAGCCCCTTCGTCATCCGAAAACGAATAAAAAGCCAGAAGCCCCTTTCGCCAGTCAGGTACGACGGGAGTGTCTACCCGCGTCGGGGCAACCACCAGCTCATCCTGCCCCGTGCTCCCGGCCTTGGAGCGCCCATTGGAAATCACCCTGACGCGCCGCACGAGTTCATTCTCCGGGCTCAACAGATCGCCGAGCATCCGGGCAAACTGCAGTGCCTCCAACGTGTTGGTGCCAATGTCCTGCTCCATGACCACGGGAATCAACGCCAAGCCATAAATCGTCGTCGCCCCGGAAACACGCCTCAGCACGATCCGGGTCGCCGACGGGTATTTCCACAATGGCACGACGAAGGTATCCGTCCGCGACTCCTGGGCCGCTGCCGTGATATTGCCGAACAAGTCCAGCGCCACAATCCGGCCCTGCCCGTCCCAGAGCTGGATCACCATATCCGACGGCACCTTTCGCTCGCCCACCACGCTCAGCGCCAGATTCTCGTCCAGGACCGACCGATCCAGCTCAACCCACAATTTCCCCGTGCCCATGGGCGCCGACTCCGCCACGCGCCAGGCGGAGGAGCCGCCGCCGACATCGCCACCCTCAAAGCCTACCCGCGCGATCCACGCCGGCAACGCCACAGAGGACGGAACTGCAAACAAGTCTGGTTCAAACAGGAGAATCGCCGATTCAACAGGCTCCGGCTCGGCCGCCATCTCAACGCCATATGCGGGAAAGCCCAAGCCGATTGTGAAAAAAATGAAGGAAATTAAAAGAAACGTGCGTTTCATGCTATACCTTCCATGGCTATTTATGACCGGACCCATTCGAATCATATCACGCGACCGACTTCCTGCAAGCAAACTCCACCAGGCAGGGCGAGGGCAGGCGAATTGGCTGAATCACTCTCTCTCTGCGGATGGAATGTCTATGATGTATCGCAGGGGCATATCCAGAATCAGCACACGGTCTGCAAGCGGCGTATATAGCGAGAACAGATTTGTCAATGACTTGAAATAGCGTCGTGCAATCGCATCGGTTGGAATGTCATGCCCCCCGCTTTCAACGCGACTTGCCACACGTGCTGCGGAAAATGACACGCTCGGTATCCACAGATAGAGGGCCCTGGGCGATCATGTCTGCATTGACGAATCGCGTACATGCAGCGATACGTGGCAAATAACGCATTGCAAATGTCGTCTTGCCTGCACCATTAGGTCCGCCGATCACATAACAAACTGGCTTGTTATTATCCGTCATCCCTTGCCGCCTTCCACGATGGCTATTTCGGCTTCGGTCAGGTTGTAGAGCTGGTAGGTGAGGCGGTCGATCTGGCGGTCGGTGGCACTGATCTGAGTCTCGAGCTACTCCAGGATGTTGGGGTTCCTCTCCGCTGCCTTTTTCTTGTTCAAGTCCAGCATGCGTTGCGGCGCAACTGGCTTTACGCTTCAACCAGGTATTCAGGATGGCGCTCTGCAATTTCCAGCAGACGCAGGGCAGGACCAGACGGTTTGCGGCGACCTTGTTCCCAACTGATTTCCGTATCGCGGGCAACGCCCAATACGCGAGCGAATACAGCCTGGCTTACGC
>CAZZBA010000170.1:2273-8543 GCA_964652765.1 uncultured Victivallales bacterium | reverse complement strand
ATGCTTCGCCAAAGGCTTCGCAGGGCACGGCAACCTTAATCTTTCGCCCTAATCTATTTGACAAGTAGTGCGCCAAAATGACCAAATTGTAAGCAAGGGGATGCGATGATCCGAATGCGAATTGTGCGGCAGGCCTGCCTGATGGCGGTGCTCGCGGTGGCTGGCGGCGGCTGTGCCACGCAGGCGATGAAGGGGACGCCGTTCTACTCGGGCGAATGGGAGCCGCGGTCCGGGCCGGTGGAGGACCGTGTGGCGCTCTGGCCGTTTGTCTATTACCGGGCACCGGCGTTGTCCGTGCTCTGGCCGATCTTCGAGAAGACGCCGGATCATCTGGCGGTGCGGCCGCTGTACAAGGTCACCGGACTGGAATCCGGCAACAAGGTCCACAACGTGCTCTGGCCGCTGGGGCGCTTTGATACCCAAAGGGAGGACTATCGCTTCTTCCCGTTCTTCTGGGGCGATGACTACCTCGTCGGTTTTCCCCTGTATTGGCATTTCGGACATCCGGTCACGGAAGCGCGTGGCTGCGATTCGCTTTTCCCTCTTTGGATATATTCACGACACGGCGGCAAGGATGGCCCTCGGCGGACGGTGTTGCATCTGGTCTGGCCGCTCGCCCGGTTTGAACGCGGGCCACGCCGGGACACGAACCGCGTCTTCCCGCTTTTCTGGCAGGGGCGGCAGACCGATGGCAAACGCTGGTTCTGCTCCCTGCCCCTTGGAATCTACGGCACCCCGTCGCCGCAGGTTCGCGGCTCGTGGGTGTTCCCGCTGTATGCGCACATGAACAGTACTTCCGGGCGTTACCTGCATACGCTGCTAGGAGGCAAGGGTATCGACGGACCCACCAGTTATGGCTGGCTGCTGCCGATGCTTGGCGGCTGGAGCCACGGGCCGGAAGGTTCGAAGCAGGCGGCGGCACTAGGGCTCTGGTACAGGGAAAAGGGCGTGGCTCGCGGGCGTCACTGGCTGTTGCCGCTGTACTGGCGGCAATGGTCACCGGAGAAAAAATCGTTCTACACCCTGCTGGGCGGCGGGTCGAGCGCGGTAGACGGAACCGGACGGCTGATCACACCATTCTACATGCGTTTCCAGGAATTGCCGGAGTCCCGGCTGACGGTTGTCCCGCCTGCACTGGCCTGGCAGCGCAAGCAGGCGACCCGGACGGATCTTTACCTGCTGGGCGGTCTGTCGCGTTTCAGTAGCGGCACGCATCCGCTGTCGTCCTATCTCTTCCCGCTGTGGTACCGCCAGCCTGCCGCCGGCACGCTGCTGACCCCGGTATTCCAGAAAGGCGGGAATGCCGATACGGCCGCACGTTGGCAGGCTGTCGCGCCGCTCTATTTCCACCGTCAGTCCGCGCAGTCTTCCGTATGGGCAACCCCGCTGGGGGCGGTTGTCCGCCGTGCCGACGGCACCGGACGGACGCTGACCCCGCTCTATGTGCATGTCGCCGATTCGCCGGATGAGACCATCACGGGTATACCGCCGCTGCTGTCCTGGCGCCATCGCACTCCCGGACGGATCGACGACTGGCTGCTGCTGGGGCTGGGACGCCGCAGTCACGGCGAGAACCCCGGTCCCTCGCACCTGCTTCCGCTCTGGTACCGCAACCCGGCGACCGACTCCCTGCTTTCCCCGCTCTGGGCCCGGTGGCCAAGCGGGAATGCACACGTCACCGCCGTGCCACCGCTGGTCTCCTGGCGGCGAACCGATGCCGATGGCACCAAGTCGACGCGGCTGGCTGGCGGTCTGGCGTCGGTCACGAAACGACCGGGTGGCAGTCTCCAGCGCAGCCACCTGTTCCCGCTGTACTACATCAACTGCGACTCGAAATCCATGCTGTCGCCGCTTTACGCAAGCTGGCGCAGCGGCCAGGATCATTACCGGCTGGTGCCGCCGCTGCTTTCCTGGCAGCGTACGCATGCCGATCAACAGCGCGACACCCGTGTGTTGGCGGGTCTGGCAGGCTGGCAGCGGTCGGCGGCGGGCGAGCACCTGCAGAGCTATCTGTTTCCGCTCTACACCTATTCGCGCCAGTCGTATCTGTTCACCCCGCTTTATGGCCATGACGGGCCGCAGGGGGATTACACATACTGGCTGACACCGCTGGCCGGCCATTACCGCAACGACCAGCAGGGTCACTGGCTGTTTCCGGTCTACCGTCGCCGTATCGACGCCAGAACCGGCTATCACGATTCCCGTTTCCTGTGGGGCGGGTATCGTACCGATGCCACCTCGCGCCGGACCTCCCTGTTCCCGTTCTGGTATTTTGAGAAAAGCCAGTTCAGCGATAAACGGCAGGCGGTTGCCAGTCATGGTTCGCTGCTGTGGAAACTGTATGACGTCAAGAAGGAGGTCAGCCAGGCGACCGCCGACGCCCCGGCGCATGATTACGTCCGGCGACGGGTGTTGTGGCGTTTCTGGCACTATGAGCGGCTCAACGGCGAGGTCAGTGTCGATAGCTTCCCGTTCATCACGTACGACCGCAAGCCCGACGGCTTCCGCAAGACCAGCTTCGCCTGGCGCTTCTTCCGCTACGAGAAGCATCCGGATGGAACCCGCAAGCTGGACCTGCTGTTTGTGCCGCTGTGGCGCCGCCAGGCGGATCCCCGCATAACCAACGCGCAACGAACCCACCCCGCCCTCCGGGCACCCCTCCGAGGAGGGGATCCAGATGAGCCCTCCGGGTGCGGAACCATATGATCCCCTCCATGGAGGGGTGCCCGAAGGGCGGGGTGGGTTCCCGAGCAAATGTCCTTTGGCAGCCTGGCGGCTTATGCTCGGCGGTCGGGCAAGGTGCCACGACCCACTTGCCGTTGTGGTTGTCTGTAGTCTGCGGTCTGCAGTCTGCGGTCTGATCCCGAAGCGCCCCTCCTAGGCGCAAAGCGCCTGTCGGACGGTCTTGACGAGCATGTCGGTCAGCCGCTCGACTATCTCCTGGCTCGGGCCTTCCACCATTACGCGGCACATGCTCTGCGTGCCGGAATAGCGGATCAGGGTGCGCCCGCGCTTGCCGAGTTCCGCGCGCGCGGCCTGCTCGGCGGCCTGGATCTCCGGGATCTCCTCCAGCGGCGGCTTGGCCGGCACGTCGATGTTCACCAGCTTCTGCGGGGCGGGCTGGAACACTTTTCCCAGCTCGGAGAGCGGCTTGCCGCTCTGCTTGAGGATCGCCAGCAGCTGCAGGGCCGAGATGATGCCGTCGCCAGTGGTGTGGTGGTTCAGGAAGATCATGTGACCGGACTGCTCGCCGCCCAGGGTTGACCCGCGCCGCTGCATCAGTTCCAGCACATTTCGGTCGCCGACATCGGCTTCCTCGTACTGGATCCCGAGATCATCGAAGGCCATGCGCAGCCCGAAGTTGCTCATCGGGGTGATGATCACCCGGTTGCCGCCCAGCGTGCCCTGCTCGAGCATGTGCCTGGCGCAGATCGCCATGACGTGATCCCCGTCAAGCTCGTTGCCCTTCTCGTCGATCGCGATCAGCCGGTCGCCGTCGCCATCGAAGGCCAGCCCCACATCCGCCCCGCCGGCCAGCACTGCCGCCCGCAGGTCCCCGGTATGCTGGGAGCCGCAGTTCTCGTTGATGTTGAGCCCGTCGGGGGTGTTGTGGATCGCCGTCACGTCGGCATCCAGCTCCTGGAAGACAATCGGGGCGACCTTGTAGGTGGCCCCGTTCGCGCAGTCGAGCACGATCTTCATGCCTTGCAGCGTCACCTGCTGCGGGAAGGACTGCTTGCAGAAGACGATATAGCGGCCGATGGCGTCGTCGATGCGCTTGGCTCGTCCGATCTCGTCGGCCGTCGGGCGGATGTCGTTGATCCGACCCGAGGCGATGATATCCTCGATCTCCTCCTCCAGCTTGTAGGAGAGCTTGTAGCCGTCGCGGGTGAAGATCTTGATGCCGTTGTCGTGATAGGGGTTGTGCGAGGCCGAGATCACGATGCCCGCGTCCGCGCGCATGCTCTGGGTGATGTAGGCCGTGCCGGGGGTCGGCACCGGGCCGAGCAGGAACACGTCCACGCCCATCGAGCAGATGCCCGCCGTCAGCGCGTTCTCGATCATGTAGCAGCTCAGCCGCGTATCCTTGCCGATCACGATGCGGTGGCGCTTGTCGTGCCGCTTGCAGACGTAGGCCGTCGCCCGTCCGATGGCCAGGGCCATCTCGGCCGTCATTGGGTTCACATTGGCAATCCCGCGCACCCCATCGGTTCCGAATAATTTACTCATGTTATGTTTTCCCTCCATAAAGTGGCGGGAGCATCTTGCTCCCGCAGGGGAGCTGGAAGCTCCCCCCACCATTCCCAATCCTTCTGTACATTCCGTGGTTAAAAGTCTTCCGTCTCCATTTCGACTTTCAGTTTTCGATTTTCGACTTTACCAGTGTGCCTGCACTTCGTCCACAATCGACTGCAGCCATGCCGTTCCCGCCGCCTTGGCTGCTCCGGGCAGTGCTTTGATCGTCTCAAGATAAGTGGTAGGGCACGGCTCACCGAGGACGGTTCGCCCTACCTGGGGCAAATGTAGGGCGAGGCGTCCCGCCGAGCCGCTCTCAAGGGTAGGGCGAGGCGTCCCGCCGAGCCGCTCCGCCAATTCCGCTGGCGGTTCCGGGAAAACCGCCGGCAGCCCCAGCATGCTGGCCAGCCGTGGCCGCAGGGCCAGCAGCTTGCGGTGCGACTCGCGTTCGCCGGGATTGGCGGCGATCTTGGCGGCCAGCTTGTCGAGCTGGGCCACACGCTCGCTGGCGACCGCCGCGATCTGGCGCCGCGCACCCGCCAGGCAGGCCTGCGCGAAGGGGTCGGACGGCGTAAGCAGCGGGCGGATATGGGTGTACCAGGCCGCCAGGGCACGGATATTGCCGGCATAGATGAAATTGTTCCGGCAGATACGGTCGATATCGCCGTACTGCCGCAGGTTGTAGGGCGTCTCCTTCTGGCGTCCGCCCGTCTGGCCGAAGACCAGCAGCCCTTCATCGCTCACATCCCGCCGGCAGAGCGTGCCCGCTGCCAGCACGGTGCCGTAGGCGATGCGCGTCGGCCCCACCAGGCCGCCCTGGCCGCCGAGAAAGATCGGCGGCTGGTCGAGCATCACCCCGCGCGGGACATCGCCGATCAGCGAGGCGGTGGCCTTGTCCTGGTGGGCCGTGAAGTTGAAGTGGATATAGGACGACCCCACCTCGCTGTGGTCCTTTGGCCCGGTACCGCCCGCCATCAGGCAATCGCAGAAATTGATCAGGCTACCGAGCGTCACATACGGCATCAGCAGCGTCTGCTTCAGTCCCACAGTGTGCGCGACCGACGCCTGTTCCTCCAGCAGCGTGCCGGGGCGGATATGGGCACCTGAGCCGACCGACACCCCGTCGAGGAACACGGCCCCTTCCGCGAAGCCCCCGCTGAAACGCACATCCCGCCCGAGCTGGCAGTCCACCAGCGTGGCCGGTGCCTCCAGGCCGATCCGGCACCCCGGACCGATCGAGGTCGCGCGGCCGCTGATCCGGCACCCCGGATAAATCACCACCCCCGGCGCGATCTGCTCCGGCTCCACCTCCAGCGCCAGCGTCTGCGGCTGATGCAGGATCACCCCGCGCGCCACGAATTCGCCATATATTGTTTGCTGTGACATACTCAAGACCCTTTGGATAAGACTGCAGACTTCAGACTACAGACTGCAGACCCTTTGGTTCAGGCTACAGACCGCAGACTTTAGCCCCAATGGATAATACAATTAAGCTGGATAGTTTGGCGACGGTCCTTGTGATTGGGTTTGTTTCCTTTTCGACAGCATGGATGAGCCCGACCAGAGTCCTTGACACATTCTCCGCCTGATTGGCAAGAATCTGTGCCTGCTCGCAGGATAAATATCCGAGCCGCTGAGAAAGATGCACAAAATAGCGAGTCTCACTCAAGGATCCGCGCGCAATATACAAGAAATGCAAATAATCTTTGTGTGAATTCCGCGAAGAGCCCTCAGCAATATTGGCCGGAACAGAATAGGCAGCCCGACGAATCTGACTCGTCAATGCGTACATCTCATCCTTCGGAAACGACTTTGTTAATTTGTAAACCTCAACCGTCAAATCATCGCTCAACTGCCATGCTGTAATCTTCGTATAATCACGCATACTTAATCTCCAAAAGGTCTAGTCTCCCCCTCTTCAGTCTTTCCCCGTCCCAAAAAGTCTGCGGTCTGCAGTCTGTAGTCTGCAGTCTCCCCCGTCCCCGTCCCAAAAAGTCTGCGGTCTGCAGTCTGTAGTCTGCAGTCTCCCCCGTC
>CAZZBA010000170.1:0-2173 GCA_964652765.1 uncultured Victivallales bacterium | reverse complement strand
CCAAAAAGTCTGCGGTCTGCAGTCTGTAGTCTGCAGTCTCCCCCGTCCCCGTCCCCAAAGGTCTGCGGTCTGCAGTCTGTAGTCTGCAGTCTCCCCCTCTTCAGTCTCCCCCTCTCTTCACTCCACGGTCACCGACTTGGCGAGGTTGCGGGGCTGGTCGATCGGGCAGCCGCGCAGGTTGGCGATATGATACGCCAGGAGCTGCTCGGCGATCACCACCGGCACCGGGCTCAGGAAGGCGGGGCAGGGGGGGACCCAGATCACATCGTCGCAATGCGTCCCGATCTGCCGGTCGCCTTCGGTGGCGATCGCGATCACGGGTGAACGCCGGGCGCGGCATTCCTGCATGTTGGCGATCATCTTCTCGCGCCCAGGGATATCGGGCACCGCCGCCACCACCGGCACATCCTCGCACAGCAGGGCGATCGGACCGTGCTTCAGCTCCGCCGCGTGATACCCCTCCGCGTGGATGTAGGAGATCTCCTTGAGCTTCAGCGCCCCCTCCATCGCCACCGGGAACATATAGCCGCGCCCGATATAGAAGAAGTCGTCCTTCTCGGCATAACGTGCCGCCAGCTTCAGGATCGCGTCGTTCTGCTCCAGCACCCGCTCGCACAGCGCCGGCAGCGTCTCCATCGCCTCGATCATCGACTGCCCCTCGTGCTGCGAGAGGCGCCGGGTGCGTCCCATCAGGATCGCCATCATGGCCATCACGCTCACCTGGCAGGTGAACGCCTTGGTCGAGGCCACGCCGATCTCCGGGCCCGCATGCAGGTAGACCCCGCGCCCGGTCTCGCGGGCGATAGTCGAACCGACGACATTGCAGATGGCCAGTACCGATGCCCCCTTGCGCGCGCCCTCGCGCACCGCCGCCAGGGTGTCGGCGGTCTCGCCCGACTGGCTGACCGCCAGCATGCAGGTGTCCCGCAGGATGATCGGGTTGCGGTCGCGGAAGTCCGCCGCCTGCTGCACATCGGTCGGGATGCTGGCGATATCCTCGAAATAGTACTTGCCGACCATGCCCGCGTAATAGGACGTGCCGCAGGCCGCGATGCTGATGCGGTCGATCCGCGCCATCTCGCTGGCATCCATCTGCATGCCGCTGAGCTTGGCCGTGCCGTCCTTCGGCAGCAGGCGGCCGCGGATGGCGTTGCCGATCGCCTGCGGCTGCTCGAAGATCTCCTTGAGCATGAAGTGGGCATAGCCCGCCTTCTCGATCGAGCCCAGGTCCCAGTCGATCCGCGTCGGCTTGCGTGAGACCGGCAGGTTCTTCTGCGAGGTGATGTCGATCGCCTCGCCGGTAGCCATCAGGATATCGCCGTCATCCAGGAAGATCACCTGGTCGGTATGGTTGACGATGGCGCTGACGTCCGAGGCGATGATGGTCTCGTTCTTGCAGATTCCCACCACGATCGGGCTGCCCTGGCGCGCGGCCACGATCTGGCCGGGGTGGAGGGATGAGATCACGGCGATGCCGTAGGTGCCCTCGAGTTTTTCCAGCGCGGCGGCGACCGCTTGGCGCAGGTCGCCATCGTAGCATTCCTCGATCAGGTGGGCGATCACCTCGCTGTCCGTCTCGCTCTTGAACGGGTAGCCCTGCGCGATCAGCTTCTCGCGCAACTGGGCATAGTTGTCGATGATGCCGTTGTGGACGATCGCGAACTTGCCGTTGCGGCTCAGGTGGGGGTGGGCATTGGCCTCGGTTGGCTGGCCGTGCGTCGCCCAGCGGGTATGGCCGATCCCCAGCGTGGCGGGGGCCATGCAGGCACCCTCGCTCATGGCCGCCTCCAGGTTGGCGATCTTGCCGGGGCGGCGCACGAGCACAAGCGTCTCCGTGCCAGAGGGTTGCAGGGCGATGCCGGCCGAGTCGTACCCGCGGTACTCCAGCCGTTTAAGTCCCGAAAGAATGATTTCCGCCGCATTACGGCGCCCGGCGTATCCGACAATTCCACACATAAGCCACTCCAGAAAAAGGGGTAAAGGTTGATGTCGTCAGAGTCTGTCTGATGCAGTCGCTAAATGCAATCAAAGAAAAGAGACTCCCGTAGCCTCGGCCGCCAGGCCGTGGATTTTCCCATGCGGGGGGCCTGTCCGGCGCATCCACGCTCTGGCGAGCGAGGCTACGGGGAGCGAAGATCCGTAGCCTCGGCCGCCAGGCCGTGGATTTTCCCAT
>CAZZBA010000169.1:0-8561 GCA_964652765.1 uncultured Victivallales bacterium | reverse complement strand
ATCCCATATCTTCTCGAACAACGTCTTCGCCATGAATACCCCCATTGGATTCCGGATTTTGGATTCCGCATTTCGGATTTGTGCTTTTCCTCCGCCAATCCACGGCCTGCGCGGCCGAGGCTACTGATGAATTTCGGATTTCTACCGCTCTCTTCTATCTAAATTCGAAATCCAATATCCAAAATCCCAATTTCGACTTTCTGCTTTTCCAATTTCTGCTTTACCTGTCAGGTCGCCTCGTCCCCGCGCGCCATCACCACTTTACCCGTGCGCACCAGTTCGACAAGATCGAATTTGCGCAACATGTTGATGCAGGCATCCAGCTTCTCGGAGTTGCCGTTCATCATAATGATCATGGAGGTCTCGGTCATGTCGACGGTCTTGCCGGCGAAATGCTCGCAGATCTGCAACGCCTCGGTCCGCTGCACGGGATCGACACGCAGCTTGATCAGCGCCATCTCGCGGATCACGGATGTATCCATGGCGTGATCCACGCAGCGCATCACATCCACGAGCTTGCTGAGCTGCAGGATGATCTGCTCGAGCCCTTCCGCCGAGCCCTGGGCGGCAATCGTCATGCGCGAATAGCGGCCATCGGACGACGGCGACACCACCAGCGAGTCTATATTGAAGCCGCGGCGGGCGAACACCTGGGCAATCCGCGCCAGCACACCGGGGCGGTTGGCCACATAAACACTGATCGTATGAATCAATAACTCACTCATTTCCATCCTCTTTCACCATATCGGTTGACTTTTCCTGCGACACGTGCCTCTGATGCGCCGCTCACGTTGATCCGGTCGGTTTTTCCAGTTTGCGGTTGCTCCGGGGCTCGTCGATGATCATATCCTCGACAGCCGCCCCCGGCGGAATCATCGGGAACAGGTTGTCGGTCTTCTCCACGATCGCGTCGATCACGCAGGGGCCGTCGTTGTAGTCCATGGCCCGCTGCAGCACCTTGCGGATATCCGCCGCCCGCTTGAGCGTGAAACCCTTGCCCCCCGGATAGCATTCCGCCAGCTTGGCGAAGTCCGGATTCCCCTCCAGGTCCACGCCGCTCTTGCGGTCATCATAGAAGAGCGTCTGCCACTGCCGCACCATTCCCAGGTAGCGGTTGTT
Organism: uncultured Victivallales bacterium; assembly: GCA_964652765.1. Taxonomy (GTDB): domain Bacteria; phylum Verrucomicrobiota; class Kiritimatiellia; order UBA8416; family UBA8416; genus UBA8416. The sequence continues at coordinate 7,442 of CAZZBA010000169.1, read as the reverse complement.
GAGCACCAGCACCTTCACCGGGATCTTGTTGACAGCGGCTGTCGCCAGCTCGCACATCGTCATCTGGAACCCGCCGTCGCCGCAGACCACCCAGACCTGGCGCTTCGGGTTGCCCAGCGCCGCCCCGATCCCGGCCGGGAAGCCGTAACCCATCGTGCCCGCCCCGCCACTGCTCAGCCAGGTGTGCGGGATCTCGGTCTTGCAGAACTGCGCGGCCCACATCTGGTGCTGGCCGACATCAGTCACCACAATCGCTTCGCCCTTGGTCATGTCGCTGAGCGTGTCCAGGATGTGCTGCATCTTCAGCCCGCCCCGCAGCTTGTACCCCAGCGGGTAGCGCTTCTTGTAGCCGTCGAGCGTCTCCAGCCAGGACTCCGTCTTCAGCTCGCCCACCAGCGGCAGCAGCTTCTCCAGCACCTTGCGGGCATCGCCCTTGCAGTAGTGCTGGCACTTGATCATGCGGCCGAACTCGCTCGGGTCGATGTCGATATGGATGCGCACCGCATCGCGGCAGAACATGGCCTGCCTGCCGATGATGCGGTCGTCATAGCGCGAGCCCACTGACATGATCAGGTCGCACTCGACCACCGCCTTGTTGGCATAGGCCGTGCCGTGCATGCCCAGCATCCCCAGGGCCAGCGGATGCGATTCCGGGAAAACGCCCTTGCCCAGCAGCGTGGTCGTCACCGGCGCCTTCAGCTTCTCGGCCAAGGCCAGCAACACCTCGTGCGCGTTGGCCTGCAACGCCCCGTGGCCGGCCAGGATCAACGGGCGGCGCGACTTGTTCAGCGCCGTGGCGATCGCCATCACCTGCGCCTCGTCGGGATCGCCTTCGCCCGGCTGGTATCCGGGCAGGTCCATTTCCGGGAAAAGGTCGCCGGTAAACGCCCCCGAGCTGTGATCCTTCGGGATGTCGATCAGCACCGGCCCCGGACGCCCGCTCGAGGCGATGTGGAAGGCCTCGCGGACGATCCGCGGGATCTCATTCGTGTTTTTCACGAGATAGCTATGCTTCACGACCGGCATCGTCGTGCCGAACACGTCGGCTTCCTGGAAGGCATCCTTGCCGATCATGGAACTGATTGTCTGCCCGGTCAGCACGATCATCGGCACCGAATCCATGTGTGCCGTCAAGATACCGGTAATCGTGTTCGTCGCCCCCGGACCGCTCGTCACCAGCACCACACCGGGCCGCCCCGTCGCACGCGCGTACCCGTCCGCCATGTGGGTGGCACCCTGCTCGTGGCGCACCAGGATCAGCTTCACCTTCGAGCCGACCAGCGCATCGAATATCGGCAGCGCCGCGCCACCGGACAACCCGAAAATATACTCAACCCCCGCATTCTCGAGACACCTGACCAGCGCCTCGCCACCCGTCATACCGCTTTTACTCATTCTCATCTCCTTTTTACCCGCAAAACAGCATCCGAAACAAGAAAATCGCTGTTTTCAATAAAACATGCCAACACTTATAGACAACAAAACAAATAACATCAATAAAAAAATGAAACATTTGATAATGTTTTTGATAACAAACATTTAATCGCATAAATTTACAGCAAACTTACAACAAACAAAAACCAGAACTAGCAACAATCCGCATAATAAACCTCAACATGAAGGAACGTTCGCCTGAAGGGACGGATTCCTCCCCGTCCGCCGCGCTGCACGCCCATAGTTCGCCTTGACCTGCCCCCACTCCTCCCGTACTCTGGTTCATTGAAACAGGATATGAGAGAGGGAATATGAACATGGGTCCGTTTACACGACGGAATATCATCAGGACAGCCGTTGGCGGCACAATCGCCGCTGGATTATTCCCTTTTGCCGGAACAGCACAGGAGACCGCCATACGCAAACATTATGACGAGTTTGTCGCCTCGCTTCCCCCGTTGAAAAAAGGGGCCGACTACTCGGGGAACGGGAACTATCCAGAGGGATGGGGCTGGGTCATCGGCGACGGGAACATGCCTTACGATCCGGCTCCAAACAACCAAGAGGTAAAATGAGAACCCTTTTTGCATTCCTGTTCATGGTGCTGATCGCCGGCTGTGCGTCGATGCGGATCGAGGATTTTGCCGGGCAGCAGCCGGCCTTCGTCCCGGAGACGTATTTCAACGGGCCGATGACCGCGTACGGGGTGATCAAGAACCGGAGCGGCAAGATTGCCAGCCGCTTCAAAGGTACGCTGACCGGCAGTTGGAGCACGAACGGGGTCGGCACCCTGGATGAGCATTTTGTATATGCCAATGGCGACACACAGACACGCGTCTGGACCTTTACCCCCGACGGCAGGAACCGGTACATCGGGACGGCAGGTGATATCGTCGGCAAGGCGCCGATGATCGTCAACGGCAACACGCTCATGATCGACTACACGATGCGCATCCCGTATAAAAGCGGAACGCTTGATATCGACGTCCGGGACTGGCTGCATCTGCAGGAAGACGGCGTGATCATCAACCATTCCATCATGCGAAAGTACGGTTTCCGTGTGGGCGAACTGGTCATCACGATCATCAAAGACTTTCCGCCGCAGACTATCGAGCGACGGTCCGGCATATAAAAAAGGAGTAGCACTATGGAAACACGCAGAATCGGCATTATCATGAACGGCGTCACCGGACGCATGGGCACCAACCAGCATCTCGACCGCTCGATCGCCGCGATCATCCGGCAGGGCGGCATCCGCATCGGCAACGATCTCACGCTGATGCCCGACCCCATCCTGACCGGACGCAACGCGAACAAGCTCAAGGAACTCGCCGAGAAGTACGGCACACCCGCCACCGGAAAGCCCTTCGCCTACACGACGGACCTGCAGGGGGCGCTGGATGGCAAGTACGGCGACTACGGAATCTTCTTCGACGCCTCGGGCACGCTCCAGCGCGCGGGCTTTGTCGAGATGGCCGTCAAGGCCGGCAAGGCGATCTACTGCGAGAAGCCCACCGCCGTCGAATCCGCCGAGGCCCTGCGGCTGGCGAACCTGGTCTCGGGCGCCGGACTCAAGAACGGCGTCGTGCAGGACAAGCTCTGGCTGCCGGGCTTCCGCAAGCTCAAGATGCTGCAGGATATCGGCTTCTTCGGCCGCATCCTCTCCATCCGCGGCGAGTTCGGCTACTGGGTCTTCACCGGCATGGATCTCGACCAGCCCGCCCAGCGCCCGAGCTGGAACTACCGCGCCGAGGACGGCGGCGGGATGATGATCGACATGTTCTGCCACTGGCGCTACGTGCTGGATCACGTCTTTGCCCCGGTCAAACGCGTCGTGGCCTACGGCAACACCGACATCGCCCGGCGCCGCCACGAGGACGGCACGCCGTTCGCCTGCACGGCCGACGACTCGGCCTACGCGATCTTCCTGCTCGAAGGCGGCCTGGTCGCCCAGTTCAACAGCTCCTGGTGCACCCGCGTGCGGCGCGACGATCTGCTGACCGTGCAGGTTGACGGCGAGAAGGGCAGTGCCGTTGCCGGTCTGCGCGAGGTCTGGGTGCAGGGCGCGGCCGAGACGCCCAAGCCGGTCTGGAATCCGGATATCGCGCAGCCGATCGACTTCTACAAGGGCTGGCAGCAGGTACCCAACAACATCGCCTACGACAACGCGTTCAAGATCCAATGGGAGCAGTTCATCCGCCACGTGGCGCTGGACGAGCCCTGGTCTTACTCGCTGCTCGAAGGGGCCAAGGGCGTGCAGCTTGCCGAGCTGGGCATGCAGTCGTGGAAGGAAGGCAAATGGATGGATGTACCGGAGCTGAAGGCATGAAAAAGGTCGCACTGGTAACGGGGGGTACACGCGGGATCGGACTGGGCGTCGCCCGCACGCTGGCCTCGGCCGGCTTTGACCTGGTGCTCTGCGGCATGCGTCCGGCGGAGGCAGTCACGGAGACGCTGCAAAGCCTTCGCGAACTGGGGGCGGACGTCCTGTATGCGCGCTGCAACGTGGCCGAGCGGGCCGAACGCACCGCCATGCTCGATGCGATCCGCGCGCATTACGGACGGCTGAACGTGCTGGTCAACAATGCCGGGATCGCGCCACGCCAGCGGCTCGACATCCTTGAAGCGACGGAGGAGAGCTACGAGGAGGTCATGCGCACGAACCTGCAGGGCCCCTATTTCCTGACGCAGTCGGTCGCCCGCTGGATGATAGCGCAGAAGCAGGCTGATCCCGACTGGACCGGCTGCATCGTCAGCGTCTCGTCGATCTCGGCCACGGTCGCCTCGCCCAGCCGGGGCGAGTACTGCCTGTCGAAGGCGGGGGTCAGCATGGCCACACAGCTCTGGGCCGTGCGACTCGGCGAGTTCGACATCCCGGTCTACGAGGTGCGTCCGGGCATCACCGCCACGGATATGACGGCGGGAGTGAAGGATAAATACGACAAGCTGATTGCCAACGGCCTCTGCGTCCAGAAGCGCTGGGGCACGCCGGAGGATGTCGGCAAAGCCGTCGCCGCGCTGGCGACCGGCAGCTTCCCCTACTCCACCGGCCAGGTCATCATGGCCGACGGCGGCCTGACCCTGCCACGACTTTAACACGTATCGAGGCACCAACCGCAAACACGACAGGAGGGTCGTGCGAGCCGACCTTACCGGCGGGTGCAGCACCCTACTACCAGCCAAGGATTCCGATCAATAGTTTGTATGCCAGATTGAGTAATCATTCAACGTGGTATATAGAGGATCATTCTTGTCTTCGGTTCTCAGCCAGGACAGGCCGATTTGCAAGACCTTGCGGTCTGTAATTCTCCTCACGCGAGCCACCAGGTCGTCGTGCCCGTCCGGGCCTTCGATGCCGATCAGATCGAATGTGTCGGTATACGATGGCCGCGTTTTCTTCAGCCTGGCGTACGCCTTCTGGTCCCAGACACCGAATATGTAAGGTTCTTCCCAAGGGAAATCCTCGATCCCGGTGACACGAATTGGGAGCGGAAGGCAGTGCAACAGGTGCGTACACCAGCGCTCCGCATTCCGGGCGCACCGCGCTTTATCCTCACCGATAACATCGTGAATGCGCTTCTGCCAATCATCCATCTTTTGCACCTCGTCTAACGCCGTCCTGCTGATCTAATTACCCTTTGGCAATACTGCCGTCACGGGCAGCATCATCGCCCGCTCGCAACGCCTTATAAGTTGCGCATTCATGATCCATATTCCTATCACATTCCAAGAGTCATTGCCATGCACAAAAACTGATCGCGTCGCCCCATCTGTAATTCAGAGTGAAGAATGGGGAGCCCCCAAAAAGAGTTAAAGTCACGGATTTGCTGCGGGTTGGAGCCCCTACGCACCAGCAGATTGGGTTATTATCCATTCCCGTCCGAATACTTTTTTGAACTTGATAGCTGTTTCACTCAACCACAGGAAGGCATCTCGCCATGTGGCCGGGTCAGCAAAAGTAAAGTCGTGCAAGACGCGAATACGAGCCGCCTTCTTGCCCGGAAGCTCCTGCCAGTCGAGGGCGGCACCGAGGGCAAGTTCCATTTCAATCTGCGCCGCAGATGCGAGGAATGTTTTGAATAGGTCTTTCGAGTCGGGAATGTACAACTCGCATCGAACTTGGTTTTCTCTGGAATCTGCAATGAAGCAAATATGGCAGTCGGATCGTCCGATTGAGATATCGTACCAGTGCTGGGGCCGAGGTGTTCGCAAGCGCAGTTCAGGGTATTTGTCGGACGCAAACTCCTTAAGTTGTTGCCAGAACTCAAACTGTTTTGTCTTCGTGTCTGTAAGATCTCCGTCTTGTGCGCTTGTTTTGACCGATTTCTTCCACTCGTTTGGCCGAGACAACACGGAAAACTTTGGTGCGGGATCCGAGTCTCCGATTTGCCATAATTCTAATGCGACAAGGAAGAAACTAATGTCTTCGTCCGTATGCTCGTTTAGCCAGTCCACCGCCTGACGATGTTCTTCCCTGACATCACGCACAATCCAGATTATGTATTGCGCTTCAAGTCCTGCCGCGTAGGTAATCAGTTGCCCAAGGTGGGTGTGATCGGTCATTTCGAGTTGGTTCTCGATAATGATCTTTCGTTCTGAATTCTCCTCCCGCGCAAGGATGTCCACATTGAAGCGTCCAACGCTGGCTTCCGTTTGCGTAACCAAGATGCCGATGCCGATTTCATCGCTCAGAATGGCAATATTCTCGGGCTCGCTCAACCACTTGGTAAAGTCGAGAGCTTCATGCTTCCAGTATTCCCGTAGGTCAAGGCGTTTTAGCATTCCGAGTCTCATATTATACTTACTCCCAATCTATTCTGAGGTTCATCATTGTCTGAAATGGGTATAAACAAGCCTTGCGGTCGCGGAGGGGGGTGCCGGTGTTTTCGACGGTGAGGGTGGCTCCGGGTTGCAGCAGGGCAGCAGCTTCGGGGCTTTCCTCAAAATCACGGAACTCCGCGCCCAATTGGTCACGCAGAAACGGTTCATCGAATAGCGGCAAGGCTGGCATGGCTGCATCTTTCCAGATTTGCGGAACACATGCAAGAATCTTGGATCGTTTAGGGTCCCTTGTGAACAAGGGGCGCAGGACGCGGGGGGGTGGCTTGCTCGGCGGGTGCAGGGCAGAGTGGCTTTGCAATTTGCTGGCACCAGCGGTTCATGGCGAGGCAGAGGTCGCGGATGACGGGGGTGGCGGCGGTTGCGGGCGGGCGGCAGGCGAGGATGAGGAGTCGGCCTTGCTGGCAGAGATCGAAGTATTTGCCGTGAGGCTTGAAGCAGGGCGGGAAACCGTCGGGTTTCATGAGGATGACCGCGCCGCCCGCATCCAGCGCGGCGCGGGCAATGTCCTTTTCCCCCGGCGAGATGAACGGCGAGACAAGCACACCGTCATTGCGGACGCGATCGAGCATCTCGGCTTGCACGGTTTCGAGTGTCTCCGGCGCAATCCGGCGTGAGACTTGCAGCGCATAAAGCTCTGGCTTGTCGAGCAGGAACAGGTTGCCATAGCCCGTCCAGGTTTCGTCGGACGGAAGACGGTCATGCCGCAGATCATTTACACGCCGAAAGAGATCGGGATGCGCCTTGCGCAGGCAGAAGCGGCGGGGATTATCGCGGATGTAGTGGATATAGGCATTCAGAGAGCCGCGCCGCCACACGGCCCAGTCGTGGTAGCCCGGCGCCCAGATCTGTAGATCGGGGTTGGCGTTGCGTTTGCGCAAGGCAACGGTGACTTGCGATTTGAATGCGCGCAACGGCACGCCGATCGGCTTGTCCATGTGTTCGGTAACGCGCACGATGCCGTGCAGGTGGTCGGGCATGATGACCAGTGCCGAAAGCGATATTTGCGGGTAATCCTTGGCGATGCGGTGCCAGAGGTCGTAAACGAGCTGGCCGTCCTCGGTCAGCGTGGTGCGGTTCTCGGCGCAGGTAGCGAAACGCGGGCGGCGGTCGAGGGCGCTCATCGTGATCATGTAAAAGGCGGGCTGGCGGTAATCGCGGGTGGGGAA
>CAZZBA010000168.1:0-8566 GCA_964652765.1 uncultured Victivallales bacterium | reverse complement strand
CACCTGCGCGGCGGGCCGCTCGGGGATGCGCAGCTTCAGGATCTGGCGGGCTCCGCCGAAGATCTCGTAGAGCACGTTCTGCGGGGTTACCAGCTCGCCGGTTACAAACTCGTAGCGCACGGCCTGGCCGCTGATCGGGGCCAGGATGTGGCGGGTCTGCAGTTGCGCCTCCGCCTTGGCCACCGCGTTGCTCTGCATATCAAGCTCGCGCTGCAGGACCTCGATCTCCTTGCGGGCGAGCGTTTGCGAGTCCTCGTCGCGCAGGCGGTCGCACTCCGAGCGGGCCAGGGCCAGCGCGGTCTTGTGATCCTCCAGCGAGCGTCCCGAATCCAGCCCCTTGGCGTGCAGGTCCTCCGTCATCTTCATGACGGTCTCGGCGTGGGTAAGGCGGATGTCGGCCTGCGTGATGAGATGCCGTTGCCGCCGCTGTTGTTCCTCCATGGCGGCGGTGCGGCTGGCGATCTGCGCCTCGGTACGGCTGCCGGCTGCGGCGGCCTCATCGCGGGCGGCGCGCTGGACGCGGTCATCCAGCTGCACGAGCATGTCGCCTTTCCGCACCGTCTTCCCTGATTCCGTCAGGATCGCCGCTACCGGGCCTGTCTCGGCCGGCCGGACCTCGGCGTAGTCGTCGGTTGTGACATAGCCGGTGGCCGCGATGCGGACCTGTACCGGCAGTATGAACCCGGCCAGCAGCAGCGTGCCGACGATCCAGGCGGTCCGGCGGATCCATCGCCGCCGCCATTGCCGTTTTTCACGGGAACCTTCCGGCAGGGGTTCCCCGGTAGTGGTTCGGTAATCACTCATGACTGCTCCCCGGTCTTGGCTGTTTCACCATCTTGAGATAATCCTTGGCCAGCATGCGGATGCCATCCTCGTCCTCGGAATAGCGTTTCAAGCACAAATTACAGGAGGCGCAGTCGCGCTCGTAGCAGTTGCGGTGCACGCGGGCCGGATACATCTTGCGGAAGGCCTCGTAGCAGTCGTCGCAGCAGAAGCAGTAGCGCTCCTGGGCCGCGCCGAAGGCGACGTGTGCCATGTGGAAGCCGTCGGCTTCCGGGTTGGCCTCCTTGTGGCACCAGGCGCACAACAGGCTCATGCGGTCGAGCACCTGGCGATGGCGGGCCCCGAGTTCCTGCTTGTCCCAAAGATACTCGATCCAGCTTACCGCGGTGGTCGGGATCTTGGCGCGCACGACATCACCGATCACCACGAGCACGACACCGGTCTTCATCACGTAGCAGCGTTCGCCCTCGACCGGCGGCCCGTTGGTGATGTGTACCCGCACGGAGCCTTGCCGCGGCACCTCGAACGTGTGCCAGCCGCAGTGGTCGCAGATCGAGGCGAACAGGTGCTGCCGCACGTGGTGGCCGCAGTCCGGGCAGCGGCCCATCTTGATGGCGTGTATGCGCTGCAGGGAGTCCTCCGCCGCGCTAAGGATAACCTTCTCGGCCTTGCGCTGCAGCTTCTCCTCGTTGATCGGTCCCTGGGCGGACACAATCCGCATGTCGTGATCGTACTGTTCCTGCTCGTCGTCATGGATCAGGGGCCCGCCCAGATCCTCCTCGACATTTACCGGGGCCTCGGGCTTATTCCGTTGCCTCCACCATTCCACAATCGTCATGATCTATACCGTCCTGAAACTCGTGTTCTTTGATGTCAAGCTGCTATCGTTACGCCACCGCGCGCCGCTTGCAAGCCAAATATGGCCCGGAGCGAAAAAAAACAGGCAGGGGAGGGCCGCCCCGCGCTTCCAAATCCCTAGCGCCTGGCGACGCGCTTGGCCGAGCCGAGCATGCGCACAAGCAGGATCTCCATCACCAGCTCGGGCGGGACCCGGCTCGAAACCATGCTTTCGTGGGCCTGGATGACCTGTTTCTGGCAATGCTCCAGGCGTTTGCGTGTGAATCCGGCCGCCTGCCTGGCCAGGATTGACGCGCGGAAAGGATGCATGGCACGCGGATCGTTCTCCATCTCCTGGGTGAAGGTCTGTTCGATTTCGGGCGGCAGCGTGCCCCAGGCGTAGCTATCCTTGCCGTAGACGGTCTTCTTCACCATCCATTGCCGGTCAATCGCCTCGCGGTAGATCATCAGATCGCGGACCCGCTTTTCCAGGTTGATGATCAGGCCCATCAGGTTCTGGCGCTGGAAGACGAGTTGGCGCAGGATACGCAGCGACTTGGCCAGGTCGCGGTCGGCGAAGGCGTCGGACAGGTCCCAGAAGGCGGCCTCGCGCGAGGCGGACACGAAATTGGCGACATCCTCCGCCTCGACCTTCTTGCGCTCGCCCAGCGCGGTCGCGAGTTTCTCGAGCTCGTTGAGGATCAGCCGCGTGTCAAGCCCGACCTTCTGCTGGAAGGCGACCTTGGCGGAGGCCGTCAGCTGCAGCCCTTTATCCGAAGCCAGCCGCTCCAGTCGTTCGGCTACCGCCATCTGGTCGCCCTTGTTGCGGGCGTCCGGCACCATGAACTCATGCAGCTCTCCAGCGGTCTTGCAGGTCTTGTAGAAGGCGCGGCGCTTGTCGACGCCGGGGGCGGTGATGATCAGGGTCACGTCCGCCGGCAGCCCGGCCTTGATCTTGTCGGTCAGCCGGGTCAGTTCGTCCTGCACGGTCTGCGATTGAGAGGCGCGGTTGTCGCCCAGGATGGTGGCGTTCTCGAGCCAGATGGTCTTCTGCTCGCTGAACAGGCCAAGGGAGTTGATGGCCGAGAGACAGCGGCGGATGACGTTGACCGCCGGCTCGACCTTGTCGACCGCGCCGTCGATGCGTTCAAGCTGGGCGGCGGCATCGCCGCCGGGCGGGGCGACCTGCCGGAGGATCGAGGCGACCTTTTCGGAGACAAGGTATTCGTCGTCACCGGTAATGAGATATAGACGGGTTGAAGGCATGGGGAAGAGAATAGCTGAATATCCAACACCCAACAAGAAATTACACGTTGAACAGGAAATGGCAGATATCGCCGTCCTCGATGATGTAGTCCTTGCCCTTGGTCAGCATCTTGCCGCGCTCCTTGGCGGCATGCTCGGAACCGGCCTCGATGAAATCGGTGTACTTGATGACCTCGACGCGAATGAAGCCGCGCTCGATGTCGCTATGGATCTTGCCGCCCGCCACCGGGGCCGGGGAGCCCTTGCGGATGGTCCAGGCCCGGCATTCATCCTTGCCGGCGGTATAGAACGACATCAGGCCCAGCGCATCGTAGGCCGCCGCATTCACGCGGTCCAGTCCCGGCTGGCGGATGCCGATCGCCTCCATGTATTCCTGCCGTTCGGCCTCGTCGGCGATACCCGCGATCTCCTGCTCGATCTGGCACGAGAGCGCCAGCGGTCCGCCGCTGGCCGCGTCAGCCTTCCCGAGGTCGGCTTCCGAGACATTGTGCAGCACCATCAGCGGGATCAGTGTCAGCAGCCCCAGGCTGCGGATGGAAGCCAGCGCCGACGGATCAAAGGTCAGTGACGTCAGCGGCTTGCCCGCCTCCAGCGCGGCCATGCAGGCCTGCAGCGTCTCCTGCTCGGTCTTCTGGTCGGAGCCTATGCCGGCGCGGGCCTCCTTGGCCATGCGTACCAGGCGCTTCTCGATCAGTTCCATGTCCGCGAAGAGCAGCTCCGTGCGCAGGTTCTCCTCGTCACGCGCGGCATCAACCGAGCCATCCGGATGATAGACCTGGTCCGACTCGAAGGCCCGCACGACCAGGCAGAGCAGATCGCAGCGCCTCGCGGCATCGAGCCATCCGCGCGAATCCGCGCCGGTGACGGCGTCCGGACAGAGGACGAAGTGGTTCTCGGCGTAGACCTTGCGTTTCGGTTTAAAGAGGTCCGTGAGCCGGTCGACCCGCTCGTCCCGGATCGCGGCGATGCCCTCGATGGATTCGCCGGGCTTGCGTGCATCCGGCACTGCGCGGCCCGTCAATAGTGTGAACAGGGTTTTGCGTCCTGCCTGCGGCAGGCCGATCAAGGCGATTTTCATAAGACTCCATTTGTTTGTGCTGGTTCGGCTGTAGCCACGCTCGCCAGAGCGTGGATGGCCAAACCCAACGCCGTCACTGCGCTATCCACGCTCTGGCGAGCGTGGCTACGAAACCGTTAGAACAGTCGTCTCCGGAACCCCAAACTCCGGGAACCGTTTGTAAAGCTGGACATTAATAGTGCAATCCGCCTAAAATGTAAACGGTATTGATCGATTTGCGTGTAAAAGGAGTTGAGTTGATGCCGATCTACGAATTCAAGGCGAAGAATCATCGTCATAGCTGCCCGACCTGCCGGGACGGCTTCGAGAGCCTGCTGAGCCATACCGAGCCGGTTCCCTCGAAATGCCCGGACTGCGGGGCCCGCGTCAAGAAGTGCATTTCCGCACCGAATGTCGGTGCGTCTGCCAGCGGCTTCGACGACCGGGCCAAGTCCTCCGGCTTCCACAAGCTCAAGAAGACGGGCAAGGGCGAATACGAGAAGCTGTACTGATCTGAACAAAAAGAGTCTCGAGTCGCGTGGCCGTCGGTCAGCGCGGGATCAAAGCATGGAAGGGGATGTGTATGGGTAAGCTACGAGGCATCCGCCGGATCGTGACCGGCACCAACAGCGTGGATGGCGCGGGCGTCAAACTGGTGCGTGTGCTGGGCCCCGATACCACACAGGATTTTGATCCGTTCCTGATGCTGGACGCGTTCGATTCGAGCAATCCCGCCGACTACACCAGGGGTTTTCCGTGGCATCCGCACCGCGGCATCGAAACCGTGACCTATCTGATCAAGGGCGACATCGAGCATGGCGACAGTCTCGGCAACAAGGATCATATCCTGGACGGCGGCTGCCAATGGATGACCGCAGGCAGTGGCATCATCCACCAGGAGATGCCGCTGGCCTGTCCACGCATGCTGGGACTTCAGCTCTGGGTCAATCTACCACGCCAGAATAAATGGGCTCGGCCAGCATACCGGGACATCAAAGCGGCGATGATACCCATGGTGGAGGAAACGTCCGGTACCGTAGCTGTGATTTCCGGCACCTATCGACAGGCCGAAGGCGCGACACAGGGAGATTACGTGAAAGTCCTGCTCCTGGATGTGGCGCTGAAGCCGGATGCCACATGGAACCTGCCGACCGACCCTCAATCCACCCTCTTTGTTTACATCGTGGACGGAGAGGGTTCCTTCGGCGAGGCAAAGACAAGCGTGAAGAGTCGCCGGGCTGTCCTTTTCCATGAGGGCGACGATTTGACCGTTCAAGCGGGTCAGGCCGGCATGCGATTCATATTGTTCTCCGGTCGGCCATTGCGCGAACCCATTGCCTGGGGTGGGCCGATTGTGATGAACACGCAGGAAGAGTTGGATCAAGCCTTTGCCGAGATCGACAACCACACCTTTATCCGCGAATAAATTGGCTCCGCGACCGTGCTAAGCACCGCACCAAAGCGGTGAAATCGCTATGGGAGGTAACTCCCTTCTATACGCGGTGTTACGAAAAGCGCCCCTGTTTTGTGCGCGGTGAAAAGCCGAAGGAACTGGGGGAAGTGGCTCGGATTACGGCCCGGCAATGGGAGACGTACCAGAATCATCTAACCCGTGAGAGCCCCATTCTGACAGGCCTTCGGTATCTCAAGGTGTTTGAACAGGACTCCATAAACACCTACGCCAAGGCTGCCGAAGTCCTCGGGGTCTCAAGGGTGCGGGTCTTTCAGCTTACCGCCCTAGTGACCAAGCTCTCGGGGCAGATAACCCAGTATCTGGTCGAGCACAATAACGACCCCGCTGTTCGCCGATACTTTACGGAGCGCCGGCTACGACCTTTAACCACGCTGCCATCGAAGGAGGAACAGGTAGCCGAGTTTCAGGAAATGCTCAAGAACCTTGAATTATCCACGGAGCTTTCGATAAAAGCGAACCCATAGCTAGTCTAATGTTGACAGTGATTGGTCTATATTAACATAGACACCGCACAATCCACCGTGAACTGCCGTCTCTGAATCCAGCCGCAATCCCCCCAACTCTTCATTTTTGCCTCTACTCTTGTGTAGCAAGGGTTTCCGGCAACCGGCCTAATAGATCGTTGATTCGTTTTGTGTGCCATACCACTAAAGCTCTGATTGTCGAAGTTCGAAGCAGATCATTGATTGCTGCTCGTGTGCACGCCTGGTACTTGGACATGATCCAGACAAACTCGACCGTGTAGTCGTCTTTCATCTTCAACAACGAACGGCGCATTGAGTTCACCTCGCCCCGATCTTTCGGCATCCATCGGGCCCCATGCTTCGCCAGCAGGTGGATTGCCTTGATTCTGGAACGGGCTTTTTCTGTATCAATGTTGCGCTTCTTGGTTTCCGAATAGGTTCGCGTCCATGGATCAAAACGCGGGAACTCCCAATCCATACCGACAGAGGTGGTGATGAACGAGGGCGCAAGACGAGGGGGCGCATGGCGAAGCCGTCAGCCAGGTTCCCCTGTAGCGGGAAGCCAGACTGAAGGCGGGCGTGTCCTGAATGCCTTTTGATGGCGGACACGCCGGTGACTGGGAGCGCCTTTACAGCGCGGCGAACTAACTCATTCAGCACGCCCCGCCGCCGGCCATTCCCTTGACGGGACACCGGCGACGGGGCAGTTGTCAGGCTGCCAGACGGAAACGGCGGCGACCAAGCTGACCGAATCGCTCCACGATCTCGGTCGCGTCCTGCCTCACCATCTCACGGGCCTGATCCCGCAGGTGGGTCAGCCCCTCACGGAGCTTTGCCTGCGCGGAGCTGTTATCCCGGTACTCCTCGGCTGAGCGGCTGAGCAGCTCCCGGCGGGCACGTTCCAGCATCTCCTCCATCTCGCTGTCCCCGGCAAAGTTCAGGCTCTTGAATTCGTCGATGAACTTCACCAGGCGGTTGAGCGTCTTCTGATGGACGCCCGCCGTCTTGCCGCCCGACATGCTGGCGAGCATCTCCCCGCACAGATTGGCGGTCTGCTCCCGCAGCGTCGCCACGCAGTCCTGGACGAACTGCCGGGTGCCGCTCCGGATCTGTTCGGCCGCCTCGTTAGCCGCCCGGTTACGCGCCTCGATGATGGCACGCTGGTCGGCTACCTGCATCAGCTCCAGTTGGTTCGCGCCTTCCGGCACGGTAAGCTGGAACATGTGGGTGCTGAAGCCGAAGTACCGGTCCAGCCCGTCGGGACGCGGGTAGGCGCTCTCGATGTTGGCCAGGATCACTTCCGGATCGGGCATCAGCTTGGCTGCCGCCCGGTACCATTCGCGCCGGGCCGCCTCACGCAGGGAGCCGTAGCGGGCCTTGAACCGGTCCAGCTCGGCGTGGAACTCACGTTCCAGCCCACTCAGTTTGTCGGCGACATCCGGCAGCTTGGCGTTCGGCAGGAACCGGGCAATGCCGCCCAGGAACGGGAAGGTCGCCGATTCGACGAGGGCATGCGCCCGCGACTCGATCAGCGAGAACCCGGCCAGGGCCTCCTTCGGCAGCAGCTTCTTGTGACCGAGCGAGATCAGCCGGTCGGTGATGTCCGATGCATCCAGCCCCAGATCGGCCGCCTGCAGCTTCTTGTGCGCCCGCCAGAAACTGATCGATACACTCAGCAGGACGCCTTCGCGGGAAAGGACATCGAGTATTGGATTTTCCGTGTTCATGTTGGTTCTCCTGTTTGGGTTTTTTATTAACGTGATCATGCCGCCATCCGTATGCTTACGACCTGGCTGTCCTGGACCCAGCGCTTGCAGGCACCGGCGAACTGGCAGTCGCCGCAAGCGAAGCATCCGTCGTTGGGCATGAAGGCTTCGGCCTTGATGGCCCGCTCCACCATGCGAATCACCTCCACCATGCGGTCGAAGTCCTCCGGGGTCCGTGACGTGAGGGCCACCTGGTAACCCGGCGTCTTGGTCTTTGTGGCGATGCGGTATTCAAAGTCCAGCATCTCGCCATAATTCTGATGCCACAGGTACAGCATGGCTGTCGGCTGCAGGGCGGTAGCGACGCTGCGCGATCAAAGCCTGCGTCCCCTGCGTGAAGCTATACTCGACCGGAACCTGACACTGCTCGTGCCAGGCCAGTCGGGAGACAAGCTGTACCGGATTCCCCGGTCAGCACTATACCCCACCGGGGTCCGGGCTGCTGCACTTCGCATCAGCCCTATACCATCGGACGCGGAGCTTTATGAGGGCCCCGTGGACGCAATCGTCGTCGGCTGCCTGGGCTTCAGCCCGGAGCGCCGATGTACATTCGACCTGGACTTCGGGCGCTCGAAGCGCACCGTCGAATCCATTCGGTCAGCCCACGCGCCGGTTAGCGCCAGCGGGCTATATACAAGCATCCCGGTCATTGCACTTGCGGCGGATTGCCAGCAGGTTGAATGGCCTGGGGAGGCTGAGAGCTACGTCCGAGTGGACGTGGTGGTTACAGCTACACGAATAATTCAATTAGGAGAAATCTAATGAACAGGCCACTGAACGGAAAACTGCGCAAACACCACGCCGAGGCAATCGGCCATAACCTTGCGATCATGCTGATGGACGACGACTATCCCCCGATGCGATTTGGTCTCGATCAGAAATATTGCTCCGTCGTCACGAATGACCAGATGATCGATGT
>CAZZBA010000167.1:0-8664 GCA_964652765.1 uncultured Victivallales bacterium | reverse complement strand
CTATACGCTCAGGTTCAACGCCTTCGGCGCGCATCTTCTCAAGATAGGTTGCCGCCTCCTTAAGAAACGGCGCCTCGCAACCGGGGCAGCAGAAGTAGATGCGCAACCCCTGGTAATCGAGAAACATAGCCTTGTTGATCTCACCGCCCATCACGGGGCAATGCGACTGCGGATGCATCCTGGGGACGGCATCCGCCGTCCCTGGTCCGGGCGTCATCATGCTGGGTTTGCCCTGGATTTGCAGAGAACTGTCGATCTTGAAGTTGCCGTTGACGACGACCTGTTCGCCTTCCCGCAACCCCTCCATCACCAGGAAGTAGTCTCCCGCCCTGGGGCCGAGGACCACTTCACGGCCTTCGTATACGCCTTCCTTGTCCGGCAGGGCCACATACACCACCGCCCGCTTGCCGGTGACCAGAGGGGCCGAGGCCGGGATGACCAAAGGCGAAACAGCGGTCGCCTCATCTGCCGCCGCCTCCCCGAGATCGCTCCGCAGGACCTTGCCTTCCCCGGCAACAGTGGCTTGGACCACGGCACGGACGAACATCTCCGGTTTCAACCGCCCGTCGGCATTCGCCACGTTGACACGCACCTTGACCGTGCGCGTCATCGGATCGAGCACCGGGGCAATGAACGTCACGGCACCCGCGAATGTCTCGCCGGGATACGCCTCGGTTTCGAACGTAACCTCCTGGGCATCGCGCAGCCAGGCCAGATCGGATTCGTAGGCGTCGAGCTGGACCCACACCTGAGACAGGTCCGCCACGGTAAACAGGCGCATGCCGGTCTCAACGTAAAGACCTTCGCGCACATCCTTCTCCACCACGATGCCTCCGATAGGCGAGGAGAAGGTCACATGATCGCGAACCCGGCCGCTTTCTTCGATCTCGGTAATTTGCTCAGACGTCAGCCCCCAGAGCCGCAGGCGTTCACGCGTGCCGTTGAGCAACGACGCGGAAACAGCCGCGCCGCCCGACGCTTTCACGGCCTGCAGGAGTTCCTGCTGGGCGGAGATCAACTCGGGACTGTACATATCGACAAGAGGCTCGCCGGGCTTCACCGGCATACCGACGAAGTTCGCGTACAAACGGTCGATCCGACCTGGGACACGGGGGGCGATGTAAGCCAGGCGGGTTTCATCGAACTGCACCTTGCCGACCATGCGGATCTCGACCGCCACGGAACGGCGTTCCACAGGAAAAACCTCAACTTCCGCCAGTTTGCGGGCCGCCGGGGACAGCGTCACCTGGCGCGGCTGGTCCGCGTCCGCGGCGGAGTCCTTCGCCACCGGGATCAGGTCCATGTTGCATATCGGGCACAAGCCGAACTTCGGCAGGCGGATCTGCGGATGCATGGAACAGGTCCAGACCGGGGCCTCCGTCACCGCCCCCACGGTGCCGGAGGGTTCCGCCGTTTCAGGACTGGAAACAAAATAACCCCTTGAAAGAAAACCCGCCGTGAACGCTGCCAGGATAGCGGCGGCGAGCATGCCTTTGCCTTGTATGGTGCCGGTGATTGTTTTCACGGTTGCGCTCCTTCCTGGTCATTGTGCGGTGGGTTGCGTCCGGTTTCCCCAGGCGTACTGGCGATGGAGTATATCCCGATGCAGCAGCCGATCTCCCCCATCGCGATTTCCCGGTCAGCCGTGGCGCGCTCGAGCATCAGCCTGAACTCCAGCCAGGTGCGCCGGGCGTCGATCAGCGTCATGAAATCGACCTTTCCGGACGAGAAATCCTGCTGTGCCACTTCCAGTGCCTGCTCGGCTTTGGGGATCAACGAGCCGCGGAACAGAGCCATCCGGCGCTCGGCAGTGCGAAACCTGACGATGGCCATGCTCAATTCGGCCTTTAGCATGTTCTGAATATTGTCGCGCTCACCGGCGGCGGCCCGGCGCATGGCTTCGGCCTCCCGGATTTCCGCGCGGTATTTTCCCCGCCACAAGGGCAGGGTGATACCGGCCATCACGCTTACATCGGTTTCATCCCCCTGCCCGTCCTCGCCGGGCATCGCCATCCAATTTGCGCCGAGCATGATTCCCGGCAGGTAATTCCTGCGTGCCAGCTGCTCCCGAAACGTTTCGGCGGCGAGCATTGCCCCGGCGGCCTTGAGCTCCGGGTTCAGCTCCCCGAGCATGTCGTCGAGCGTGTCTGTATCCATATTGGCCGGTCCGGAAGACGTCGCCTTGGGCCACGGAAGTACGTCATATACCGGAAGGTTTAACAAGGCGGCCAGGCCGGCCGACTGCGAGGCGCGTTCGTCCCGTAGCGACTCCAGATCACTGGCGATCCGGTCTTTCTCCACCTGCGTCTTGATGAGATCCGAAAAGGTTGCCGCCCCGGTCCGGTAACGCGTGTCCACGACTTGCTCCAGATCTGCCAGGAGCCGGTGCGCCTCTTCCGTCACCTGTGTAGCGCGGGAGAGGTAATGGTACTCGTGAAATCCCTTGATGACGCGATCAAACAGGGCCAGACGCTCCGCTTCCGCCGCATATCCGGCCGCTTCCGCTTCCGCGGCGGCTCTCTTCTCGCGGAGCCTGAGTGTTCCAAACGCCGGGAACGACTGTGTCAAACCGGCCTGATAGCGCGTGTCTTTCTGCTCTAGGAAATACTCGAACGTAAGCTCGGGATCGTCCAGCGCTTTCGATTGTGGAATCCGCTCCAGAGCCGCTTGGCGGCGTTCAAAGGCCACCCGCAACCCGGGATTGTGTGCAAAGGCGTGTCGCAGATAGTCATCTAGTGTTGAATTCTCGTCAAGTCCCGGTTCATCATCCGGGCTATCCGCCGGCGCATGGACGGCTTGCTGCCCGCCGCCGGGGCTCTCCGGTTGTTCTTCCAGAGGGACGGTGACGCACCCCGCCAGCATAATGCCGACTCCAAGCACAGCCTGAAATAGACGCTTCATCATCGCACGGCTTCCTTTCCATGCTCCCGCTCCGGCTTGCGGGATTCCAGATCAAAGGTCCCTGCCGCGCGAAGGCGGCAGGGACAGTAACGCAACCGCCGGATCAGTTTTCAACCGCTTTCACGGTTTCGACGGTGACGCCCTGATCCTCCAGTGCCTTGATGTATTTCGCCGGATCCTTTTCAATGGGGGCGATGCAGCCCTTGCAGCAAACATAAATCCGCTTGCCATCGTGGTCAACATAGTCGGTCTTGTTGATCTTGCCGCCCATCACCGGGCAGGTTTCCTGCGCCTTCACCTCAGACTTTGGCTTACAAGTCCCACAGCATTTCTTCTCAGCCGGGCAGTCAGCCTTCACCTTTTCGCCATCCGCTTTCGCACAGACGGCTTTGTCCTTCGGACAGCCAGCCTTGACTTTCTCGCCATCCGCCTTCGTGCAGGCAGCCTTTGCCTTGTCGCACTTGGCCTTGCAGGATTCGCCCTTCACGGAAGCACCGTCAGCGGACGGTTTCGCCTCCTGAACCGCCGTCTCACAAGCAGCCCCCTTGTCCTCCGTCTTGGCCTCCGTAACCTTGCAGGAATCCGAATACACGTTAACCGCCCCCGCCAATACCAATGCCGCCCCCGCGAACAAAGACGTCTTCACCGCACTACTTACTATCCTGATCATGATACTCACCTTTCTCTTTCTAAACCGACTCTCTTCGGAGTCTTGTTGAAAACCAAGGGAACACCGCATTCCCTCCATGTCTACCTAGACTATACGCACAGAAAACGATAACCTGACAGCAAAAAATAAACCGTTTACAAGGGGCCTGCGTATCCGTAGTCTTTCTCACGAACCCATTACGGAGGAAACATGAGGAATCCCGAATCGAAAATAGTATCGCGAGAGGCCATGCGCGACGAGCGGGCGCGGCTCAAGGCGGCAGGCAGTACGCTCGTCTTCACAAACGGCTGCTTCGACATCCTGCATGCCGGCCATGTCTCGTACCTCGATTTTGCCCGTCGGCAGGGCGATGCGCTCGCGGTCGGACTGAATGCCGACGCCTCTGTCCGCCGTGCCAAGGGCCCGACACGGCCGGTGAATCCCCAGCAGGACCGGGCCCTGGTCCTGGCCGCGCTGGAGGCCGTCGACTATGTGATCGTCTTCGACGAGGATGAACCCATCAACTTGATCGGCGCGATCCTGCCCGATGTGCTCGTCAAGGGTGCCGACTGGGCTCACTACGTCAGCGGACGGGACCTGGTTGAAGCCGCTGGCGGACGGGTGGTCCTCGCCGAACTCGTACCGGGGCGGTCCACCACCGGCATGATCCGTAAAATGACGGCAACTGCCACAACCCCTTAGCAACAGGAAGACCAACTATGCCAGTGACGGACACAATCATCATCACCGGCGGTGCCGGCCTGATCGGCAGCAATCTGGCCGCCGCGCTGAACGCGCGCGGATACCGCGACCTCGTGATTGTCGACCACCTGAACCATCCAGCCAAGGAGGCGAACCTCAACAAACTCACCTACACGGACTTTCTCGACAAGCAGGAGTTCCGCCGGCGGTTCAACGCCGGACGGCAGCCGCGAGCAGCAGCCGTGTTCCACCTTGGTGCCTGCAGCTCGACGACCGAGACCGACGCCGCCTATCTTGACGACAACAACCTGGCCTACACCCGCGAGCTGTGCGAGTGGGCACTGCGCCAGGAGGCGCGTTTCATCTACGCCTCCAGCGCAGCCACCTACGGCGACGGCAGCCGCGGCTACCGCGACGACGAGGGGGATATCCCGAACCTGCAGCCGCTGAACCTCTACGGCCTCTCGAAACAGAAATTCGACCTCTGGGCCCTCGAGCACCGCCTGCTCGGCCAGATCGCCGGCATCAAATACTTCAATGTCTTCGGCCCGGGCGAGGACCACAAGGGCGACATGCGCTCGGTTGTCAACAAGGCGTTCCGACAGATCGAGGGGACCGGACGGCTGGAGCTTTTCCGGTCGCACCGTCCGGATTACAAGGACGGCATGCAGGAACGCGACTTCGTCTACGTCAAGGATGCCGTCGCGATCACCCTGTTCTTCCTCGACCACCCCGGCGTCTCCGGCATCTTCAACGCCGGGACCGGGCGCACGCATACCTGGGTCGACCTGGCCAATGCCGTCTTTGCCGCGCTGGGACGCGAGCCGCGCATTGATTTTATAGACATGCCGGAAACCCTGCGCGACAAATACCAGTACTACACGCTGGCGGATATCCGCAAACTGCGCACCGCCGGTTACAATGCCGCCTTCCAGCCGCTCGCCGAATCCGTTGCCGATTACGCGCAGAACCGTCTTGATTAACCGCCCCCGCCCGCTAGAATACCGACATGAATAAACACGTATTAACCGGTTCGATCCTCCTGGCTCTCACAATCTCGTTCAGCGGTTGCGCCTCTGCCCAGGTATTGAAACCCGCCGACGCCCAGGTGCGACTGTCCGAGAACGGGCGTTTGTATGTCGGCGACACCGAAACCCCCGTCAAGAAACTCGCGGCCCAGTTGAAGAAAGATGACATTGACCCGAAGACACAAATCACCATCGAGATTCCAACCAATGCCACCCCGCAGACCCTGACCGCGATCAGCAGCGAACTGGCCAGCAGCGGCTACCGCCGCATCCTTTTCAGCAAGCCACGCAAGGCAACCGCCGAAAAGGGGGAAGACCCGCTCCTGAAGGATCTGCGCTGACGCGTGTTTTAATCTTGATGCAAACGGACAACAAGACTATCTTTGGGCATTTATCAATTTGAACGCATTGAGCATAGGGGGCAGGACATGGGCGCACCCATCACGATCAAGAAACGGAAAATGACGGTATTGAAGCCGACGACAGCAACTGCTGACGGCGGTGCGGAGGCATCTGCCGACACCTCGACGGTGTCGGACGAGCCGTTTACCGACGAGCCATCCAGCGAGCCGTTCATCGCCCAGCCGCCCATGCCGGTCCAGGTCAAACCTTCCTATACGGCATTCGCGATCCTGGCGGTCTTCGCCACGCTGTTCTTTATCGCGCTCCTGGTAATCCAGTGGGTCGAGTGGTCGGACTTCGTCCCGCATTTCCCCCGCCCGATCCAGACCGGGCATATCGTGAATCCGCCAAGTTGAGCAGCAAACCTATACCCTCCCCACGGACCGTTGCCGCCCGCATCCTTGCACGCTGGCTGCTGACCGGTGATTTTCCCGACCGCCTGATTCCCGAGAACACGCCGCAGCGCAACCTCGTGCAGGAAATGGTCTTCGGTGCCGTCCGCTGGTGCCGCACGCTGGAATGGCTGTTGACCGCCATGGTCTCGCGCGAGCCCGATCCGGAGACCAAGGCTTACCTGCTGACCGGCCTGTACCAG
Organism: uncultured Victivallales bacterium; assembly: GCA_964652765.1. Taxonomy (GTDB): domain Bacteria; phylum Verrucomicrobiota; class Kiritimatiellia; order UBA8416; family UBA8416; genus UBA8416. Next base: position 2,387 of record CAZZBA010000167.1, on the reverse strand, counting down.
TTGTACCGCATGGACAACATTCCGGCACACGCAGCACTCAACGAGACCGTCGAGGCGGCCAAGGCCGATCTGGACCCCGCCCGTACCCGCTTTGTCAACGGTGTCCTGCGCAATGCACTGCGCCGCCGCGAGGCCATGCTTTCCGACCTCGCCCGGACCGCCCCCGGCATCCGTCTCTCGCATCCCGACCTGCTGATCGAGCGCTGGTCGAGGCAGTACGGGGACGCCGCGACGCTGGCGCTGTGCGAATGGAACAACCGGCGTCCGGAGGTCTTTGTCCGCCTGCGCGGATCCGACACGCCCGCACACGCCGCCCTGCGCGAGATGCTCACCCCGCACCCCGTCGCCACGGACTTCTTCCGCGTACCCGCCGGAACCGCCGTCAGCGAGCTTCCCGGCTTCGAGGCGGGTGCCTTCTACGTGCAGGATCCCGCCACGCAAATCGCCGTCTCGCTGCTGGCCCCCGAACCCGGCATGCGCATGCTCGACGCCTGCGCCGCCCCCGGTGGCAAAGCCTTCGCCTGCGCCGACCGGATGCAGGACAAGGGCGTGATCATCGCCGCCGACCTGCACGATGACCGGCTGCGCCGCCTGCGTGAAAACGCTGCGCGCATCCACCTCTCCTGCCTGCAGATCGTGCAGGCCGATGCCGCCGCGCCCGCGGGCGAGACCGTGCGAACCCACGCCCCCTTCGACCGTATCCTGCTCGACGTGCCTTGCAGCAACACCGGCGTGCTCAACCGCCGGCCGGACGCCCGCTGGCGCTTCGCGCCGGAAAGGCTCGATGCCCTGACCCGCCTGCAGTTCAGCATGCTCGACGCGGCAGCCCCGTTGCTGGCCGACGACGGCATACTCGTGTACAGCACATGCAGCCTTGAAGCGGAAGAGAACCTGCAGCTCGTGGAACGCTGGCTCGCCGCCAACCCGGCATTCCGCCTGGAAGAACAACGCACGAGCCTGCCGCCGGAATCCGGCATGGACGGTGCCTTCGCCGCCCGCATCCGGCGCGCGTGATTTCGTAGTAGCCCAGTCGCGCTGCGACTGAGGCCGATTGCCTTACCCTCCACCGCTTCGCCTCGATTTAGAATACCCAGACTGCGGACAACTCTACTTCGGCCTCATAATTGTTTAGCGAAAGTGGACTGTCTGCAATGTCGCTGCTGTAGATCTCGGCCTCGGCCGCTGCAATCACATGAATGTGTTCGGTGATATACTGGTGGTGAATCAAGTTAACACCAGAAGCTCTATAACCGCCTTCGAGATCTGCCACGGGCAAACCTGAGGCCGCTGAATCTGCGGGAGTAACTCCGAAATCCTTGTTTATGAAATCGTCCGTTCCAAAGGTGGAGTAAACAAACAACTCCGTTCCGCTGCCGTCGATATGGTCGCCAAACCGATGCCCTGCCGCCAGAATCCCGAGCCATCCAAACCCGCTTTCACCGCCCATGACACGAGCGGCGATCCAATTTCTCCAATCTGCGCCCAGGCTGCGGCGCGTCTCCAGAAATCCAGCGATATGTGTATCGCGCTCTTCTATACCATCAAGCGCGCCGTTTTCGGAGTCGTCAGGCTCAAGGCCCGCTTCGTAGCGTGCACCGGCTTGGATAAGCCAGAGGTCGGCAAAGCGGCCACGCCAGCCAAGTTCCATGCCTTCCCAAAACAACAGGTGGTTTCCTTTCCTCCATTGAATCGCACCGGCTGGTTCCAGTTCGAATTCGTATTCGTCTGAACCATCGTACGCTTCTCCATATTCGCCCCCTGCGCCAAGAGCAACACCCCACCCACCGCCACGGGTGAAGTCGAGGACCGAGGGAAGCGGCACGAGAGCTTTGACTTGAGCGTCTTGCCCATGGGCCGTTACGATAATTGCCAGACCAAAAACTAATGCCGCGAAGATTCCGCAAATGTTCTCATGTTTCATATTGATGCGTCTCCCTATTATGTTGCCGTTTTGTTTTTAATATTCTGCCTCATGTACACGAATTAGCGCGACCAAGCGGCCCCGAAGGTAAAGCGCTGGGTATCGATGTCGATATTGAACCCAGCGTCATCCATCAGCCCCGTGATGGCGGGCCCCTCGAAACTATGCTGACCGATCACGGCGCGCCCCGACAGATTGCGCTTGGCGACCTGTCGCTCAGCAATCGCCAGATCCGCCATAACGAACGCCAGCACCATGACCACCACTTTTCTTGCATCACACAATGTCTTTACTCCTTTCATTGTTCTATTCGCGTAGTGCGGCACCATGCACACACGCTGGATAATACGCAATACATCTAGCGATCACGACAGCGTTTGCACGAATGGAACGGACTTTTGCACGAACGGGACATTTCGTGCACCTATGGGTGCCCTGCGCCCACTGGTGAACTGATATTATTGAC
>CAZZBA010000166.1:0-8703 GCA_964652765.1 uncultured Victivallales bacterium | reverse complement strand
ATGAGTCCGCCACTCTGATATGTAAGCCTCGATAATCTCTGTGTACTTATCGGCAACCTTTTTCTCAGCTTCAGTCAATAGGCAGCGGTATTGCTTCAGGTCTTCAAGCTGATGCCGGCAAAGTGGAATGATGGTCTGGCTAATCAGTAGCCTCCACGCCCTTTCCTTGTCGAATTTGATGTCGCCCATTTGGAACGGTTTGATTGGCAGACAGCTCACATCCGATATGAGTTCTGGCGTCAACATTGCTCTTAAATTGGTTCGTCGAATTATCATGCCAATCTGATTCTATTTAATTTGAATAAATTCCTGCTTAATTCTGAATAAATACCCTGGGGAAAAGAGGATTATCCCTTGGGTGTTTTGAATCAGTAGTGCATGAAAACAGAAATAAACGAAAAGACGGACTCTATCACCATTACCCGCGACGATTGGTTTCGTATAGGTGAAGAGATTGGGATAGGGCGATTCTGGCTTGATCGCATTGCAAATGATTTTCCCGATGATGCTCCAGAGACCTTTGTGTACGTGCCTGAAGAGCTTCTCAAAGGGGAGGAGTCATGAGGATAACAAGGGGAAATGAGAAGACAGGAACGACCATCTTAAGCATCAGCAAGCGAGAATGGTTTAGGATTGGGCAGAGTGCAGGATGGGAGGTTCCTGATGAATTGCCGGAAGATGATTTTGGTAACGAGCCGGAAGCCAATCCAATGCCCGATATACAGGTGACGAAATACGGGGCTAGCAGATTCTTTGCCGTTTACATTGATGGGGAGCTGCTATGCGTGACCGTCTATAAGAAAGGGGCAATGAATGTGAAGGAATTTATTTTGGGGATGTGTGCGGGGGTTTAGGGGGGCGGTTTATATTTGTAAAGATAGAGCAACTTAATACTGCCTTCGGGTTGGTTTGCCGCAAAATCTATATCGTATTGTTTGATTGTTACGGTTCTGTCATAACTCTCATTAATTTCACCTGTTGCACCATAGCCATTTTTCCAATACGCAACAGCGGAGAGCACGTCGCCAGCCTTTAAACGCACATGCTTAAACTCCATTATATTCGATTTCCCCTCCATGGTACGAACTGTTTCGCCGTTAACAAGAAGCTTATACTCGATGTAGTGTCTCGGGATCTGGCTTTGATCTGCCCATACTGAGATTCGATATATAGCAGACTCCGCATGTGAGCGATCTGGACTGTCCGATTTTGGGACTGCGGTTCTACTCTGACTGCTATTTGCAGACGATTTATTTGACTGAGAATGATTTACCGATGTCGTTATAGCCTGATAAGGACTTGATTGGTGGTTAAATTTCTTTATGCCAACAATCACAACAATTATACACCCAACAAGCAAGAGCCACCTAAAACCACCAAATGAGGTCCCCATATGAGGAATTTTAGGTTGTTCTGACGAAAAAGTAGAAACATCACGTTTAACTTCTTCACCAGCCCGATTTAAATTCAAACCTGTCTTTAGATCAGCACCACACTTGATGCAAAACGACGCATCCATCACAACCTCAGTCCCGCAGCTCGGACAATAGCTGGCAGGACCTCTCTTTTGCAGGGTCGGCTTTCTGCTCTTTATTCGAGTAGACGGAACGGGTATTTCAATCGCCTTGAAACACTTAGAACAGTCAACGATTTCCCCGACTGTGCTTAATGGAGCTGATAAGACCATCTTGCAGAATGGACAGGTGAATTCGGTTTGCTCTTCGTCACTCGCGGAAGCCAAGGAGTCAGCCTGCGTATTGATATGGACAGATTCAGCGGTTTCTTCTGCATCCTCTTCAATCTTGATTTTATTACCGCATTTAGGACAGTTGAATTTTTTGCCCATCATTTTATCAGACACCTGAAGAGGCTCCGAACAATGAGGGCAAATGGTTTGGGCTCTAACACTAGATGGCGAGACTTGCCCTCTTTTTCCCAATAGCGGACTTCTCAATGAGACTTCTTTTGAACTTATTGGTATCTTAATATCTTCATTACACTCTGGACAGAATAAGGATAACCCTTCCGACTCTTCTCCTACAGCCAGTTCATACGAGCATTTAGGGCAATCATAAACGATGTCGGCATTCGGTATGACCAGTTCTGTCTGACAATCGGGACATGCAACATTTGCCCCTGATGCTCGCTCATCTACGACTATCTGATGATTACAGTTATTACATTTAAATAATATGTCGCTCATTCTTTTTCCCTCGTCGAGATGAGTTTGCTTACGCCGCAAATCTTATCCTCGTAAAATGCTTATGGTCGCGGTTTATCGCAAGGGGGCTATGGCGGTGAAGGAATTTATTATGGGGATATATTTGGGAGTATAGGGGCAACCTACACCGCAACAATGTCTGCGAACTTGAATATTAGGGTAGCCATTGTTCTATCCTTGGATCAGATTCATAAAGAATAAGTCCGAAACTTGAATGCTCACCTTGGAATTACCCAAAACATGCCATCATCCGAATTATACATAACACGATATTCGGCGATATCAACGTTATAAGCACCATTTGGTAACGACCCATTAATGTTTGCCTCTCTCATTGAATCTAGCGTAAGTGTTTTGGATAAATTAAGTCGTCTCATATATGCATAAGCCTCTGCACTGGTATTAAACTTTGCTGACCTGCTGCCGTAAGCACTGGGTTGTCCACTGCCCTCAACATAGGGGTTGTATACAGCTTGTCTGGATCCTGCGATATAGGGGTTGGCTACAGTTTGTCCGAATCCTTGTACGTTAGCCGTTTTCTCGCCTACAATCCTGTATTTTCGCCCTTGTGCATCTTCATATGGGTATTTAGCATTCAGCGAATCTAATCGCTGCTTGAATTCCGCTTCAGAGTAGGCTGGCGTCGTGAACCCTTTGAAGTAATCCCTATCGCCCTTTTCTGAAGACGAAGAGCTAGAAGAATATTCTGAACGCCCCCTTGAAGCTACCTGCGGCTTGACTTCTACCGCTCTTGTTACTTTTCCCGTCCCTCTGCATTTTGAACACGGAAAATAGCTAATATGGCTGTCCCCCCGCATCATGCCACTTTGAACTTCTCCACGCCCACTACAGTTTTGACATTTGACTTTAATTTTTTCAAATTGGGCAACATTTTCATTCGCAAGCTGTGTCGCTCGCTTTTGTTCTTTTGCATATGCCGCACGATTCGCCGCCGTCTCTCTTGCATACTCGCCCGCCGCCTGCGAATCGTAATTGTATTTCTCGGCAAATTCGGATGGCAAGTCTGGAAAGGAAATCTTGGATATCCCTTTAGAATGGCTAATCGTAATCCCGTCTGGCTCAGTTCGGGTCACTTTATAATTCTTGTATACCACTCCCTTAAGTGTTTTGAGAGTATCTCCAGAATCAATTTCTTTGGCTGGAACGGGTGACTTGGCGGCGGATGATTCGGTTTTGGCTTTATCGACATCGGCAAAGGAATCATCAACACTGCCAGCAAAAGCGTTGGAGCAAATAAACGAGCTTAGGAGAAACAGACAGAATGAACACGTAACGAATGAAAAATATATATTTCGCTTCATACAGACCTCATTTCGCGTTAGTCAGGCTTTTCAACGCAATGCTATCAGTAGAGCATCTTGTGTCAACTCTTTACATGCACTTGTTTTCAATGGAGTCGCTTGGGTTCAGTCGCGTTCAGGGGGGGGGGGGGAGACGTGAAAGTCCTGGGGGCGTTAGATGATTTTCACTTCTCGTGGCGTTTTCGTGGCACAGAAGGTAATTTAAGCTGCCGAAACCTGCGTGAAGCTGCCGTAATTGAATTGGCACAAACGGCTGTTATATGGCGATTTACGGGCTTTTCTGGCGATTTTAAAAAGGGCATTTTCTTGACTGAAAATCCTTGTGTCGGCGGTTCGATTCCGTTCCTCGCCACCATCCTTCGCGCGCAGCGCAGCGGAGAGTGAAGGATGTCACGCCGTAGCCAATTCGAGGGTAACGAGAATTGCGGAGGCGGACTGATCGTCCAGCTGCGAGACTACGGCTTGGCATGCCAGAACCGGAACACTACTACGTATATATCCTTTAGTGTATTGCCAAGCCAATGCGCCAACCTTCAGGACCGACTACGTCGTCACAACTCAGGGGACGTGCCACACACCTCAACGTTTGCACCGTGGCGTATCGAAACGGTGATTCGGTTTTCGTCCAAAGAAAAGGCACGCGCATTTGAGCAATACCTGAAATCTGGCTCTGGCCGAGAATTCGCACGTCGGCATTTGTAGCCTCGCACCATTACCATCGACTTACAACTGGTCGTTCCTTTTTCTTTTTTCTTCTGTGGCAGATTCTGTGGCAGCCACGGTAACGCCACGGAAAAAATGGCGGGGAAAATGGCGGCGGTATTGGGGCGTTTAATTGACCTCACACCACCTTCAGCATCGCCATCTGCTCTTTCCTGTAGCCGTCATTGAGATGCCCGTAGACCTCTTCAATCATCCGGTTCTACCAGCGGGACAGGATTGCCTGTGCCAGGCGGCGCCCGGCTTCCCGGTACTGTTTCGGGGTCATCAGGGTTTCGCGGCAGGCGGTGTAGGGTGTCTTGATGGTCAGGGCGCAACAGCCGCAGGCTTTATGCGCGTATTCCGACAGGCCAGCCGCGTCTGTTCCCGGCGTGTTTTCCGTCAGGCGAGCGAAGGGATCGGCGGCAAACTCGGGTCCCAGTGCCTGCTGCATGATATTTATCCATGCCAGACGGTTCCGTTCGGCATCGGGTGCTACCGGGGCGACGGAAACATGGAGGCCTTCGTTCTCGCGGATCCCGGACGCCTGCAGGTCAACGATCAGTTCCGGGCGGCAGCGCTCCGCCCACCGGCTCATGTCAGCCTGCAGGACAGCGCCTTCGTATCGCATCGGCGGCCTCGTCCACGCGTGTCCTGCCACGAAGCCCCCGGCGTGGTCGCCGGCGATCACGCCATCGAGGTCGGCGAAGGGGGTACTCCAGACACACCAGTTCGCAGGTCGTGCCCGGGTGATCGTTTCAAGCATGCCATCGAGAATCCAGGATCCCGGGGTTTCGCCAGGATGCTGCCGGGCCAACAGGTAAAGGCCGCGTGGCGCGGTGGCTCCCTTGCCTTTGCCGCCGACCCGGTTGTCGAGGCGCGTCAGCAGGCGTCCGCCTTGCGTCAGCCCGATGGATTCCTCGCGCCAGTATCCCTTGGCGCGCTGCAGCATCACGTCCAGCTCATCCCGTCCATAGGGATGGCAAAGGGCGAACTCGACCCGCGCTGCCGGATAGGGAATGGTCCAGTGCAGCAGGGCTTGTCCATCGTCAAGCGTTGTCACGACAGGTGCGCGCAAGCGGTTCCAGCTCTTGCCAGCCTCGCGGATCACGGGACGGCAATGTTCGGGATTGATTTTGCCTGGGTGGACATCGAAAAACCGCAGGGTCAGCGCCAGCGTTTCGGGAACGGGCACCGGTGGTTCAGAATCCTCGATCCGGAAATCGAACCACAGCGCCGCGGGGCCGCCATGCGGATCGGGAGTGAAAACCAATTCCTTGTCCGGTGCCTGCGGTAGCGCCAGCACGCGGACATTGGAGCCCGGGAACCGGTTCAGAACACGAATAGCCATGGTTTTACCCTCCGGTTGTCATGTGTCTTGTCAAATATGGGTTCGCCGCTCGCGGGCGTACACGAGCCAGATGCAGATCTCGTAGAGCACGATCAGGGGGGTGGCCATCAACATCTGGGAGAAAGGGTCGGGCGGGGTCATGATCATGCCGATCACCAGCATGGCGATCGTGACATGCCGCCGTTTGTCCCGCATCTGCCGCGAGGTGATGATGCCAAGCATCCCGAGGATGTACACCAGCAACGGGAGCTGGAACGTCGCACCGAAGGCCAGCAGCAGCTTGAGCGCAAACGAGACATAGCTAGCCGTTTCCCAGAATGCCGCCGGCGTCCCGATCCAGCGCTCGATGGCCGCCATCATTTGCAGCGCCACCGGCACCGTCCAGCGATACGCCATCCAGACGCCCAGCGCAAACAACGCCAGCGAAGCCGCCCCGCCGCTGTAGATGGCTGTCTTTTCGCGACGAGTAAGCCCAGGAAACACAAAAGAGCCCACTGCCACCAGCGTGATAGGCAGGCTGATGATCAACCCGGACCACCAGATGACCCTCATCGCGATGGATAGCCCGCTGCCAACGGCATTGACCTGCAGGGGGACCGTGAGTTCCGCACGTTCAAACGGGATTATGAGCCAAGACAAAATATAAGGAGCCAGCGGGATGGCGACGAGCAAGCCGACCAGCAGTGCCGCACCCGCCCAGACCAGTGCCTTGCGCAGGTCATCAAGATGCTCGATAAACGGTTTTGCGGAGAACTCCATCTCGTCAGGCGATTTCACAAGGTGCTCCCGGCGTCATCGACGTCAGAAGGGCTTGCAAACCCTCCATCCGGCTCGCTAGGACGCTCGCCCTCCATTAAGGAAGCAGACGCAATCCGCACATTGGGGGGGGGGAAGTCCTCGCGAGTCGGTTCCTGTGGAGGGGGGAGGATAAACGCCTTATCTATCTGCGTTTCAACCGGCTTATCCGTACCCTCGATCGACATGATCTGAGACCGGAAATCATCCGACGCCTTGCGCAGCTCGTGGAGCATGCGTCCGATCGAACGGGCTATTTCAGGTAGTTTACGGGGGCCGAACAGTACCAGGATGGCAGCAAATATGACCAGCAGCTCCAGCGGTCCGGTTGAACCGCCCAGGAACAGCAGCGGGGTCATCGTGCTTATGTCCATGCCCGTACTATTTATTGAACAGCGAGAATTCGCCGCGACGGTTGACCAGCCAGGCCGCCTCGTCGTGACCAGGGTCAAGCGGCTGCTCCTGGCCGAAGCTGCGCGTATGGATGCGCTCGCCCGCGATGCCCAGCGAGATCAGATAGGCACGAATCGCCAGGGAGCGGTGCTCGCCGAGCGAAAGGTTGTATTCACGGCTGCCGCGCTCGTCGCAATGCCCGTCCACCACGACGGTGGTTTCCGGATTGGCCACCATGTAATTTGCACATGCCTCGATCTTGCTGCGTTCGCTGTCGGCGATGATGAAACTGTCATAGGCGAACGAGACGTTCTCGAGCTTGACGTCGCTGACGGGAATCCCGAATTCACCGCGTTCGGCCAAGACTACATCTCCACCACCAAGCGTGTTCATCGGATCCAGGATGTCACTGCCGAGGCCCTGCCCGTTGGCTCCATTCTTTTTCTTGCAACCTGCCGAGCCCAACACCAGCGCCGCCACCGTCATCACACTGAATACCGTCCGAATCGTACCGCTTCTCATGTTTTTCCTCTCCTACCTTTACAAAAAACCCGCCCTGTCTATCGCGCATCAGCGCGGAGACCAGACGGGAAAATACCAATCGCCCTTCAACGCCGTCAACTTTAACTGCGGTTCTCCCATCGTGTCAAGAATATAGACGCTGGCAGCATACGCTTCTGTCCGGGAATACACAATGTGCCGGGCGTTCGGTGCCCATGAAGGGTTCTCATGATCGGCGGCGGCGGCGGTGACTTGCTGGTCCTTCTTCGTGCTGGGATCGTAGACGCAGATCTGATAGCGCCCGAGCCGCCGACTGCTGTAGGCCAACCGCCCGTCCGGGCCCCAGGAGGGGGAGACATTCTCGTTGCCTTGGAAGGTGATCCGCTGCGGCTTGCCACCGTCGCGACCGGTGGTGTAGATCTGCGGTGCGCCCGTCGTATCCGACACGAAAGCGAGCTGCCGTCCGTCCGGCGACCAGACCGGGCTGGCTTCCGCCGCCTGCGCCGTACGCGTGATCCGCGTCAACTTCCCGCCTGCCAGCTCCTGCGTGTAGATTTCCGGATTGCCGTCCTTGGAAAGCACCAGCGCCAGGAACCGTCCGTCCGGAGAGACCTGTGCCCCGGTGTTCATGCCGGGGAAGGCAACGGCCCTCGTGCGGACCCTGCTGCCGAGATCGACGCGGTAGATGTCAGGAAAACCGCGGACGAACGAGGTATAGAACAAGCCGCGGGCATCCGGTGTCCAGGCAGGCGAAAGACAGGGCACGCCGTCGCGGGTAAGCTGCACCAGGTCCTGGCCGTCGACGCCGACCACGTAAAGGTCCTTCTTGCCTTCGCGCGAGCCGATCAAGGCGATACGCGTGGACGCGATGCCCTTGATGCCCTTGACCGCCTCGACCACCGCGTCCGCCAAGGCATGCGCCGCCATCGGTGCGCGGGCGGCATCCTCGCGGAAGACGCGCGCGAAGTAGGATTTACCCATGGGTTGGTTGAGCACCTCGCACCGCGCTTCCAGCGTGGAGCCGGCGGCCTTGGCGGTTCCGCGCAGCACAACCACTGGTGCGGCGTCGCTTATTGTGAACCAGCCCGAGCGGGCGAGATCAGACCGCAGAACGTCAAGAAACTGCTTCTCAGCCGCCGTCGCCCCTCCGGTCAGTTCGCGCAACGAGAGCGTTATCTTGGAGTCGGCTCCGGTCCCGACAATCCGGAGGTCCTGTGCTCCTGCCGGGGAAACCGCAACCAGCAGCCATGCGGCAAGCGCACCGACACGGCAGCCCATATGATCAAGGTGTAGAAAATGCTTCATTCAGGAAGCATATACAAACCCGCACCCGCAAAGCAACCCCAATCCCGCTGACTCGACGAAATTGGGCGCATCCCTGTTTCCTTGACTTGGTTCAGGCAGCGGATGCCAGCCAGAGG
>CAZZBA010000165.1:0-8704 GCA_964652765.1 uncultured Victivallales bacterium | reverse complement strand
ACCGCCGACCCGGAAAAGATGGTTCCATCGTCATAGGGCTCAAGGGCATTCGGCAACTGACGCCAGTGCACCAAGTCCGTACTCACGGCATGGCCCCAGGTCATGTTGCCCCACTTTAGACCGGTCGGGTTGTGCTGAAAGAAGAGGTGGTACTCCCCGTTGTCAAAGACACAGCCATTTGGATCGTTCAGCCAATTCTCACCGGCACTGAAATGGAACTGTGGCCGGTATCGTTCTGCGTAAGGTTTGTTGTCGGTCATAAGCTAGATTCCAGTAACCAAGGCAATCAAGCTATCATGCCAGACCCGGTACCCCTGCGTGCTCAGGTGAACCTGATCCTTGAATAACTCCTCGCATTGCCGACCCTGCTCATCAACCATTTGTGAATCGAGATCGAGCCAGCGCACACCCTCCAGTTTCCGGATCGCGCTATTAACAGGAATAACGAGATTGCGGTTACGTTCTTCGTCTGCGGTCGGTAGTACCGAACAAAGGATGATCTGCGCCTGGGGTTCCAACGTAACCAAGCGATCGCGTACGGCTTTGATTCCTTCAATAATCTGATCGGTATCATGCTTGAACAGGTTGTTGGTTCCGATCATCAGCACAATACGCCTTGGGTTGAGTCGGTGATCGTCGAGATGTCCGATCGTTCCTCCGTCTGCCTTTCGAATCAGTCGATACAGGACATGCTCCGTGCGGTCCCCGGATACTCCGAGATTCAGTGCATGGCGGAATGACTTGTCCCAGAAAACACGTCCTTCTGCAAGCCACCCTTGCGTGATCGAATCTCCGATGAATACGGTATCCACTTTGGTCAGATCGCGCATCGCCAGTTCATTTGCAATATGTTTATGCCGCTCCATTAACCAGTCTTCGTGAATCCGCGGAATGGGAACCACTGCCGGGTTTCGTGCTTTCTGACGAAAAACCTGCTCAGCGATCGCAATCGTCCCTGCATCCGTTACCGTGATCTTCCCATAATGTCCGCTTGCCCAGACCACGTATAGGTTGCCAAGGCTCTCAACCCACTGGAGTTTCTGGCCGGATGTGTATACCAACGTTCCGTCTGTAAAGAACGCAATACGACGTTTGTCTTCACTTAACCATTCGCCGGGAAGGCTGAAACCAGCCGGTTGTTCGGTGATTTTCGCGGGCAACGCATAATCGGATAATACGGGTTTCCGGTTGTCCATACCGAAAACATAAGATGTATGATCCAGCAATGCTCGCGTGGTTGCCGTCAGGTAGGGCTCGCTGCCGAAAAAGGAATGGCCGACGCCTTCATAAACCAGAAGCTCTGCCTGTCCTGCTTTCGCCCGGATGGCTGCGGCAAACCGTTGCGCCACGTCAATATCGACCGTCTGGTCTTCGGTTCCATGATACAGCCATGTATGCGGCGGTGGTTGTCGCAAGTTGTATATTGCCGATGCCGCCTTCTTTTCTGCTTCGTTCGTGCCGGTGTAGTCGCCGCTGCCGAAATGACTCCGTCCCCGGTCATAGGCATCATATAGTCCGTCATAGCCATCATAGCAGATGCACTCTGGTGTCAGCTGCGCAGCGATCGCGGAAAGATGCCCGCCGGCAGAACCCCCGGCCAGCCCCACCCGACTGAAATCAAGATTCAGTTCGGCAGCCCGTTCGCGAATGTATTTAATGGCATCCATTACATCACTGATCGCTTCAGGATACTTTGCCCCATGGCTCTGCCAGCGGTACTCCAACCGGACACCGGCAATGCCGTGTTTGGCTAGTTCGAACGACTGATGACAGAAATGTGCCTTTGAACCTGTAATCCAGCCCCCGCCGTGCACAAAGAATACCACCGGAAAGGGGCCCCCGCTGACCGGGCGCTCGATTCGAAGATCCAGTGCCAAACTGCGGCCTTCCGGCAATTCGACAGTCTTGAAGACGAATCGATCCGACACCACGGTCGGATTGGATGCCAGATAGTTGGTTGTTTCTTTTTCCGCATAGGCCTGTTGCTCCTCCCATGTCCCCTGGCCCCATGCCATAGAGGTAAGCAGCATCGCCGTCGATAAAATGACAACATTCGTCCTCGCGTCTGCGGATGCAGCCAGGACCGTCATGGTGGTATAGCTTGGAAGCAATCTGCCTAGTTTCATGTTCCTTCTGTTTCTTATCTAACGATCAACACCGTGCCGGGAGGTAGAATTGTTGACCCCTGATCTGTATATTATCAAAACGGGCAGGATCATCGGTTGTGCCGAAGCCGAAGAATATGTCCCGACTGTCAAAGGTATAATTGTTGACGGTCATTGGCCCCTCAGTATCTCCCCACTCGAATGAAAAAACACCGGTATATTCGTTTGTTGGAGTCCATGTGAAATTTGCTGAATACCATCGATCTGTAAAGATTTCATAGAGGTTGTTGTTGGATCCATCCAATAGTGTTGTGCCATTGCCTCCGAGAATATTCGCACGTGAAGAAAAAGTCTTCTCACGTAAATCAACATATATACACTCTCCAATCGATGTGCCCGTAAGACCTTTTTGAATGTTTCCAATAAGGAAGCGTGCATTAGAATAATTTCCGTTTTTAACTACGTAGAAGTCGAAAGCTCCGTTTATGGGCTTGCTCGCATCCAAGGGGGCACCTCCATTTACGAGATAAGCTGTACTTCCGCTGTCGACAGTTCCGCATTGACTTGGGTTCCCGAGTCCATTCGTCGTTGTATACGTAGAACCAATTACGTTCCATCCCTCAGGGGGCGAACTACCAAGGGTTGCATTTTCGAAGTCCAAGCTTAGGTTTGGTGGAGGAAGCAACAAAGCATTAAATTTATTCTCAATTTCTGACAAAGTAAGAGAAGAATTGCGATAAAAACGGAAGATTGCAATCTTGCCCGTGAAATCGCCGGTGGCACTGCCGGTGGGCTTGCTTGAGTTTGATCCACCCAATCCAGCCAAATCCGTTCCTGCCCAGTCTGGCCAATCTCCACCCCTTGACCAGGTCGCCGTATCCTTTGGTTGGCCATCAATATATAACTTGAATGTGTCGCTATTCCCGTCGGCCACAAAAACAACATGAATGAACCGGGCCTTATCCTCGGGCGTTAGCGTGTAGGTTACGGTGACATTGGTTGCCTCGGCGATCGTTCCCCTGAGGATGCCGTTGGTAAGGTCAAAGGCGATGCCATCGCCACTTCCGCCCGCCTCAAAGATCAACCCGTTATCGCTATCGGCATCCAGCACAAACTCGAAACTGGCCGGTTGCCAGCTTCCAAAGGCTTCCCAGCTCGTGTTGGTTCGACTTGCTGCCGCGGGGTAGGCGTAAGCCTTGGTCAGTGACACGAAACGAGCATCTGCAACAGCAGCGGGAGTCTGGTTGCCGGAATTGAACGTCCAGTTGTAAACATTGGTTGTTGTGCTGGACCAGATGCTGTCGCCCCCCACGTCTTGAGCCGCGTTCCACCCAAACCATTCCTGCGAATAGGTGCGCGAAGCCATCAACATAAATCCTGCTGCCAGGAATCCTGCTGTTAGATTCTGTTTCATCACGAATGTGTTCCTTTCATCTCATGCGTTCAACATACAACGCGCATTGGTTCTGTCACCGGAACCTGAATACACTTCCGTCAATGGGGAAGGTAATGTCAATAACGACAGCGTCGATATGTGCGGCATTGCCGGCATTGTCGGTCGCCCACACCTCGAAACCGTTGCCTCCCTCTACCACAATCGGACCGCTGAAAATGCGCTCGAAGTTACCATTTATGCGCTCCGACTGTTGCCAATCTTCAACGTCATTTTAACGTGATCCGACTGGCAATACAATCAAAAAATAAAACAGTTTAATAAATAATCAGACAAGCACATTTATAGACTAAGGAAATCACGAGTCTCTAGATAAGGTTGTAATTTCGACGTTTCCCGCATATGTAGCCTCGGTCGCCAGACCGTGGACGGCTCAGCCCAACGCGCTCGACCAATCATCCACGGCCTGGCGGCCATGGCTACAAAGTGACACATCCGCATCATCTTGGCGCGCCCAAGTTCCATTGCCAACCTGTAACGTCCTTTGATAAAGCGGGGCTAGCCTCATTCGATGAAGCTATTCCAGTCTGGGCGGATCACATCATCCGTCTCCCATACATTCTTGGTGGGATTCTCCTTGGCCCACTTGAGTACGCTATCCTGATGATTCAAATAGTGAGCGGTGAAGCGTTTCGTGTAGTCGGGGTCGAGGAAGGGGTCATCGGTCTCTTTGCGCCAGGCTTGCAGGTCCTTTTTAAGCGTTTCGAGGATGTCGGCATGTTGCGCGCTATCGGCCAGGTTATGGTGTTCGTGGGGATCGGCCTTCAGGTCGAAGAGCTGGAAGACCGGGGGATTCGCAAATTCGTCATAGGTCATTCTAGCCGTGGTTCCCTTTGGCGTCTTCAGGGCGGCCCAGATGTCTGGACAGCCTTCGGCATGCACGCCATCTTCAGGATACGGAACAACACCGGCAAGCAGGTGATGGATCAGTTTGTAGCGCCCATCTTGAATGGCGCGCGCCGGGGCATAATCGGAAAGCGGGCAGTGGGTCGTGTATTCGGTAATGAGCTGCTTCCGGAAGTCTGTGTCGCGTTGGGAATCCATCATCAGTGGACGAATCGATTTCCCCATGTAGTGTGCGGGAATGTTGGTTCCGGCAATTTCCACGAAGGTGGATGGCAGGTCGATGAGTGAAACTAGAGCTTTTGATCGAGCACCCTTGCGAGGGCTGCCCGGCCAGCGGACGATGAGGGGCACATGCGTTCCGAAATCGGCAAGCGAGAGTTTGCCTCGACCGTAGCAGGGGCCGTGATCTGCAGAGAAAATGACGATTGTGTCGTCAGTTAGGCCATGCTTCTCCAATAGGTCGAGACAGCCGCCGACGAAGGCGTCGACACGTTGAATGGCATTGTAGTAGTGGGCCACATCCCCTGCGAAACCGAAGTTGATATCGTTTCCAAAGCTTGGAAGTGGCCTGACGGTTTCCGGGGTCTGCTTCTTGTAACCCTCTATGGACTGGAATGGTTCGTTGGCGAGGTTCTTTTGAAAGAACTCACGATGGGTATCGGCCGTCTGGGCCATATAGAAGAATGGCTTGTCCGGTTTACGCTCCGCGAGGAACTCGGCCATGTACTTGATCGCCTGGCGATGGTCGTGTGTGTTGGTGCCATCCTTTTCAAACCGCGCGTAATCATAGTTTTGATCAAAGTACTGCTCGATGCGGGCTTCAGGGTCAACGTGGATCTTGTATGATCGTCCCGTGTAGTAGTTCTGTTCCTTCAATTGCATCAGGAAAGGTTCGATGCCTTGTTTGAGGGAAAATCCCCCGGAATCGGCGAGGCCCATCTGGCCATTCTGGTGCGGATAGAGGCCAGTGAATAGACTCGAACGGGATGGGCTGCATGTTGGCTGCGTGCAGTGGGCATTCTCGAATACAACGCCTTCCCGGGCCAGTGCGTCGAGGCGCGGGGTGGGGGCAGTCGTGTCGCCGTATGGGCCGATCTGGAGCCCCATGTCCTCCATGAAAATGAAGAGGATATTCGGCGTCTTCGCTGCGTTCGCGGTAAGCGCAAGCAGTCCTGTGGAAAGAAGCGTAGCTGTAGTACTATTCCTCACTCTTTCTGTCCTTTCTTCTCGGCTTGAGGGATAATGGAAATCGCGTTGAATGAGAATGGTTCAACAAAGAAATCCAGGCGTGTCCCCTCCACGCGGCGTGATGCCTGTTCCAGTGGCACATGGCTGCGTATGGCAATATACTCGGTGTCCATACGGCAGGGTGCCAGTGGTGTCTCGAACGTCATGGCTATTTTCCTGCGCAGCGGGGATTTGCTCAGCACCAGCATCCGGTGGACATCCCCGTTACGGGCAGCCAGAACCACGAGATCCTTTGCGGTTGCTGTACTTTGGATGAGTTGCATGCCTTGCAGCGGGGATACCATCCGGTACAGATCGTGGGATAATGTCATGCTGTAAGGAGGATCCTGGGTGATGATGGAAGGAAAAGGATCCTGCTCGGCCCAGACATCGCGGGAGGAGCGCCATAGTAGCGGCCAAAGGCAAGCGACGTGCACGTCGGCCCGCATGAATTCCATCAGCAGTTCACCGTGAATCAGGGCGTTGGCGGCCTGGGAGAGGGCGAGACTCTGCTTGCTGGGGCCGATATTCCATTCAAGCACCGTCAATCCCATTTCCGGATGGCCCGCCTGTGCGAATGCCTTTCGCAGCAGGGAAAAATCCTCCTGATATGTGCGGATCATGGATTCATGCTTCCATCGGTTCCCCGTCTCCAGCGGCGTTGTGGCTTGCCAGTGCATGAACGCTGAGCGACCCCATTCCCAATAAAAATGAATGTCGATGTAATCGACGTAGTTGCCCGCCTCGCGGACAAAATAGTCCACCTCGTTCCTATCGTTGTAGGATTCGGAGGAGAATGGATTGGCGATCAGCTTGACTTGCGGGAATTCGGCTTTGATCGCCTTGCCGTAGCGCACGCATTCGTCCGCATAGGTTCTGACGCCCATCTGATGAGGCGCTTCAAAGTTCCACGGTTCATTGTCGAGGAACCAATAGGTGACGTTGTGGCCGTTTTTCTTGCAGTAGCGCAGCCAGCGCAGCGCTTCTTCAACTCCCTCTTTCCGGCGCCCGTGTTTTGTGCCGGAGGAAAGATTCAGTCCGACGATCGGCTCGGCTCCGATCGTCTTACAGTGGTCCATGAACTCATCAAAGCACATGAACGCATCGTTATCAGCCCACTTGGATGGGTCGACCCACGTCATCTGGAACGGGCCGCGTTTAGGTGCATATCCGTGTTGCTTCGGATCGTCCCATAGGTCTTCATATCCGTTGACACCAGGATGCTCCCAGTGGAGGAAGGATGATTCCTGGCCCCCGGGATAGCGCAGTGCACCAATGCCCGCCTTCTTGAGCTTGGCTGGAATGTCGTAGGTTTGCCATATCGTGTCCGTGTCGTTGAAGTAACTGGTGTTCATGCCCAGAAAGTGATCGGACACCTTATGTAGGGCGTTGCTGGTGATCATGATCTCTGCGTGACGCTCCGGAGCCGAGTAGAAGACATCGAGATCGGTGGACGGTCTGAAGCCGTCTGGATGGTCTTGTTCTTCCGCCGCCTTCGTTGAGACGGCCAGCAGTAAGATGCCAGCCCATAGGACTGTCTTCATGTAATGGCTCCTCGTCGCTTTTCAAGCTGTTTGCGCGTGTTCGCTGCCCGATTGGCAGTGAGAGGATAGAAGAAAATGGCTCCGATAGCGAGAGCGGCGGTCAGTGCAGGGGCACCAGCCAGGAACAACCGCATCCGGGTGAACGTCTCTGGAGCCTGATTGCCGCCGAGGTCGGGATTGAAGTGCGCCAGCGCTAATGCGAAACCGGTCCCGAGATAGGCCAGGGAGACTACCATTTTCTCGATCCAGGAAAAAACGGCACTGAACATACCTTCGCGTCGCTGGCCGTGCTTCAGTTCGTCCTCGTCACAGATATCAGCCATCATGGAGGCGAGCATGATCTTTACCGCGACCCACATCGGGCCGCACAGTAGCGGGTCAATCAGGATGATCGGATCGATTCCCACTTTTCCCACATGGAAAACAGGGTGGCCGGGGGTGAAGATGAACCATTTCATGATGCCGCCCAGCACCATTAACCCATACACAAAGTAGAGTGATCCTTTCTTGCCAAACCTTCCCGCCAGCCAGGTGATGACGGGGATGGAGGCGAAGCCGACAATGCCATAGCCGGAGGTCAGGAGGCCCTTCTGGATGAGTCCTGCGGCCTTGTCGCCATTATTCATGAAGTAGACCAGGATGTACTGGTCAATCCCCATGGCCAACACCCCGGAGAGGGTATTGAGCACAATGATGGCGACCAGAATCAAGAATGGTGTGCTGGAACAGGCCCCCTTGACCCCGTCCCAGAGTGTCACTTTTCGCTGTGTGGCGGTTTTCCGTGTGAAGCGCTCTTTGACCAGTAGGCCGGGAAGCGAGCCAATCATCGCCATGATTCCGATACCGACAATCCATCCCATGGCCAACACGCCGGGCATGGAGAGGTCGTTGGCTCCATCGACCAGCCAGATTCCAAGCACAGTGGCCAACGGCAGCATCCAGCCGCCGAGCAGCTCGCCGAACTTGTGGAAGAAGGCGCAGAAAGCCATCACGCGTGTGCGCTCGTCATAGTCGGGCGTCATTTCATAGGTGAGCGCGGTGTATGGCACCGAAAAGACAGTGTAGGCTGAATAATAAAGAACCTGAAAGGCAATGAACCAGGTCAGCTTGAGCGGATTACTCCAGTCGTGCGGGACGTACCAAATCAGAACAAAGAGCAACCCCATGGCGACTGCGCCACCCACAATGAATGGCTTACGGCGACCAAAGCGCGAATGGAAATTATCGGAAATACGCCCCATGACGGGATCGGTAAACGCGTCCCATAGTCGCGGAATCATCAATGCAACGCCGATCCATGCCGCGGAGACACCGAGCATCATATTGTAGACAGGATAGGCCAGAATACTGATACCGGCATATCCGAAGAAGGCTGCCAAGGCACCAATCCCGAGTGCCGTCTTCTCATACAGGGGAACTCTGTCCTGTTTCGATGTGCTCATTTTCTAACCCTCTCTGCGTATTTCTCCAGCGTCTAGAGCCGATTCATCAATTCTGTAGCCGCTTGACGAAGGCAAGCGGTATTCGCC
>CAZZBA010000164.1:0-8708 GCA_964652765.1 uncultured Victivallales bacterium | reverse complement strand
CTAGCCCAAGTTCGACAGTTGCGGGCCTAAAAACTCGAATATTCCAGGAAACTCGACCGTCGTTACCCGTTTTTCTCCACTACATTTTGGATTAATTTGGGTCTTGTCGGCAGCATAAGTTGCATCTGATCAAGTAAATCGGCAGCCAGTTTCCCTGGTTTTGCAACCAGCCGTAAGCGTATCGTCGCCTTGTCCTTTACCGGCAGCAGGACATCCATGGAGTGCATGGTTTCCATCTGCCGGATCACTTGCCTGGCACAGTCGCCGAGGTTGCTTGACGAGAGCCACGCTTCGAGCACGCGCCACATGGCCAGGGCCAGGAAACAGACCATGATATGTGCCTGGACACGATCCTGCTTCTGGTGGTATACCGGGCGCAGTCCCAGATCGGACTTGCTGATACGGAAGGCATCCTCGACTTCCGTCAGATGGATATACCAACGCCAGGGTTTTGCGGGGTCTTGCTCAGTGCAGTTGGTGCGCAGCAAATAGCCCTTGCGAGGCATTGGCCCACGCAAGTTTGCTTTCATCTTCCGTGATTCGCAGGCCAACAGCCTTACCGTTCTCGATCTGTGCCTCTACGCGGTAAATCGCTTCTGCCGCGCTGTTGCGCCCCTGCCACTTGCCTATGCGCCGTTCCAGTGGAGCGGGATCCTGCGGACGCTTCCTCAATGAGGCATCAATCTGCAGGAGTTTCGTCCGCAAACGTTCACACTGCTTGCGCAGCATCGCCGCTTCCTTCTCATGCCGGGCCGCACTACGGCAAAGCACATAGCGTTCCTGTCCCTGGCCGTCAGGGTGTTCGGCGAGCTTGACCTCGACGCCCTCGTGAACCGCCTGCCAGTCCTTGTGCTCATGCAACTGTCGTTCGAACTGCCGCAGACGGGCCTTGGGGGTGCCGACAATATACAGGGCTTCACGCTCGCGCAGGTATTCGAGGTTCTCCTCGCTGACCATGCCACGGTCCATGGCCCGGATCCGCTCGGCCCGGCCGTACTTACGCTCCATCAGATTGACAATATCCTCCACAGTGGTCACATCAGCGCGGTTGCCTGCGAATATCTCGTAGGCCAGCGGGAGTCCCTCGGGGGTGACCACAAGACCGATGCACACCTGCTTGCAATCGCTGCGCTTGTCTCGGCTATATCCACGCTGTGCCTGCGCGTTACGATCCGCCTGCCCCTCGAAGTACGTGCTCGTCACATCATAGAGCAGGAACTCGAAACGTGAGCCGAACAGGCTCTGGTAACGTTCGCGAAGGTGTCCGAAGAGCTTGTCGCGCAATGGCAGCAGCTCGTCGAGCCCACGGTACAGGCGGTTGTCATATACATCCGCCGCCCTTACGCCCAGCAGATCATCAAGTACTGTATTCGCGTACCAATGTTCGCTCAAGGCCAATTCAGAACCCTGCTCGCAAAAACGCCCCAGCACAAGAATGCAAGCCACCGTTGCCCAGTCTACCTGCTCGCGTCCGCTGCGTACCTGCTCGCGGAAAAATGCATCAAGACCCAGCCGACGCCATAGGGCCAGTGCGAGATAAACCTTGCCGAACTCACGCACACGCTCAACCCGCACACCGGAAATATCAACGCTCGCCCATTGCGGGGCAGCGAGCGGGTTCTCAAATAAATCCGGCTGCCTTGCACTGGTGCGCTCGCCCCCGTCAAGCAGGCGCGCTATCTCATCCCAGCCTGCACGCTCACCCTCATCAAGTCCAGGTAGCTTGCCGAGCGTGGCCACTACCCGCTGCCGGGGACCACGGGCCGTGCGCACGGACTCCACCAGAGTCCAGTACTCATAATGCTCACCGCCGGAGCGTTTGCGATTACGTCGTAAAAACATGCCACAGTATTACCCGCCTCAGAAGCAGGGCGCAACGGGGCTTTCTCCACTACACGCCGTTTCGGAAAAGCAATCCCCCTGTTTCCTCGATAAATCGCAGGTGTCGTATTGCATATTACCGAAAATAAGCCTCTATAGGCTCTCTACTGTCGAACTTGGGCTAAGGCGCAAAGCGCAATGGGCATATTCTGTTTTGTCTATTATCCAGGGCATGACCCCTTCTTGGTCTATCTTGACGCCCGGGCCCGCCGGATCGCCAGCACGATCACGGCGTACTGCAGCATGAACAGGGCGGCGGAAGCCATTTCCCCGCCCGCGATGCTGGGCAGTTGCAGGTGGTCGAACAGCGGGTAGAACAGGAACAGGTTCCACCAGTGCCCGCTGCCAAGCTGCGGATCATCAGCCAGACGTCGGATGATGGCAGGCAGCACGGCGTAGAGACCCAGCACGTAACTGAACAGGCACCAACGGCCGACAAGCCGGGCGACGGGACGACCTTGCCTCCATGCCCGCCATACCGGCGGCAGGGCGGCCAGTGTCCCCAGGATCATCCCGAACGAGAAATGCAGCGTGGATTGTGCCATTTGATAAGCCGACGCAAAAAGAATGGCGGGAGCGACGGGGCTCGAACCCGCAACCACCGGATCGACAGTCCGGAACTCTAACCAATTGAGCTACGCCCCCGCATTGGTCAGCAAAACGCGGGCATTTATAAATGAATCCGGTGATGAGCGCAAGCATAAAAGCCAAAATAATCAAAATCTTGCGTTGCTGGTGGATTGACATGCCAAGTGGGGCGCGAGCGTCCTCGCGAGCCGTCGTGGCAAAGGGTTCATCGTGTCACCGATTTCGAGTCCGCAATTCTGCGGGCGGGATTCCCCCTTGCAATTCAGAGGGGCGAGGGTATCATGTGGCCGTCGTGTTAACTCAAGGAGGTTGGTTATGGGAAGTCGCGGTATCGCCCTGGTGAAAATGGATGTCCAGGAACTGTTGCTGCTGTTGAACAAGGCGCTGTCGGATGAATGGCTGGCGTACTACCAGTACTGGATCGGCTCGAAGGTCGTGGCCGGCCCGATGAAGGATGCGGTCATCGCTGAGCTGACACTCCACTCCACCGAGGAACTGGCGCATGCCGAACTGCTTGCCACGCGGATCATCCAGCTTGGCGGGACGCCGGTGCTGACCCCCGCCCGCTGGCTCGAGCTGTCCAACTGCGCGTACGAGCCGCCGGAGGATCCGTTTGTGCAGACCGTGCTGGAACAGAATATCCGTGGCGAGCAGTGTGCGATCAGCGTCTATGACAACCTGATGAAGGTGACGAAGGAGGCCGACCCGGTCACCTACAACATCGCGCTGCAGATTATCGAGCAGGAAGTCGAGCACGAGGAGGATCTACAGAGCCTGCTCGAGGACCTGACGTTGATGTTCAAGCGCTACGGCAAATGAGCCCGCGCAGCAGGCGGCTGTTGGGGAGTTGAATGAATCTACGTTGTTACTTCAAAATTCGGCTGCTGCTGGCAGCCGGGTATCTGTGTTTATCGTCCCCTGCCAGTGTGGCAGGGACTGTTTCGCCTGTGCGTACGCTTGATGGCCTTGTCGGGCGGTGGGTTGATCTGCGCGGCCAGGTTGCCGAGGAACAGCGCAACTGGGTCACGCAGTCCGCGCAGTGGCGCCAGGAAATGGAGCTGCTTCGGCAGGAGCAGGAGAGCCTGATCGCGGCGCTGGCCCGGCTGGAGGCCGCCGGCGAGTCGCAGCAGGAACGCAGTGCCGATCTGATGGAGCGGCGCGAGCACCTGCGGGCAGCCCTTGCCGGGGTGGATGCCGTGCTACAGCGGTTACAGCCTGCGGTGCTTACTCTGGCGGCGCAGATCCCGCCAGCGCTGATGACGCCCGACCTGGCGGCGGCATTCCAGCCGGATTCGTCCGCCGCGGACTCCCCGGCTGGTGTCTCAACCCGTCTGCCGCGCATGCTCGGTGCCTTGACGGCAATCGAGACGCTGCAGGCCGAGGTCCATGTGACGCGGGCGATGGTCGCGTTGCCGGATGCGCCTCGTCGCGAAATGGATGTGGTGTTCCTTGGACTGGCTTGCGGGTATGCGGTGACGGCAGATGACAGCCTGGCGGCAGCCGGATGGCCGACACCGGACGGATGGCGCTGGGAACCGCTGCCGAACGAGGCTCCCGCCGTACGCCGCCTGATCCAGGTGGCCAATCAGGATGTCGCGCCGTCACTGGTCGCGTTTCCGGTCGGTACCGCCGCCGCGACTGAGGGGGGGGCGGCGAAATGAACCGGTTGCCCCTGTATCTTGCTTGCAGCGTTTTCCTGGCCTGCGCGGTGGCAACGGCGCAGACGAATGATCTGGGGGCACCGATCGAACAGGCCCAGGCGGATGTCAAGGCCGCCCAGGCGGAGTTGCAGTCCATCCGTGCGCAGATCGACAAGGAGCGGTTACCGCTACGCGAGGCGCACCGGGACCTGACTGCATCGGTGCATGGAAAGCGGGAGCGGTTGCGGATGTTGGAGGAAGCGGGACGGATGGAGACCGAGGCGCACGAGCGGTTGGAACGCGAAGTCGCCCGGCTGGAGGATGAGCAGCGGTTCGTCCTGACCGCCCTTTCGGAGTACCGGCGCGGGGTCGAAACCCGGATGCAGACGGCTGAAGTCCAGGCGATGTCCGGCCCCCTGGCACAAATGGATGCCGCCTTGCGCGGGGATGAGAGCAGTCTCGGCGACACGGTCTCGGTCGTGCTGGAAACGGCATTGGCCTGGAACCGGCGCCGTGCGGGCGGATACGCCTTCGCGGGTACGGCGCTCGATGCGTCCGGGAGCGAGGTGGCGGGGCGCTACCGCGTCATCGGCCCGCTGGCCTATTTTGCTGGTGCCGGGAACGGGGCGCTTGTGACCGGTACGCCGGACAGCCTGTTGCCGTCGCTTTTCACCGGGCACAAGCCGATCGAGCAGCGGGCGATTGCCGCCCTGGTGAACGGTTCGGCGTCCGCATCCGTTCCGGTCGATGTGTCCGGCGGGGCCGCCCTGCAGGTCGAGCGCGCTGCCGAGGGGTGGGTACCGCATATGCGTAAAGGCGGTTTTGTGATGGTGCCGTTGCTGCTGACCGGTATTCTCTCGCTGCTGATCGGGAGCTGGAAGTCTGCCGCCCTCCACCGGTTGCGTCGTTCGGTGGATGTCCCGCTCGATGCCGTTACCGCATGTGTGCGCCGGAAGGACTGGGCCGGAGCCGAAGCTGCCGCGGCCCGGCTGCGTCCGCCATTGTCGATCCTGGTTAACGAGGCCCTGGCGCACCGGCATGCCGCCAGGGAACACCTGGAAGAGATCCTCCATGAGCGACTGCTCTCCATGACGCCCGTCTGGGAAAGCCATCTCGGGACGCTGGCGGTCTTCGGTGCCGTGGCACCCCTGCTCGGGCTACTGGGGACCGTCACTGGCATGATCCATACCTTCGAGCTGGTCACGCTGTTCGGCACGGGCGAGGCGCGTCTGCTTTCCGGCGGTATATCAGAGGCCCTGATCACGACCGAGTACGGTCTTTACATTGCGATCCCGGTGCTCGTGGCGCATGCCTTGCTCGCGCGGCGCCTGCGGGTAATCACCGGGACGCTCGAAAGCACCGTGGCGCGGTTTGCAAACCTGCTTGTCGATGAGGCTGGCGCATGAACTGGCTGGATGCACCGCTGCAATATTGGCGCTCCGGCGGACCGTTGCTCCTGCCATTGGCAGGGGTGTGTGCCGGGATCTGGTTCTATTTCCTGCGCTCGCGTTACCGGCTGATGATGGAATCGGCCTCCGCTGCGGACATGGCTCGGCGGCTGGAGCAAGAGCCTGTTGGTGACGGACAGGCCTCTGGGCTGAGCGCCTATGTGGCGGATGCCCTGGCAGCGGGCCCGTCGGCGGTAGCCGTGTTCGAGGAGCAGAGCGGGCATCTTGTCGATCACCTCAAACGTGATTTCGGCGTGCTGAAGGCCCTGACGGTCGTTGCCCCGTTGCTGGGGTTGCTGGGTACCGTGATGGGGATGATCGCCACCTTCGTGGCGGTGGCGGGCAGCGGCGGGGATACTGCCTACCGTGTGGCGGAAGGGGTCAGCCGTGCGTTGATCACGACGCAGGTGGGGCTGGTGGTGGCGATACCGGGCGTGTTCGGCCAGATGCATCTGCGGCGCTTGCTGAGTCGCCTGCAGGTGCTGCTGGGATCCCTGAAACTGCACGTCTTCGAGCGCACGGTGGGGAGTGTGTCATGAAGCGGGTGACCCTGGCTGCGGAAAGCGAAAGCGGGATCGACGTCAACATGGCGCCCCTGATCGATTGCGTCTTCCTGTTGCTGATCTTCTTCATCGTGACGTCGGTCTTTGTCGAGGAAACCGGCGTGGATGTCGATCGTCCGCAGGCGGTCTCCGCCGTGCGGCTCGATCGCCAGAGCATCATGATCGCGCTGACGCCGGACGGGGGGATCGTCTACGGCGGGCGCACGATCTCGCTGGACAGTGTGCGCGGGCTCGTGGCCCGGCAACTGCGCGAGCGGGACATGCCGGTCATCATCCTCGCGGATCGCGATTCGCGCACGGGCCGGCTGGTCGAGCTGATGGATGAATGCAAGCTGGGCGGGGCGAAGCACGTGAGTGTGGCCGCGGGACGGAAGGAGCCATGATCATGGAGATGGTTGGCGGACGAGCGGTCAGGGCGGACGTCAGGGCGGCAGTCCTGGGTGTCTTCCTTACTCTGGCGCTCTTCATCCTGCTGCCGTATGTACATCTGGTTGTTCCGGCAGCGCCGCCAGCGGCGCATCTGATTGAAATCCCGGTTGTCAGCCTGCCGCCCGCGCCGCCCCCCCCGTTGTCGCCGCCCGATATGGCGGACCCCGCCCCGCGTGCGATGAGCGTGCCGCAGCCCGAATTGAACGTGCCGGTCTTGCAGGTGGCACCGCTGGCCCCTGTGCTGGACTTTGATTTCGCCATCGGGGGGATCGGCGGTGATTTCGGCCTGGCGTTTTCCGTGGAGGCCGATGCCGGCGCGGTCAGCGGCGTTGGCGTCTTTGAACTGGCGGAGGTGGATAGCGTGCCGCAGGCGGTTTTCCAGATGCGGCCGTTTTATCCATCGCATGCGCGCCGCCGCCGGATCGAGGGGGATGTGACCGTGCTATTCACTGTCAATGCGCAGGGCCGGACGGGTGACATACGGGTTGTCGCCAGCGCACCGGAAGACGTGTTCACCGAGGCGGCAACGCGTGCCGTGGGGCGGTGGCGGTTTACACCCGCGATGAAGGGCGGCGAGGCCGTCGCGGTACGAGTGCGGCAAGTGATCCGGTTCCGCATGGAGGAGTAATGGAATGAACAAGAAATCTCGAATATTGAACGCCCAACGCCCAACGCCCAACTCCCAACGTCCAGGTGTGGGTGTTTTCCTTGGATATTGGATGTTGGATGTTGGGCGTTGGATGTTGATTCGTAGGCTAGTCTTCCGTCTTCCGTCTTCCGTCTTCAGTCTTGCCTCGCTTATCACGGCTGCCCTGCTGACGCTCACCGGCACCCTGCCCGCGCAATCGTCGACGGAGCCAAGGGTTACCGCTCGGGAGGCGGCGCTGTTGTCCCAGGCGGCGGAGGTGGCGGTCACGAATATGCCCCAGGCCGTGGAATCGCTGGTGGCGGCTCGTGACCCGGATTCCAGTGCCGCCCTGGATTTCGCCGTCGGTAATTTCCGTTTCCAGGGCGGCCAGTACGAGGAGGCGGTCGCGGACTATCTCGAGGCGGAGCGCAAATGGCCCGCGTTCCGTGATGCCCGCAAGAACCTGGGTCGTGCCTACCTGTTGCTCGAACGGGAACAGGACGCGATCAAGGTTTGTCAGAGGCTCGTGTCGGAGGGTTTTGTCGATGCCGACATCTACCTGCTGCTGGGGCACGGCTTGATGATGAGACGCCAGGCCGTGCCGGCGGAAACCGCCTACCGGCAGGTGTTGCTGCTGGATGCGGAGAACCGTGACGCGCAGCGCGGACTGATACAGTCACTGCTGGAGCAGGAGCGTTTTGCGGAGGTCCGCAACCTGCTGCGCGGTGCGCTCGATCAGCAGCCGGGCGAGGCGTCCTACTGGTCGTTGCTGGCCAATGTCGAGGTGTCGCTGGATGATTCCGGGGCCGCTATCCGTGCGGCGGAGACCGCGCGCCGGCTGAATGCCTGTCCGCCGCTCTTGCTGATGCTGCTCGGCGATCTTTACCTGGATGCCGGCCGCGCCGCCGAGGCGGTTGCCTGCTACGCAGAGGTGAAGTCCGCCGGGGGGGGCGTTGAGGATTCGCGTTTCCTGCGGGCGGTCGAGGGGCTTATACAGCTTGGCGAGGCGGAGAAGGCGGTGACGCTGCTGGGTACGGTCGCGGCAGTATCCGATTCCGGGACGAAGGATTCGACCGTCTTGCGGTTGCGCGCGGAAATCGCCGCGTTGCAGGGGAAGGCGAAACAGGCGGTTGAGCTTTACCGCGAACTTGCCGCCGCCGATCCGCTGGATGGCCGCGTACTGCTGCGGCTGGGTGACCTGCTTCGCGAGACTGGTGCCGTCGGCGAAGCGGAACTGACCTACGAGCGGACAGGGCGGGTGGCTGGCTTCGAGGCCGATTCGCTCGTGCGACGGGCACGGTTGGAAGTGGATGCGCAGCGTTTCGCCGAGGCGGTCGAATTGCTGGAAGCCGCCCAGCGCCTCACCCCGCAGCCGAATACCGCCCGCTACCTAGAGCAGATCCGGCGCTTGTAGACGGGGTCGTTTGTATCCGGGGTCGGTGACCCCGGCGCGCAAAATTATTAGGGACAGTCCTAAATGGCACTTAGTTAGTGCCTAAAACACGATCAGATAACGGTTTGCGTCGTGTGG
>CAZZBA010000163.1:5070-8714 GCA_964652765.1 uncultured Victivallales bacterium | reverse complement strand
GGGCTCGATGCCGCCGGCGGGGTCGCCTTCTGCCGGATCATAGATATAGCCGCAGTTGATGCAGATGTATTTCATGCTGTGAAACCTAGCGTTTCCCGGAAGAAAGCGCAAGCTACAAGATCAGGCTGCACGCTGTTGCAATCGCGGGCTTGCATTTATCGCGGCCTGAGGTGATAGTGGATCCAGGTAAACCGGTCGTGTCGGCCGGGGAAAGGAATGTGATCGTATTATGAGACCGGGCCCCTTAGAGATTATTATCGTTCTCGTGGCTATTTTGCTGTTGTTCGGTGCCAAACGACTGCCGGAACTAGCGCGCGCGCTGGGCAAGAGCCTCAACGAGTTCAAGCGTGGCCGCGAAGAGGGCGATAGGCCCGCGGTGGGCGAAGAAGGGAAAAACAAGGAAATCAAGTGAGGCGATAGTAGGACAGGCAATCTCCAGGGGGACGACGTGGAAGTCGTTGTTTCCCGGTTCTGGAGGGCCCGATTCCACGCGGGCCGCAGAGCAACGGGAGATACAGGTGATGCTATGGATTTGTGCAGAGGTTTGATTCTCTCATTGGTTGCGGTTATGCTGGCGGGGCTGGGTGGTTGCCAGACCGGACGGATTCCTCCGTTGCCACCGGATGCCGTGCCGCCGCGCGTGGCCGTGGCCTCTTTCGAGAACCGTTCCAGTTTCGAGGGACAATGGAAGCTGGGGCTTGGCATGGCGGATCTGCTGGTCTCTGAACTGGTGGACTCGCGCAACTTCGTGGTGCTCGAGCGCGGCAGTCTCGACAAGGTCGTCGATGAGATCTCCCGCCAGTCCAACCGGCTTTTCCGCCCGGAGGGTCGGGTGGATGAAGGACGGTTGGACAATGCGCATTACCTGATCCGCGGTGTGATCACGGATTTCTCGCAATCCAGCGGCGGCTCTTTCTGGCTGGGGTTGCGACACCTGTTCATCGGCTCCGGCGGCTATACCGCCCGCGTGGGATTGACGCTTACGATCGTGGATATCGAAAGTGGTCGGATTGTCGATTCGGTCCAGTGCGCGGGCAAGGCCAAGGCGGGCGATGCCTACGCCAAGGGTTCCTACAAGGGGATCGAGTTCGGTGGTGATGCCTTTTTCCAGACGCCGCTCGGGATCGCCACGGCAGCCGCCATCCGGCAGGGGCTTCACGGGATCGTGAAGAAGATGCCGCGTATAACCTGGACGCCGATGATCGCGGAGGTCGACGGCTCGCGGATCGTCCTGAACGGGGGCCGTGAGCGCGGCCTTGAAACCGGGGCGGTCTACCAGGTGCGTGGGGAGGGAACTCCGGTGACGGACCCCTTGACCGGTGACGTGCTCGATATCCTGCCCGGACCGATCGTCGGAACCTTGCGTATCATGGAAATGCGGGATCAGGTCTCGGTCGCCGAGCTGGTCAGCGGTCATGGGTTCGCCCGTGGCCAGACGCTGGAGCGTCCGTTGGCATTGACCCCGTAGGCAGCCTAGGAGGAATCGTGATGAGAAGACGACTGGCGGCGACGTTGCTTCTGGCGGTGATTCTGGCGGGCTGCGCTGGCGGGCCGGGCGGAGGACTCCGGCGGGATTCGTCGGATACCTTCTCGCAGCGGGCTGATGGCCGCACCGGGGCGGCCGCCGGCGCTGACCGGATGACGACGGATCTGCTGTTTCTTGATTCGGTTGCCGACGAGATGCAGGCGGTGCTATTGGAAGCCTCCGTGCTGGCACGGCAGCGGGCAGGGCGTGAAGATGCCACGCAGGATGACCTGGAGCGTTATGCCTATCTGCTTTTCCGCTTCCAGCTCTGCCGCTCGCTGCTCTGGGAAATAGCGGACTGCTATGCCGATTCACCTTCATTCCTGCACAGCCGCCAGTCGCGGCTGAAGGCGCAGCTTGTCGGCATGCGGGCGGCGATGCAGATTACCGGCAGCGACAGCCAGTTCCTCCTGCTCTTCTATGATGACGAGGTCTCGCGCGCTGCACTGAACCGCGCTTATCCGCTGGCCGGCATCGAGTCGGGGATGTACAACGCGATCCTTGAAACGGCCTTGGATCCGGGCAATCTGGATGCACGGGATGCCGCCTGGCATTTTTTCCTGGAGGCCGGCAAGCCGGGCGGGGAGATCGCGCGTGCCGAGGCGGATGATGCGCAGATGCGCAATCTGACGGAGGCAATCCGCCGCTATCATATGTTTGGCGAGGCGGCTATCGAACGGTTGCTCGACAAGCGCGGTATTGTGTTCCCTGTTTTCGAGAACCGCCTACGCAAGAGCATGGCCGCCGGTGCCCTCAAGGCTGCTGGCGAGGCGGGCCTGGGTGGTGTCAAGGCGCTGGGCCACTTCTCGCTGCAACTGCTGCGCCCCCTCTCTCGGTGTCCATTCGCCAGCCACACGGAATTCACACGAGAGCAGCACGATCTGATGGAGACGCTGCTGCAGCCGGGCGATGTGCTGCTGACCTACACGTCCGGCTATCTGTCCGGCCTGTTCTTCCCCGGCGTATTCATTCATGGCATTGTGTATGTCGGCGATGACCTGCAGCGCCAGACGCTGCGGATCAGCCAGCGCTGGCGGCTGGCACCGGGGGGCAAGAACCTGATCGAGGCGGTGGGGCAGGGGGTTAGCTGGAATCATCTGGGGGATGTCGTGGGCGAGAAGGTCAGCCTGGTGGCGGTGCTGCGTCCGGTGATTGGCATCGAGGAGCGCCGGGCCTATCTACAGACGGTCTACGACTTCCTGGGGCGCGACTACGACCTGCGGTTTGATTTCATGTGCCCGAAGCGGGTGTGCTGCACGGAGATGGTTTATCATACGCTCAACGGGCGGGGCCGCATCCAGTTCCCGATGGTGCAGCGTTTCGGGATGCCGACGCTCAGTGCCGATGATATCCTGAAGTACTACCTGTCAAAGCCCGGCGAGGCGTTTGAACTGGTATTCCTGGGGGCTCCCGATCCGGCCTCGTCCGGCAATGATGGCGTGGTACTGGTCGGCGAGGATGCCAACACGCGGCTGCGGAGCCTGCTGGCGGGCGAGTAGGTGGTGGCGTCATGGAACGGGTGATCTTGCATGTGGATATGGACGCCTTCTTCGCCGCCGTCGAGCAACTCGACAATCCGGCATTGCGGGGGCGTCCCGTGGTCGTCGGTGCGCCAGCGGACCAGCGCGGCGTGGTGGCGGCGGCGAGCTACGAGGCCCGCCGCTTCGGCATCCGCTCCGCCATGCCCTCCGGCGAGGCTGCCCGCCGTTGCCCCGAGGCGGTCTTTGTCGCGCCCCGCCGCGAGCGCTATCAGGAAGTCTCGGCAACGGTCTTTGCAATCTTCGAACGGTTTACACCATTGGTGGAACCGCTCTCGATTGACGAGGCGTTCCTCGATGTCACCGGCTCGCAAGCGCTCTTCGGCAGCGGAACGGAAATCGCGCAGGCGATCCGGCGGGTGATCCGCGAGGAGACCGGGCTGACCGCCTCGGTGGGGGTGGCGTCCAACAAGTTCCTGGCCAAGCTGGCCAGCGACATGAACAAGCCCGACGGGGTGACGGTGGTGCCGGTCACGCGAGAGGGGATACTGGCGTTCCTGGCCCCGCTGCCGGTGGGGCGCATCTGGGGTGTGGGGGTGGTATTGCAGAAGCGGCTGAATGACGCCGGGTTCGCGACCATC
>CAZZBA010000163.1:0-5060 GCA_964652765.1 uncultured Victivallales bacterium | reverse complement strand
GCAGGAGGCCCAGGATGAGAAGAGCATATCGAAGGAACATACCTTCAATCGCGATGTGCGCGATGCCGAACGCCTGGAGCGGACGCTGCTGGAATTAGTGGATGAGGTAGGTACGCGCCTGCGGGCGAAAGGGCGCTATGCGGGGCTGGCCCGGTTGAAGTTGCGCTGGCACAGCTTCAAGACCATCACGCGCCAGCATCCGCTCGGGCCACCCTGTTGTGACGATTCCACCTTGCGGGCGGCGGCGCTGGCACTGCTTCGGACCGAGATCACCGGGCCGCACGCGGCTGTGCGCCTGATCGGGTTCGGTGTCAGCGACCTGCAGGATCGTCCGCCTGAGCAACTATCACTCTTCGGTGGCGAGGATGCCGACCGGCGGAAGCAGGAACGGCTTAGCCACTCGGTGGACCAGTTGCGCCAGCGGTTCGGGGTGAATGCCGTCGTCCGTGTACGCTGAGACGACTCAGTCGAGCAGTTCCAGCAGCTCGGCGGGCTCGTCGATCACGGTAAGGGCGCCATGGGCGAGCAGTTCCTCGCGATCACGGAATCCCCAGGCGGCTCCGACGGGGAAGAAGCCGGCACGGACCGCGGTTTGCATGTCGGTATCGGTATCGCCGACATAGAGCCATTGGCCGGGCGGGATGGCGAGCTGCCTGCTGATCGCCAGGGCGGCATCGGGTGCGGGTTTGAGGGGGATGCTGTCGATGGCACCGCGCACGATGGTGAACGGGGATGACGGGAAAAAGTGGTTCACGCAGTCGCTCGTTTTCGCATCGGGCTTGTTGGAGAGCACGGCGAGGGCCAGGCCGCGCTCCCGCAGCTCTCGGATCAGCGGCTCGATGCCCTCATACGGGCGTGTCTTCGCTGTCCAGCGCTGTTCGTATTCGCCGCGCAGGCGCAGCAAGGCCTGCATGATGCCGTCCGGTGTACGGGCGGAGAGCGGTAGTGAGCGTTCGGCCAGTACCGGGGCGCCGTCGCCGACGGCTTTCCTGTAGAAGGCGAGGTCGTGTGTCGGGAACCCGAGCGCGTCGAGTGTGGCATTCATGGAATCGCCCAGATCGGCGATGGTATCGAGCAGGGTTCCATCAAGATCAAACATGACAGCGCGTATGGTCGGCATGGTGGTGTTCTCCGTGTTAAGTGGAAGCCGGGATGTTAACGGCGGGAATGGCCGAATGCAAGCTTGCCCAAAGGAAAGTCGAGATCGGGAAAGTCGAAAGTCGAAATAATCACGGGAGGCTACCAAAGTGGCGGGAGCATCCTGCTCCCGATGATGGGCGAGCAGGGAAGCTCCCCCCACATTTTCTGGCCCGGATCCGGTTATGGCTTGCCAAGGCTTTGGCAAAAGGATATGCATACGTTGATCATTTCACTCAGCCATCCAGTCCTGCGGGATGCAGGAACGGAAAACGTCGATAACCACGCCTGCAAGGAGTACTGCCGCATGATCACACGCACATTCATCGCCGCCTGTCTTCTCGCCCTGACCTGTCACGCCGCCGCGATGGCCGCCGACGCGTCTCCCGCCTTGAAACAAGGCGACCGGATCGTCTTCCTGGGTGACTCCATCACGGCTGGTGCCGTCAAAACCAATGGCTACATCACGCGGATCCGCCAGTCCCTTGACGCAGCGGTCCCGGCACTCGGGGTCGAGACCATCGGGGCGGGTATCAGCGGCAACAAGGTACCCAACCTGCAGGGGCGCCTGCAGAAGGACGTCCTCGACCGCCAGCCGACCATCGTTTTCATCTACATCGGCATCAACGATGTCTGGCACTGGAAGCGCAACGCGGAAGGCGCGCTGACTGGCGGCGGAACGACCAAGGAGGTTTTCGAGGCTGGTTTGAAGGACATCATCGGCAGGATCAACGCCGCTGGTGCGCGGGTCATCCTCTGCACACCCACCGTCATTGGCGAGAAGACGGCTGGCGGCAACGACCGCGACTCGATGCTAGACGAGTACAGTGCCATCAGCCGCCGGGTAGCCACCGGGACCGGCAGCCAGTTGGTGGACCTGCGTCAGGCCTTCATCGACCACCTCAAGACCAGCAATCCCGAGAACAAGGACCGGGGTATCCTCACCCGCGATAGCGTCCACCTCAATCCGGCCGGCAACCGCCTCGTCGCCGACGAGATGCTCAAAGCCCTCGGCATCGCCCCGGTTCCGGCCAGTTGAACCTGTCACGAAGGAATGGCGAGACCCCACTGTTCAACGCGGTCTTATGGAGTTGAGGAAACCGACCGGCACGTCAAAAGCGGATGTGTAGCATGGCGCGGGAGCGTTAGAAGCCAGTCACGCAGCCCAAGTTTCGATGAACAGTCCAGCGATATGCAGGAGCCACCTTCGACGGGTTGCACGGAACAGGTATAGAGTACTTTCTTTCTTAAGGCTGCCGGGGCGAGCTCGAGCCGCCAACCTATCCCCTCCTTGCAGAGCGTGTGGGCCAGGTGAAGACTCTTCAGCCACTTGCTCGCAGATTCCGCGACCTCCCTGGACACAAGCGATGTATGGAGGAGGCAGATGGCTTTCGAAAAAACACCAGGCTGAAAGCCAGCAGGGACCTTGTCTCCGATCAGGGGCGAGCATTTCGCAAGCGCACGATGCAACTCCTGTTGATCCCACGCACGGAAACCGACCACCGTCTCTCCGCACGGGATCTGGAAACGATCCTCGTTCTCGCCAAAACCAAAGAGAGCCTCTTCAACGGAGAGCAGATTCCCGCACAAGTCGGGTTGGCGACAGAGGAGATGCCGCATCAGCTCCGCATTTAGAGTTTCAGCCTGAAGGCCAGCATAGTTTCCAGGAAGATTAACAGACCGATAGAGCAGAGGCAAACGGCGTTTGGACGCTTCGACAAGGGAGACTCCCTCGATATCGTTCTCTGTAATCTGTTGCGCACGCGAATGGTGGACAATTTGATGCGTCTCCACCGGGTTCGAACACGCGCCACAGGCAGAACACGAGGCCCCCAGGCAATACCCGTTATCGCGATAGCCACAGGCATCCTCCCAACGTTTCCGCAAAAACCCAGAAGTGACAGGACGCTGTACAAATGAAAAGGGCAATAAAGGCTCCGGTTGAGCAGTTAGGACTGACTGAAGCTTGGCAGCCTCCGTTGGTAGCCACGGACCATGATACGAAAGTCCTTCACACGCTAATTTGACAACCGCAGGCGCATCCTCATGCCGGCAAGCGGCCAGCA
Source organism: uncultured Victivallales bacterium (assembly GCA_964652765.1). Lineage (GTDB taxonomy): Bacteria > Verrucomicrobiota > Kiritimatiellia > UBA8416 > UBA8416 > UBA8416. The sequence continues at coordinate 1,857 of CAZZBA010000163.1, read as the reverse complement.
GTTGTGTCCCGAGATAATCTGGCCAGTCAAAGGCAAAACGAAATTCGAGTTTCGCACGACGGCATGCCGCAGCGACCCCATCTACGCAGAAACGCCACTCCTGCTCATCCAGCAAAAGCCGATCAAACATCAAAGGGGTATTGGGCATGCGCACAAGGCGTCCAAAGCTCATCACCACCCGCGTCCCGCACTTTGGAGCACGGAGTTTCTCTTGCAGGCGCGAACAGAAAACAGAGAAGGCCGCCAGATCTTCAGCCTCCTCGTGTCCGGTGAGAATATAGAAGAGCTTGATCTCCCGAACACGATTGGGCAAGAGCGCCTGGAGCGCCAGTTCAATATCCTCATCGCTCAATGACTTGCAGAGGAAGGCCCGCATACGCGGACTGATGCCTTCGATCCCCAGTGTAAACGACTGTTTGCCACAGGCGCGCTCAAGCGCGATAATCCCGGGGCAGGCCGCAATACCATCCGCGCGCTGACTCTTGAACGAGACCCGGTAGAAAAGCTTGGAGCACATCTTCACCAGCGGGACAAAATCCGTATACATATTTAAATTGAAGGCATCCAGCTCAACGGTCTGTGCACCATATTCGCGCTTCAGAAAACGTGCGCGCTGAAGAACCTCCTCTAATGGAATCTCCCGGTAAGGCTTGCGTTCATACCCCTCGAAACAGAACGAACAGAAGGCTGGGCACCCCCTGCTTACTGTCAAACGGACTTTGCCAGTGAGCGTTGCTGTTGGCAGTGGCAATTGGCAGCGCGTAGGCACCACAGGGCCAGCACCCAAATGGGAAGGAGGAGAAGGGTGAGAGGTTTCCTCCTTCGCGAAGACGACCACGGAGGACAAGTCAGGTTTCAGGGGGACAGGTTGCGATGAGCGAACCACGGCCTGTTGCACAGGTCCAGCTGGAAAGGAGCCTGTTACCCAGAAGCCGTCAAGCCCCTCAGTTGCCAACAGTAAGCGTGTCCGCTTGTCTGTATCGGCTTCTCTCCTTCCGTCCTTCTGTCCTTCCGTCAACCTCTTCAGGAAAATTGGCAGCATCTCTTCCGCTTCACCAAAAAAGAACGCATCAGGAACAGCCCTGCCATCTGGGCAGGCGAGGCACTGGGCTGCAAAGGCATTCGATCCGCCGAGAATCACGGGTGGAAATGAGTCGGGTCTTTCAGCGGCCCATGGAGAAAGACCACCAGAAGCCAGAAGCCATGGCAAGTTGACGGCCTCTTGGACAAAGGAATTCGAGACAAGGACCAGATCGAAAGCACCCCATTCCAACCCGCTCTGTACGCCAACCACAGCAGGCGCCCGACGAGGTGGGAGAAAGGCAAGATCAAGTAACGCATCAGGACAGGCCAAGCGACAGAGTTCAGCCAGAACAGCATGGGTTGCTGAAGCCTCTGTATCACGACTACTCGACAACCTTAAAATCAGGACTTTCATAAGGAGACCCGGCAGCCAGCAGGCAATTCAACACTGGCCTTGGCTGGTTGGTGCATGTTCTTCGCGTTGCTGTTTATGGAGGCAAAGTAGGGTGTTGAGGGCGGAAAGGCAAGCCAAAGCGGTAGTGGCGGGCGCAGCTCCGCCGTAGCCCACGGCGGAAGATTGCGAAAGGCCATCACGACGCTCGACGAGGCCTCCACGGCGAGTGGTTTCGTACGAGGGTAGCAAAAAGCCCCTGTCTCCGCGAGGAGACAGGGGCTTCTTCCGCTTATGGGCTGGCGTCTCAGCCCAGGATCGCCTTGAGGTCGGCTTCCGCCGTGCTGATGGGCATGATGTTGAAGTTGTCCACCAGTACCTGCAGTACGGCTGGAGTGATGAACGCGGGCAGGCTTGGCCCGATCCGGATGTTGCGGATGCCT
>CAZZBA010000162.1:0-8789 GCA_964652765.1 uncultured Victivallales bacterium | reverse complement strand
GCCGGGGGCGGGGAGACCGCTTCCGCAGTCGGCTCCGGCATGGGCTGGGGCGCGTCGACCGCACCCACGGCCGGCTCCGGCATTGTCTGGGGCTGGGCAGGGGCGACCGCTTCCGCAGCCGGCACCGGCATGGGCTGGGCAGGGGCGACGGTGGCCGTCAATGCATCCGGTTCCGCGTTGGTATCGGCTTTCGCGGCGGCGGCCATGGCCGCATCCAGCTCAGCCAGCTCCGGGGGCACCTGCGCCTGCTGCGCGGATATACTGAACGGGGCAATAAGCATAAACGCCAGGATGTACGCTTTGAATTTCATTTGCTCACTCCACTTTCTCGTTTTCGCTTCCCTTGCCCATCCGAGGCAAGCTTGGCATCTGCATGACTTCAGTTGCGACCTTTTCCGTCACATCAAGACGTGTACTGCCAACCCCAGCACTGGTAACCTTATCAATCCTCCAGCGGTAAATCAATGAATCCTGTTCAATTTCGACAATATCGCCATCTTCCACCAGCCCGATCCCCTCCAGAATCGCGATATAGTTCTTGCCGCCCGCGTGTGTCACGCCGCGAAGCGGCAGCGCAGGCCAGCTGATTTTGGCCTTCAGGTCGGCGATCTTGGTCTTCTCGATCTTTTCCGACTCTGAAACGGGTTTGAAGGCCACCGGCCAGAAAGGGTCACGCAGCGACTTGAACGCCTCGTCTTGCAGGTCGATGCCGTTGGAGGAAGGCTGGGGCGCGTCCGATGCCAGTGCACAACCAAGCCTGAGTGTGAGCGTGCAAATGAGAGTGGTTTGAAGGATGGACCTCATTGGCGCTCCTCGTCGGCGATCATTTCCGCCTGCAGCCGTTGCGGGTGTCCCTCGTCAACCCAGGTCGGCCACTGGAGATGCAGGCTGATGAACTGTTTTTCAGGGGTGTCGGCGGTTTGTTCCATCACGATCAGGCGGGTTACGGTCGCATACGGGTTATCGGACTCAATACGGTGGAGGAACCGTGCCAGCTCATGCATCCCGCCGATTACGGACAGGTTGACGGAGTAGGGGGCGAATCGGTTTTGCGGAGGTTTGGTCTCTTCGGTCTTCTTCGGGGCAGCGGTCACAGGCTGTGGCAGTTCCTTGATCGTATCAATCTGGATGTCCAGTCCGGCGGCGGCCCGGTTGATCGCATCGGTGGCTACCAGCAGGTAATTGCCAAGGCTCGGGCGCAGGATATGCCGATCCTGCTCCGATGCGGCAAGAATCCGAGCGACGATCTGGTTGTTCTGTTCGCGAACCTGGTCGATCGCGCTCAGGTCCTTCTGCGCGCGCCAGATCTCGTTCTCCAGCTCGGCAACCCGGACGCGCCGGGCGCGCACGGAGGCCCGGTACGGCTGCAAGCCGAAGGTGAAGGCGACATAGAGCAGTGCCAGCCCTCCCAGCGCCATGCCGGCGATGGCCTTCTTGCGATCAGCGGGATTGTCAGGAAGTTTGATCAATGAGCCTCCTTGGACGGTAGCGTCTTGAACTGGCACTGAATCGTGAAAACCCGGCTTAATTCATCCTCGGAGGTACTGTCAGCAGCGAAATTCGCCACGCTGACGGTTTGGATAAGGGGGATCAGCAGCGGGTGCTTGCCGAGGTTTTCTTCCAGCATCTGGACTGCCTCCTTGGACTGTTGCACACGCGTGACTCCTTCAAGGGATACCTGGTAGTCACGGACCGGTGCGCCGTCAGAAGGCGGGGGGCTCGCGGGATTGTCGGCAAGCGTCACCCGCAGGGTTGTGAGCTGGATCGTGTCGGGGACTGCTTGCATGATGGCGGCCAGGACCTGGTTCCAGTCGGGGCTGGCGGTGGCCCATCCGTCAAGTTCTGCAAGCGTCTGCTTGTTGAAATTCAACCGGGCAGTCTGCTTGACCGCCAGTTTCTGCTTGGGCGCGGCCGCGCCCCATTGCGACTCGAGTATGCTCAGATGGCTGCTGAGCATGAAGCTGCTCAGCGCCTGCTGTGCAATCATCAGGGCCAGGGTCGCGGGGACGATCACGCTGGCGATACGGGCAGCCGATTTCAAGTTCAGTCTGCTGCCGCTGCGCTTTTCCTGTTCCCTGATCAAGTTGACCCTCAGGCTCATGGCTCCTCCTGAAGCGCTCCCAGCGCCGCACCGATGGCGGCGGTGAAGCGCCAGTGCTGAACGCTGGCGTTGCTGCCGTCGCCCGCGGCCACCTGCAAGCCGGGTATCGTGAAGGGATCAAAGGTATTGATATCGATGTTCATTACGCGTTGAAGTTCGTGAATGGCCGAAGGCGATGAGGTCAGTCCGCCGATGCAGTGCAGTTGCTTGAGATTGCAGTTTTCGCGGCGCTCGACAAAATCGCGCGATACGACCAATTGACTGGAGAGCGGACTCATGATGTCGGTGATCAGTTCCGAGATGTCAAAGGCATTGTCCGAAAGGATATTGAGGGCGGTATCCTCGTTGATATGCAGGGTGGAAGTCACTCGGTCAAGCAGCTTGCGCGTGCCGAAATCGAATCGCCTCAGCAAGACCAGCGTCCGCTTATAGAAAATGGACAGGGTGCTTGATTCGGTTCCGAAATCGATCAGGCCGGCGGTGGGTGTGCTGCTGTTGAGTACCGGTCCGGCCTCGAACGCGGTAAGGGCCGCTAGCGGCGCCAGTTCGAGGCTGCATGGGGCAGGGATGCCGCTCTGGAAAAGCTGCATGACCGGTCCTGCATCCGTTTCCGGGGTCGCGGCGGCCAGGACGCGGGATTCAACTCGCCCCGACCCTTCGGTGACAACCTGGTAGGCCATGCGGTCGTCAGTTCCCGCTTCCAGTCCCATGTTGCGCGCGAGGTTGTTCTCAAAGGCGGCATCAATGGCACCAGGGAAAGTCAGCAGCTTGGCGGTGGCCGATGAGCTGCTGATGGCCAGCGCCGCATAGCGGGACTTCAGCCTGGGGGGGATCGTTAAGCCGCCTCCTTCAACCAGTGCCGGCAGCAATTCAGTCCCGTCCAGCACGAATTCGTTGCCGTTCTTGTGCAGCCGGACGACTTTCGTGGAGGTCTTGCCAAAGTCGACTCCAGTGACATCGGAGGGGCCCCTCTTCATTCGTTTTTTTAAGTCTGCAAAGGACATGAGCTTGGAGTCTTTCCTGAAACCTATCCATCGACTGGATTCAAACGATAATCGCCCTCATGGTTGTAACGCAGGATATATGCCAACACATTGGACAAATGGGAATGGCATGCAAAACCCCGAGCCACAAATACCCTGAGTGGTATTTAATCCTGAATTCTAAAAACTGACAAGTAAAACTTTCAGATGATTTGCGTTGCATCTTGTTTTGCATCACGCTATCACGATAGCGGATTTCTGACCACTAACGCGGAAAACCCCATGCGCAATCCCATTGATAACGAAGCAGTGCCGCCGGAATGCTGGAACGACTGGCGCTGGCAGTGGCGAAACCGGATTGAAGGCCCTCGTGCGCTGGCCGCGCTACTGGAAGCCCGTGGACAGTTGTCTGACCGGGCGGCGATTGAGCGCGTCGTCGCGAGGTACCGGTTCCGGGTTGTCCCGTATTACCTGGGGCTGGTTGACTGGTCTGATGCGCATGATCCGATCCGCCTCCAGTGTATTCCCGAGGCCCGTGAGCTTGATGAGGATCCGGCAGGCTGCGAGGACCCCTACCGCGAATTGTGCGGCACGGACGTCCCCGGGCTGGTGCATCGCTTCCCGGACCGGGTCCTGCTGGTGCTGACGACCGATTGTGCAATGACCTGCCGCCACTGCACCCGCAAGAACACGCTGGATGCGCCGCGCCGCCTGGGTCTGCAGGCACCCGACGCGGCCCTGGCCTACGTGGCGGCGCATCCGGGCGTGCGCGAGGTGCTGCTTTCCGGGGGGGATCCGCTGCTGCTGGAGGCGGACGTGCTGGACGACCTGTTGTCGCGGTTGCTGGCGATCCCGCATGTCGAGGTCGTCCGCATCGGCACACGCGTGCCCGTCGTGCTGCCGATGCGGATCGACGATGACTTGGCCGCGATGCTCCGGCGGCATCGTCCGCTCTGGTTGAACACCCAGTTCAATCATCCGCGCGAGCTGACCCCCGAGGCGGTTGCCGCCTGCGGCCGGCTGGTCGATGCTGGCATTCCGGTCTCGAACCAGGCCGTGTTGCTGCGTGGAGTGAATGACCGGCTTGACGTCATGCGCGATCTGTGTTGCCGGTTGCAGCGGTGCCGTGTGCGCCCGTATTATGTGTTCCTGTGCGATCCCGTCAGCGGCATTTCCCATTTACGGGTTGACCGGAGTGTGGCGATCGCGCTTCAGGAGGGGTTGCGGACAAGCGTAGGCGGCCTTTGCCTGCCGCGATTCGTGGAGGATATTCCCGGGGCACAGGGCAAGACGATGATAAGCGAACGTTTTATACTTGGTGTTTGATCATTAAACTCACACCCGTGGGTTTGCCCTGCGCGCTGATCGGCCTTGCGTTGCGGGGCGCTTCGTCCTATGGTTTCGCCGTGGCTGGGTGTAAGGCGTGGTGGTGGCGGGGATGGCGGTTTAGACCGGTGGGAGCAGGCTGTGGCAGGAATGCGGAAAGAGCGTCTGGATGTGCTGGTGGCCGAACTCGGGCTGGCGGAAAGCCGCGAGCAGGCACAGCGCCTGATCCTGGCTGGCCAGGTGCTGGTGGATGGTCATCCGCACACCAAGGCGGGGCAGCGGGTCGCGGCCGATGCACGGATCGAGGCAAAGACCACCGCTCGGTTTGTCAGTCGTGGTGGCGACAAGCTGGAGGCGGCCTTCGGACATTTCCTCCTGGATGTCGCCGGGCGGGGCTGCCTGGACGTCGGGGCCTCGACAGGCGGTTTTACCGATTGCATGCTGCAGCATGGGGCGGCGCATGTGATCGCGCTGGATGTCGGGACCGCCCAGTTGCACTGGAAGTTGCGCCAGGATGAGCGGGTCACAGTGATCGAGCAATTCAATGCCCGCTACCTGCAGGCGGGGGATTTGCCTTTCGTGCCGTCGTTTGCCACGTTTGATGTCTCGTTCATCTCGCTGGCACTGGTCATGCCGCCCGTGGTGGCGCTGCTGCCGGCGGGGAGTGAGATGGTGACGCTGATCAAGCCGCAGTTCGAGGCGGGGCGGGAGCAGGTGGAGAAGGGCGGGGTTGTACGCGACCCGGCGGTCCGCGAGGCTGTCGTGCAGCGGATCCGTGATTTCGGCATGCAATCGCTGGGGCTGGACTGGCTCGGGGTGATGGAATCCCCCGTGATCGGGCCCGCCGGCAATGTGGAGTTCCTGGGGTGGTGGAGAAAACCGGAGGAGCGCATCTCGCGACGAGATGCGCTGATGAATAGGACGCAATAGATTCGTGTGTACGAGTAAGTGTACGAGTACGGACTTTTATCATGAGAACACTGTTCGACCATGAGAACCTTAGGGTGTACCAGGCGGCGATAGGATTCGTGGCATGGTTGCAGGAAGTGACACCGGCGATCACGAGCAAGGTGTCGGCTTGTGATCATCTCGCCAGAGCTTCCTCCAGCGTTCCTGTGAATATTGCAGAGGCTAGCGGGAAGCGCTCGATGAACGAGCGCAGTCAGTTTATTGACACAGCGTATGGATCTTCGCTGGAATGCGCAGCTTGTCTTGATATTCTAGGCATCCTCGATTGCGTTTCGGCAACGACAGTCCATGAGGGTAAGAACCGTCTATCAATGCTTGTATGCATGCTGGTCGGCTTTCGTAAATCGGCCGCCAAAGAGGTCCGCGAGGAGGGCGTCACGTACGTAGTGGCGGTGAAGGACCATGTATGGTTTGACCACGAGAATCTAGATGTCTATGCTAAGGCGCTAGCGTTCGTAGCGTGGTGTGGCCGTCTGTGGTGTGACGACAGCGTGCCCCGCATAATAGCGAACGCTCTAGACAAGGCATCAACAGCTGTGGCTCTGAACATCGCCGAAGGCAACGGCAAGTTTTCCTTTAAGGACCGCTGTCGTTTCGTTGGACACGCGCGAACCGCAGCACTTCAAGCGGCAGCTACCCTTGATGTTCTCGCTGTGCGGGCGAAGTCCCCGCAGGATGTCATCAGGGGCAAGTGCCTGCTCTCCGATGCCGTGCGAATGCTGGTGGCGTGGGAAGGAAGTTTGGGGAAATGATAACGAGGCAGGTATGCAAATGTCGTACTCCTACACCTACTCGTACACCCATATCTCCCATGGTTATGTTAACACTGAGAAAAACGGAGGGGGCATGCAACATCTGGGGGTGATCGCGAATACGGGGAAACCGCGGGCGGCGGCGGTGCTGGAACGGCTGGCCGGGCTGGCCCGGTCGCTTGGCCTCGCGCTATCGGCCACGGCGGAAACCGCGGCGCTGCTGCCGGGATCCACTGTGATTGCCGGTGACGAGGGATTTGGTGCGGTGGATGCCGTCCTGGCGCTGGGGGGCGACGGCACGATGCTGGCGGCGGTGCGCACCCTGCATGGCCTCAACAAGCCGCTGATCGGCGTGAATATCGGCTCGCTCGGGTTCATGACCAGCGTCTCGGAGCAGGATATGGAACGGGCGCTTCGCTGTCTGCGCGACGAGACCTATCGGGTCTCGGAACGCAGCGTCGCGGAATGCGTGGTGCGGGCGGCAGGCGGCGAGGTTCAGCAATATTGTGCATTGAATGATGTCGTGATCAGCAGCGGGGTTTCCTCGCGCGTGGTGCGGCTGGAGGTCAGCGCGGGTGACAGCCTGGTGACCACCTATGTCTGCGATGGCTTGATTGTCTCGACGCCGACCGGCAGTACCGGGCATAGCCTTTCGGCAGGCGGCCCGATCCTGCTGCCCGATACCCATGCCTTTGTCGTCTCGGTGATCTGCCCGCATACGCTCAGTTCCCGTCCCCTGGTCCTGCCGGATCAGACTGTCATCCGCGTGCGCGTTTGCGCCGCGCTTCACGACCTGCGGTTGTCGGTGGACGGGCAGGTCGGCCGGGAATTGAAAAACGATGACATCGTCGAGGTGCGCCGCGGGGGACGTAATGTGCGTTTCCTGCATCTGCCGGATTACGACTATTTCAGTGTGCTTCGCCGCAAACTGAACTGGAGCGGTTCCACCGGGATTGGGTGATACAGAGGGAGAGGGAAAGCGGGAGCGATAGGCGTGTACGAGTACGTGTACGAGTAAGGGAATGCCGTTTCGATGGCGTACTCGTACACTTACTCGTACACGCAAATCTCATTTTCCCGCAGACAGTTAGAACGCAATTTGCCGCGAACGGCACATTGAAGTTATAGGGCGATCGGTATTGGCGCTGACGAGGGAGGGCGGATGCTGCGGGGAATGGATCAATGGCTGTGGGGCTATCTGGCATCGGTGGGCCGTCGTCGACGGACGACCGGCCCGCGGCATGTGCTCCTGTGCATCGCCGATCACTTCGAGCCCTTCCAGCGCACGATCCTCGCGGACGGGACCATCACCGGCGGAGTCACCGCGTCCGAGGCGCGCGCGGCGGTAGAGGCGTGGTGCACGGAATATGCGGCCTGTGTGGAGGGGCTGCACGATGCCGATGGCTGTTCCCCGCGCCACTCGGTCTTCTACCCCTGGGATGAATACGACCCCGGCTGCCTCGATCGGCTGGCGGAATTCTGCCGCGATGGACATGGCGAGGTCGAGTTGCACCTGCATCATCGCGCCGATACTGCGGAGGGCCTGCGGCAGAAGCTCGCTGCCTGCCGCGAGACCTATGCGGGGAGGCACGGCCTGCTCGGTCGGACAGCGGAAGACGACGCGCGCTATGGTTTTGTCCACGGCAACTGGGCACTGTGCAATGCGCGCCCCGATGGCGACTGGTGCGGGGTGGATCGGGAACTGGCGATCCTGCGCGAAACCGGCTGCTACGCCGATCTCACGTTCCCTTCGGCACCGTCGCCGACCCAGCCGCGCATCGTCAACGCCATCTACTACGGGCGCGATCCGCGACCCGGCGAACGCGGGCACCAGACATTGAAAATCAGGAATCAGGAATCAGGAATCAGAAATCAGAAATCCGCCTGCGGTTTGCTGATGGTGCAGGGGCCGCTGGGGCTGAACTGGCGTTCACGCAAGGCCGGGGTCTTCCCGCGGCTCGAGAACGGCGAGATCTCGGCCGCGAATCCGGCGACGGCATCGCGCATGGCGCTCTGGCAGCGGCTGCAGGTGCACGTGGCCGGGCGTCCGGAATGGATCGTTGTCAAGTTGCATACCCATGGCATGAGCGAGCGCAGCCGCGGTGGCGTGGTCGGCCCGGCCATGCGCCGGTTCCATGAACAGATCGCGAATTCCGTGCGCGGCGACGCGACGCAGGGCGGAACCATCCTGCATTACGTCACCGCCCGCGAGCTTTACAACATCATCAAGGCGGCCGAGGCCGGTCATGCCGGGAATCCCGGTGACTGGCGGGATTTCGAACTGGCCCCGCCGCCGTGCGGGGTAATGTGATAGGGGCTAGGGAGAGGGGCAAGCAGGGGAAGCGGGAGAGATTTGCGTGTACGAGTATGTGTAAGAGTAAGGGAACGCATTTTTGATGGCGTACTCGTACACCTACTCGTACACGCAAATCTCGTTCTCCTTGATTTAGTAAGCGGTGGGGAGGCTATGCCCTTTTCCTGTGGCGTGCAGCCTGCGGACCGGGTGTAACCGGTCCCTCCAGGGGGGACGACGTGGAAGTCGTCCCGGGGCGGGCGAAAATGAATTGGTTACTGTGGAAGATTAAGGCGAAAGATGAGGGCAAAAGATTAGGGGTGGAGCATAAGCCCATGCTTCGCCAAAGGCTTCGCAGGACACGG
>CAZZBA010000161.1:0-8876 GCA_964652765.1 uncultured Victivallales bacterium | reverse complement strand
ATCATGATTTATACATAAACGATAATACCTGTCAATGGTTTATGTATACCGCATTGAGGACGTCGAATCTAGTCTTTCCGGCGGTATTGCGCCGGGGTGACCCCGAAGCTGCGCCGGAAGGCCCGGTGCATGTAGGTGGCAGAATGGAAACCGAGCTTTGGCGCAATATCGGCAATCGGCAGATCCGTGGACCGCAGGAGGTGCTTGGCTTCACCAAGACGCTTGCGGAGCAGCTCCTGGACGACGCTGCGTCCGAGCGCTTTCTGGAAACGACGTTGCAGTTGGCTGGCCGACAAACCCACGGCCTCGGCAATCTGCTCGACGGAAAAATCATGATTCAAGTGATCCCACATATACCGCAAGGCCTCCGCCACGATTCGATCCGATGTCGCCAGCACATCCGTGCTCTCTCTCTCGATAACGCCTTTTGGCGGAATCATGATCGGCTCAGACGGAACGGGCTCTCCATCCATCAAGCGCTGTAGCCAATCACAAGCCGTATGCAGCCACCCCTCTTCATCCAGTTCAAGGGAGGAAATGGTCGGAATACAGCCTTGACATAGATCCGGTTTGTCGCCCCGTGATAATACGGCGACATCCTCAGGGATTCTCAAGCCTGCCAGACTGATATCGACGCAATGAACAGCAGCATGCCAGGCTGATGAGGCGAGCAATCCGACGGGTTTGGGCACCTCCTTCAACCAGTGGGAAAACTCCTGCCGCAACCGCTTCTTTCTTGTCTCCGGACTTTCGCGTTGCTTTGTCTCAAAACGATAGAGATGACAAACCATGCCAAGTTCTTCAGCCCGTTGCCGGAATCCCTCAAACATCTGCTGGAAGTCACTCCACGAAAAAAAAAAAAAAAATGCCACATGCCGGAACCCGCGTTCAGCAAAGTGCTCAGCCGCAACGCATCCCTCCTGCCCCATATCAGGCAGCACTGGCAGCAATGTATGGTCACCAGGGTGAAGTACATCGCCAATGCGAACACAAGCGCATCCGCGTTTTTGCAGGTCGCGGACTACTTTGGATCCCGGAAGATCGTTGATCAACGCCCCTTGGAGTTTGATTTGATCCGGAAGGATATTGTTCCAATGCCACAGGTAAACCAGGCGCCAACCCCGTGCTTTAGCCTCTTCGAGAAGCAAAGGACTGGCTTGTATCGTCATGGCAACAGTTATCTGCTCTCGCCGATAACCCACAAGCTGTTTCGATGTCGTCATTTCAACTCGCTTATCTACTCATCCCCCCGCCTTATCGGCACCACATTGTACAGATAACCGCCCGTTTGTCACCTCCAACTATTGAGGGACGCTGACCTTCCGTGACCGGTTCAGCCTAGAGTTCCCGAACCTGACCGTGAAGAGGATCTTTGCCGAGTACTTCAACGAGTTGGAGCGGATGGACGTCTCACTGGGGTACACGGACATGTTTAGACAGTTTACCGATCCGTCCGGTGGCGGCAGCGGCGGGTCGATGCCCACGTAGAGAAGACCGTCGCCCTCGAAAACGGCGTCCTTGAATTCAGCTTCCGTATTTCCAACCCTGCCCCACGTGCCAGTGCTCTTCGTCACGCTATTGATGACTAGCGAGCCAACCTTTTCTTTCACCCCTGTGTCGAGCTTGACCTTCTTGTTGAGGGCGATCATCAGGGGAGCCGTGTCCGAAAGGCACGGGCTGCCAGCCAGCACCAGTGTACCCTCGCTCACCGTGATCGGCCCACTGTAGGTATTCGCGCCGGAGAGAACCCAGATATTGTTGTCGACCTTGGTCAGTCTGACCACCACGCCGGGGCCGTCAATGATTTCACCATTGATAAACCCAGGCATACGTCGTGAATCGCGTCTTCTCCGGGTTCTGATATGCATTCTGGCCCTCGGTTTCGCCATGCTCGGTCTCCCCGCAACGGCATGTGAGCCTCAGTCCGTCATTGAAGAATACCGGATCGTCGTCGTGAAACCGGTATGCCGAGAAGGTGGCTTCCTTCCTGTTGAAGTGAGTAAGGCCTGCGATATCGGCATGGAAGATTCCTGTATCAAAATAATAGGTTCCGAGGAAATAGTCCTCGAGCCCGGATGACAGCAGCAGCGGCGTCTTTTCCTTTCCCAGATACGCGCGCATGCAGGCTTCGAGATACGTAAGGCTGGCGCTCTGCGCAGCGATCGTAACCTGGTAGAGAGCGCCCTGCCCGATCACGTTGCACAGGTCGAACTCCTCGAGCGGCTGGGCCTCGTAGTTCTCGTGGCGGATCAGTTTCAGCCGTGCTGTCCTTGGTAGTCCCACGCCGCCGAGAGCGGCTCGGCCGTGTTCCACTCCACGGATTATCCACCAGACCTGGGGATTCTCCTCGGCGTCTGCGGAACGTTGCGCGGTGATGCGAACGCTTTTCCCGAAAGGGATGCGATAGTTGTTATAGATCCCGTTCTGTCTGCCTATCTTGCCAACGTGCTTCGTGGCCCATGGCGCGTGGTTTTCGTTGAAGCCGATTCCGTGCCCCATGTAGAGATCCATGTCGATGGAGGCGGTCGCCTCGCCATCGACGTAATAGCGGATGCGCGTGTTCTCCACGCCCTTGAAGTTGCCGCCAAACCAGAAGTGAGTAAGGCACCCCTCCCCCTGATACTCGAATAGCACCGCTTCCTTGCCTTCCCCGATAACGCGCTCCCCTTTTCCGATTGCACCAATGGTCCCGAGAGCTTCGGCCTTCTCGACAATTAGTTTTTCTGCACTTATCATTTTCTGCCTTTCTTTGTTCAATCGTAATCCTAATCGTAATCGATTGCACCGGTGAAGATTAGGATGCGGTTCCTACTCCATTTTCCCGACCAGTTTCACGGCCACCACCGTCACGCTGGTATCCATGACCACGCCTTCCGGCACTGTTACTGTGACGCCAGTCTGGGTATCTGGCATTGAAACTGCCAACGCCTTCTTTTCCATATCCGCTAGCATATACGCCTTCTCCACCGGCACCTTCAACTCAGGCAAAACCAGTAAACGATCCTTAGGGAGATCAAACACGAGCAGATAAAGCGTGTCACCCTTCAGAGTCACCCGACCCCAACTCAATGACCTGCCAAACGGGGTGGCTGATGTTCCGTAAATGGACTCACCGTTGCCCTTCATCCATTCGCCAACCTCCTTCAGGCGCTCCAGTGAGACTGCCGGTATCTCGCCTTCCGGCGTGGGACCCACGTTAAGCAGGTAGTTCCCCCCCTTGCTGGCTATATCGCACAGATTGCGCAAAAGGGTGGTTGTTGACTTCCACTTGTCGTCATTCTTCTTGAATCCCCAGGTGTCATTCATCGTCATGCAGGTTTCCCAGTCGCGTCCCGGGAACCCCGTCGGCGGGATATGCTGTTCCGGGGTTTCCGTATCGCCCCGGTATCCGCCCCCGAGACGGTTATTCATGACTATCTTCGGCTGAAGTTCCTTGACCGCCTTATAAATGAGATCCGCCCGCGGCTTATTAATCACACCGCCCGGAATATCCCACCACAGGACATCCACGGTTCCGTAGTTGCCGAGGATTTCCTTTACCTGCGGCAGCACAATCCTGTTCACATATTGGTCCGGGTCACCCTTATGAGACGGATCCCACTCCCCCCCTCCGCCACCAGGGTGAGTCCAATCCAGATTCTGCGAGTAGTAGAACCCGAGCCTCATGCCGTGCTTTCGACAGGCTTCTGCGAGATCCTTGATCGGATCTCTCTTGTACGGCGTCGCATCGACGATGTTCCACGGACTCGCCGCCGTCTGGAACATGGCAAACCCGTCATGATGCTTCGTGGTAATCACGATGTATTTCATCCCGGCATCCTTTGCCGCCAGAACCCATGCTTCCGCGTTGTACTTCTCGGGATTGAACTTCTGAGCAAGTTCCGCATAATCGGCAATCGGGATCTTGGCTTTGTTCATGATCCACTCGCCAATACCGCCCACTGGCTTCCCGTTCCACTCCCCGGCAGCCACCGCATAAACACCCCAGTGAATGAACATGCCGAAGCGTGCCTCCCGCCACCAGCCCATGCGGGCATCCTGCTCCTCTTGAGTCTCAACAGGGTCAGCTGCCTGCACCGCATCCGGCGTCGCCGCACCGGCCAGCCAGGCGGTCACAGAAAGACAAGCAATCATAATCCCGACGGCAACACAATGATACCTATGCATATTATCTTTCACCTTCCATCCCCCGCAATTTCGAACTCTAGACCTGAACACTTGTATACTGATCAAGGATCACATATTACTTCTTGCGCGCGTCCAGCAGCAATGTAAATCCATTGTTTCGCACACTGTTGGCCTCATCCGTTTCCATGCCGGACATATACGATCCCCAGCGCCAGTTGTTCAGTGTTGTGACGGCAATAGTGTTCCTGCCGACCTTGAGCTCCTTCACAGCCTGCTCGGTAAGCATTGCGGTAAGGTCGTCGTTATTGCTTGCCTCGTTAACCTTGGCGACAAGTTTGCCGTTGATAAACACCTGCATATTCTGCTGCCTGTAGGTATTCACCCTGATTCGGAGCGCAGCGATGTCTTTCTTGTCATCAACATCGAATGTCGCGCGAAACAGCGCTGTATGATTGAGAGGCCAGGATATGGGCAGATCCGTCTCTGTCCAGGAACTGTCATTGAAAGCTGCCTGATGCCATCCGTTCGGAGCCGTTGCAACGGATTCCACAACCATCATGCGCCATTTCGTGGCATTCTCTGCACTTACCGCTCCGAGCTCCTGACGAAAAACGGTTCTTACCGTTCCATTTTGAGGTGTCAGGCAAGTCCATTTGGACTCATCATCCGTGGATGGCTTCGGCATGGATATGTCGAACTCCAGCGCTTTCATGGCGGCGGCATACCTGACCTTGTCCTTGGCGATCGCCTCCTTCATATCGGTGGCTTTGAGCGTCTGCTGAATAGCAGCCAGTCGCACATCACCAGCGGCCACAACCCCCTCAAGCTGAGGCAGATCAAGACCGGCTTCATAGAGCTTCCCCTCTTTGATAAGCCCCTCAACCTTGTCCAGATCCAGCGGGATGCTCGCGATCAACTCCAGCGCAACACGCCGCAGCTGCTCAGCCTTTGCTTTGTCCTCAGTACTCAATACGGTGGATGCCATGAGTTCATCGACCAGCGCTGCGCAGCGTGCATAGTCGCGCTGGCGATGCGCTTCCAATGCCGGCCTGAGGAATTCTTTCGGGTACCCGGCGAAGACCGATTCCGGCGCACCCAGGATACGCAGCCTGTGGCGGGGCAGCACATACGCCAGATACTGTCCACCGCCGATGCCGGCGGACCCTTGGTGGTAGCTGTGGTTATACATGCGGTGCAGATCGCGATACCACGCGTTCCCCTGCATGAACTGCATGAATGCCTCTTTGCTATGCGCGTATGCGCCAAGTCCCGTCCATGCATTGCCCCAGAAATTGCCGCCATGGGCCTCATGGCAATTATTGTATGAATGCGCTGAGACGAAAGAGTTCAAATGAGCAGTCGGCAGGTCACCTTCCAGCTTGAAGAGGATCGCCGCCAGCGACTTTGCGCCATTGCTTGACGAGAGCGTCCCCTTCCTCAACTGTTCGCCGTCTATCGGCTGCGGTACTGTTACGGGCTTGGTGATGTGACCATAAAACACGCTGCCGACCCTCACTCCGTTATGGATGAAGTAATCGAGGCCACGCTTGTACGTCTCACGGTCAACATCCACCCCCGCCTCCATCGCGAAGCGGAATCCGAGCAGAGCCGGCAAGCCAATGTTCGGAAGCATCCCGTAGGCCTGTCCGCCATAGAAGTTGTGCCGCCAGCCGCCAGCCTGTCCGGCAAGCGCCGTGGGCCATGGCGTAGCTGCCCCCGCCTCCACTTTGTTCTGTGTCATTGCAAGGTAGTCACAGCACCACTTCAGGAAAGGCAGGACATTCCGGTCTCCTGTCGCCAGATAATACTCACTCATGAGGAGCGCATCGTAGGCCGGGATCCAATTCTGCGGAAATGGCCCTGTCATCGGATCAAGTCGCTTGGTTATATCCACGCGGTTCATCCTGTCGTAAACATGCCGCCGCACCAGTCCCAGGTATTTCGGTGTGCCGGCGCCCTGCAGAAAGAGCGCCTCACAATTCTGAAATACGTTGTGAGCCTGCATCACGCCGCCGCGGTCAGCGAGGAAACTTTCCATGTTGGCCACGATCCTATCGGTCTTGGGGCAGTCGTAGGGAGACGTTGCGCTGTAAGTGCCCAGCACCTCCAGTTTGAGGCCGACATTCATGTTCTTGCCGTTACGACGCAGGCCGAAGGCGATATCGCCCATGCCAGCTTCGCTCTCGGCGAGAGTTATGGCATCAGCCACCATTCTCAGCGGGTCGTCCCCAAGCAGCATGCCATTAACATCATAGATGAGGTCGCCAACCATGATCCTGCCATCGGCCGGGGATCCCTTGAGAACATGCAGGACGCCCATGTTCGGTCCGAATGGCGCCGTCAAGACGCCACAGGAACCAAGCCAACCTTCGCCATTATGCCAGTTTCCGGGCGCAAACGAGCCGCTGATGATCGCTACATCAGCGTCTTTCCAGTCCCTTGCAGGAGTGGAGAATTCCTCAGGCAGATCGGTTTCGGAGTGTCCGATGGTCACTGGATATGCGTATTCATCCGTCCTGAACGGAACAGCAGGCAATCCGGCACCATTCTGGAGGCCCTGGTCAGGTTTCTTGTTCCAGTTGTAACGGACGTTGACAATCCGGTTCACCTTATCGCTGCCAATTGTAACTGCCGAGCCGTCTATTGTCGCCTTGGAAGGATAGTAGACCGCATCGGCTCCGGCGGCCTCGAAGCAATCCAGAGCTCCGGAGTTAGCCTTTAAGCCATCTGCGGTTCCTTTCTTGAAGAAAACAGTCGCCTTCGCATCGTCGGTCTCAAGACGCTCAAACAAAGGGCCGCTGGACGCCACGCCTTCCATGCCGCATGCGGCGCCGCGCACCCAGCTCATTGCCCGCTCCCCAAGCAGCTTTTCATCCGCAGGCTGTGCACTGAAAGGCACGTGCTCAGTACCGGGGACAATAAGACCAACCCCGCTGTTCACTGCGGCCACCTTGCGCTGCAGATCGCGCACTGCAGTGTGGTGATCGCCCTGCGTGCCAAGATCAGATCCCGGCGGCACAATCAGTCCGAAAGGCAGGTCCTTGTCTTTAAAATATTGCCGCCATTGGGGAACCACCCTTGGAATTGTCCATGGTTCAAGATAAATACACCATTTGCGAACATCATAGTTATGCTTCCAAGCCCAGCCCAGATGCGCTCTGCTAGTGGCATTACCGTCCCGGGCTATCTTCTGGTACATAACATACGGATAATCATTACCCAACTGTAGCAAGACGGCTTTGAAAGCCATGCCTCGAAGCGGATTAATCACGGAATTGTAGCCGGCGGCAGGAAACCTTGGATCCTGAAGCGGGTCGGGCGGTTCAACTGGCTTCCTGGGAACAGGCATGCCCTTTACCTTGGCTTCCGCCAGCATTATCGCGTAATGAGCCTCGATATCCGCCTGTAGCTTCCCGCTCCTGTAAGTATGGAGATCCTGCGTTTGCTGCTTTACCTGCGAGTCCACCGCATTGTCTGACTGATAGAGCTCCTTACCGGTTCCTTTGGACATGACCTTGCCCGTATCAAGCAGATCTTCACGACTCATCCAGGCAATCGGGAAATAGTGCCCCATGTTGAGATCCACGATCCCCACAGGGACCTTGGAATCCTTTTCAAGTCCCTCTGCCAGATAGAAAGCGGCCCCGCTCATCTTGAGTGACTCCTGCTCGTTGACAGCAGCCCAGCCTGATGTCGAATCCGCGGGAAGGTCACGCTGCGGCTCCTCGATCGGTACGGTCTTGATACGAATCACACGAAATACAGCGGAGCCTGCTTTTGATGCAGCAGACTTACCCGACTCATCCCTACCCAGCGATACATCAATGGAAGTCTGTCTCGC
Source organism: uncultured Victivallales bacterium (assembly GCA_964652765.1). Taxonomy (GTDB): domain Bacteria; phylum Verrucomicrobiota; class Kiritimatiellia; order UBA8416; family UBA8416; genus UBA8416. The sequence goes on along the minus strand of CAZZBA010000161.1, from coordinate 907 downwards.
GAACAGGAATACGTCGCCCACGAGGACATTGGAGATTGCCGATTGATGATTGCCGATTGATGCAGTGACGGCGAGCGTCTGACCCTGCGAGTTTGCTGGCATCGGGTCCAACGTCACGTCCCAACAGCCGTATTTATCCGCAGAGCATTCCTTCTTCTGATCCGCGAAGCTGACCGTTAGCTTCGTTCCCTCCGGTGCAAATCCCTTGATGAGTACCGGCTTCTCCCTCTGCAGAACCATGCCTTCAGAGTAATAGCGGGCAAGTCTTGCCCCTTCAGCTCCCGCACAGAGGTTTCCAGAAACCAGCAGAACAAAACACATAATACTTTTCAGATATTGCTTCATACTCGGTCATGTCCTTTATCAGAATCTACCAGCCCAACCATACTTGACCAGGACAAGTATTGCTGCATCAGCCACAAACAACAATCCGTATAATTCCGACCGCAACACCGACCTGTCGCGACAGAGACAATCTGTAATCGCATCACATCGCAAAGCGCAGGGTTTTGATCTCTAAAGGCCTGAAGGAGAGTGATTTCCACTTCCTTGCTTTTGACACTGACAAGAAATTGCTTTTTCCATAGGAGCTCGTTTTCGAGGCGAACAAGAGTTCCCATCGCCGGAATGATCACAGGACCGTTATCATATGGATAGTGGAACCAAGTTGCTAGATTATAGTTCTCACATCACATTATAATCTGTATCGGAGCCCTCTTGAACCGCTCATCCTCAGGTTGCGCACGACTTCCCGTGTCGCATTTACGCTATTCTTTCGCCGCAATAAAGCCTTTTTGTTCTATGCTGTGTTATAGAGTCGGCAGATAAATATTGCTATTACTGTTGATTTGCGAGATGCTTCTGCGCATGGAAAAAGATGATGCGAGGAAAGTGCCGGGCAGCCTAC
>CAZZBA010000160.1:0-8886 GCA_964652765.1 uncultured Victivallales bacterium | reverse complement strand
CGCCGCCCCAAGGTGCTTGATCCTCCTGCTGGCGGCGTCGATCCACCCAACAGCCGCGTAGTGACACCAGAACGCCTCGACCATGGCGGCGGGTGCGACGATCGTTGCCGCAGCCTTCTGGCAGTCTTCCAAGCTCCAATCCTGTTGCGCGGGTGCTCCTCCGGATATCCGTACAACAGACTCAAACTCAGACTCAGACTCAGACTCAGACTCAGACTCAGACTCAGAGTTCAACTTGGGTTGAACCACGGTTGAACCACGGTTCAAGGCTTGTTGGCGTCTGGCTTTACCGGACCTCAACCCCTTTTCCCGCTGGTGTTCTCGGTATTCCATGGCCTCCTTGTGGCACGCGCAAAGCCTCTCGTTGTAAAGCCTTCCGCCGCGCTTGTGGAAGCACTTGAGTATGGGTCCGCACAGTTCGGGCCACCGATCGCCGAGGCGGGACAGGGCCGCCAGTTCGGACGGGTCGTTAGGCAAACCGCAATCGTCCTCCTGCCACGCGAAGCACAGCAGGCGAAGGTACGCGCCCTCCTGCTCCGGTTTCATGGTCGATATGCGACGGCTGGCGAGCCAGTTGTTGACGTACAGCGGGAAGGACGGGCATTTCATCGTGCCATCCTCCCGGCCCGTTGGCGAGGTCCAGAGGGCTGACGAGCGGCCAAGGGGACTGCGCCTTGCGCGCATGATCCGAACCGCGCCATGGACCCCACCAACGGAACGAGAAGATTCATTACGGCCCCTTGATTTCTGCCGGCGTCACCCGGATCGCCCATAGACGATGTTGGAACTCTACCCATTTCCCACCCCCTGTCAAGCGTTGCGATCAGAACGGCAGATCGTCCCCGGCTTCCGGCGTCTCGCCGACCGGCCCAGGTGGCTCAGTGTCCACAAACGCCCGCTGCTCCGGTGCCTTCACCCCCGGACCTGGACGAGGCGCATTGTCGGGATCCGCCGGCTTGGACTGCCCCTTGCGTTCTTCGAGCTTCTGGTACTTCAGCCCGCGCTTGGCCACCTTGTCGAGCGCGGCCAACTGGACATCCGTGCAGCGCCCGCACGCGCAGTTGAACAGGAAACTCCCGGTCGCCTCCGGGTATCCCGGCTTCCGGTCCTTCTCCCGCGTCGCGAACAGCGCCCCGGTCATGGGTTTCTTCTCGTATGCCATATCGTCCTCCGTTCTATGCCGTCTCGATGCCCCAGCCGTCACGGGCGGCTTGCCACGCGCCACGATCCACACGCCAACCATGCCGGGATACCACCCGGACGGCGATCGGGCTTCCTTGGGCCATCCTGCCGCGTTTGTTCATTTTCGGACATTCGGATATTCCCGCCGTGTCCAAACGGCGCTTTTGTCGAAGAAGCAGGGAGACTCGGCGGATAGGTTGTCAATCCACGCCGACGCGCATGGGCGAGCCTTAGGGCCTGTCTCAGGTCCGGCTATCACCCAGTCCGGCTGGGCATCCTTGGACCATCCCTTGACCACAGATACAGGGGTCAACATCGGCTCGACGCTGACGAACTTGACGGCGGGCTCTGCATCCAGCGTGCGACAAAGCAGCGTTTCCCATCTCCGGTCATATCGCCCCTGATTCTCTGCCGTGACACCGAGCCAGATGTTCGGGAGCCACGGGGCATTGAGCGGGATGCGCTCGGGGCGCTTCGTCAGGATGATGAATGTATGCCACGGGCACGCTCCGATGATCTCCATAACGGCGGATCTTGTCACGTCGTCTACCGTCTCGTGGTAGAAGTCGCTCATGCTGCACACGAAAATGCGCGAGGGCTTCTTCTCTCGCTCCGGTTGGTGCATCCGTTCCGGCATGAATTGCGCCGATCCCCACGGCAGGTGAAACCGCTTGCTGATCGCTGATGCGTAGCAGTTGGCGCACCCTTCCGATGCCGGGGAGCACCCGACAATCGGATTCCAGGTATAGTCCGCCCACGGTATCTTAGTCTTGTTCATGCTCCATTCCTTTGCATCCTGATCCCCGGCACAATCGACTCCGACACGACGATCTTGCCACCGCTCCGCTTCGTCACATGCAGCGTCCCCGGCCCGTAGAACCGCCATAGATTCCGCACGATCCGCCACCGCTCGCCCTCCATGCCCTTCGCTTCCTCCCAGACCTGGCGCCAATCGCCGCGGGTGTCCCGCTCCCGGTAGCTGAAGTCGGCGTGGTAGCTGATCTCCGCTTTGGTCAGTAGCACCCGCGGCTGAAACTCCAGGTCACGGACGTACCCAGCGCGGGCCAACAAGACCAGCTCCCCCGCGCGGTCCCGCTCCAGTTGCGAGTGGAACGAGCGGCCCGCCAGCTCGGGGAGCGTGGATGTAGCCCGCTTTGCGCTGTACTTGTTGCCGGAGGCCTTCCGCGTGGCCCCGCCCCACTGGCGCCAGCCGCGAGTGCTCACGCGCCACCGCCCTTCTTGCTGTTGCGGTCGATGCACTCGATCATGGCGACTGCTACCGCAGCGACCTGCACCAACTCGGCACGGAACTCGGCAACCATGCAACGTGGTTTCTGAGGATTCGGCCAAGTGAGATCGCATCCCGCCTTGCACGCCTCTCCGTACTCCTCTCCAAGGATCATCAACCATCGCGCCGGGTCGTGGTTCTGCTCGCCCCACTTAACGTCCTGCCGCTCGCGCTCTGCCAGAACGTCGGCTATAGCCAATGCTGAATGAATCACGCGCCACCGCCCTTCGCCGCGTCTGCCTCAATCAACGCCGACCGCGCCTGTTCCGCGCACCACGAGCCGGTAGTTGAAAAGCCCTCGTCCGTGTGAGTCCCGCCGTGGTCGCGAATGAACGCCATCGCGTCCCGCAGCCGGTCGCGCTCTGCCCGCGCCTTTTCGGCCTCATCCCGGTACGCCCGCGCCGTCTCCTGATCCGTGCGTCGGTCCTCGCGTTCCTCGCGCAGTTCTGCCCGCGCCTCGTCACGCTCCTTGTTGGCGGTATCGAGCGCTGCAGCGAGTCTCTCAACAACCCTATTTAATTCGTCGATGGTCATAACCATATCGCGGTACGCGTCGCCTTGGAGATACCCGCAGTCGCATCGCCCGTTGGCGTCATCCACGCCTCGGCATGTCGGCATGTGTCCACCGTGGTATTGCGCGAGCCGGTCACGATCCTCCGTTACAACCGATAATGCCGTGATAGTGGCGGCAAGCTCGCGCTCGATTGTGCATCCGGTTTCGTAAGCCTCGACATTTCCTACCGACCAAGCCTCGTCCGTCCGTGGCGTGTCGCTCATCGCGTCTCCTCCAGTATCCGCGCCATCTCCTTGCCGGCCTCCGTGATGATGTAAACCGTAGCTGGACTGCCAGAAGGCGCCGACCGCACAATGTAGGTCGCCTTCACATAGGGCGGGATGGCCCGTTGCAACTCCAGCCTCCGCTTGCCGGCGCTCGTCTGCTGGAGCCCGAGCACGTCCGCCAACTCGAAATCCGTCATGCCCGTTGGGTACTGGGCATGGGCGAGCAGAACGCGCCCGCGATCCGTCCCGCGCCTAACTGGATGAAGCGCCCCGGCCCGCTGGCTCGTCTCGGGGTCCGCCTTCCTGGCCATGGGTTGCTCCGTGACGAAAACGGCCGCCATGGCGCGCAGCTTGGGGACTACCTGGCCGATGATCGGGCGGAATAGGTCTGGCTGCGTCTCGAATGTCGGGGCTTGTTTCATGGATTGGCCGCGCCCTCCAGCAACGGCGCCTCTGCCTGCTCTTGCGCCGTAGCTGCCGCCGCGCAGTTGCGTACGGCCTGCCGGTAGTAGCTGGCCTTGAGTTCCGCGCCTATGGCGCGCCGGCCGTTGATGACGGCGCCGTAGACCTCCGATCCAACGCCCATGAACGGGGTCAACACGACCTCGCCGGGATTGGACCACATGACAACGGCCCGCTCGATCACGTCGAGCTGAAGCGGGTGGACGTGGCGCTCGTCGTCAACGTCCTTGCCCTCTCGGTGCGGCAACGTCCGGTCAAGTCGAACGTCATCCCAAAACGCGCTGGCGTACTGTCGCCACACCCATTGACTGTAGCGGTTTTCCAGTTGGCTCCCCGTCCATCCGCGATACGGCAGAACGTCCCCCGGAACCGGCCGCGAGCCCGCGTAACTCAACAGCCCGTTGGGGTGCGCCACCGGAACCGCGTTGTCGCCGGATCGCCGGAAGATCAACAGGTAATCCGCATTCGCCATGCTGCATTTGGTCGAGTCCAACGTCAGGCATTTGTGAGACAATGACTTCATCATCGTGCGGTTGCGGATCGTCAAAGGCTCTTTCCAGACGTGGTAGCGGGCCACCTGTTTGAACCATCCATGACCGCAGCGGCCCCGGTCCTTGTCGAATTCCGACGCCTTGCACTTAGGATCCCGGCACTTGCGATGCTCCCGAATGATGTCGCCGGGAAAGTCATCAATCGTGTCGCATCCGCTGTTTCCGCTCGGGATGTCCATGCAGTGTACGGCGGTCATGCGCCCAGGCATCGTGACGCGGTAAATCGCTTCGATGCAGAAACGATAGTGGTCCATGAACTCCTCATAGTTCACGCAGTTGGACATATCGCGCGGGTCGCTGCTGTACTGGTAAAGTCCTGCAAACGGCGGCGAGTAGATGGACAGCCCGATTGACTCCGGCTTCAGCCCCGCCATCACGTCGATGCAGTCTCCGCAGTACAGCGCGTATCGGTCGGTGATGGTCTGTTCTTTCACGCCCATGATGGTAACTCCTGATTCGTGGTGTCCGTCTTTGCCTGCACGATCTGCTGCGCCGCGTTCATGTTCTTGACCAACTCGGTAAACATCGCCTCCGCTTGCTGGGCCTTGCGGTCCATGTTGTCCCTCACCCCGCGCTCGCCTTCCGTCGCCACAACGTCCAGCCGCACCGGGTTTTTCTGGCCGAATCGCCAGCAACGCCGGATGCTCTGATAGTATTGCTCGTATGAGTGAGAGGCGAACGTGACGACGTGCGCGCAGTGTTGCCAGTTGAGCCCCCACGCTCCGATCTTTGGCTTGATGACGAGTACTCGCAACTTGCCCGCCGCGAAGTCCGCATAGATTTCCTCGCGCTCATCTTCCGGTGTTGCCGCCTTGATCTGCCGCGCGCCGCTTATCTCCTTGGCGAGCCTATCGCCCTCCGCGTTCATGTGAACCCACACAACGGCCGGCTTGTCATGATGCACGAGAGACGCCACGAAGTCACAACGCTCCGTCATGGTGCGCCGCCGTTCATCCCGTTCCTCTCGCAAGCCGAACGCTGGCAGCGTGAACAACATCCCGTCCGGTGGAGTGCTCGGCATGATGACATGATCCCGCTTGATAAGTTCGGGCAGCACAAACCCCGGCGTGTTGTAGCCAAGATCGGACGGCTGCCGGCACGCCATCGCCCACGAGCACACCCACCGCCAGAACGGCGTAACGGCGTGATGCTTCAAGCGCCACTGGGCAATTGTCTGCGACACGCGAAACGCCAACCGCGCAAAATGCTTTGCCGCCCGCTCGTCTTGCGCCTGCTTCTTGGCTTCCTGCTTCTGGCCCTTGTCGTCCAGCTGCCGAAAAAAGCGCGTCAGCATGTCCGAATAGGTCAACTCTCCAAGCGCCTCGCTGCTCGTCCCGAGTTCGATGTAGTCATTCGGCGCGGCCGTCGCAGTGCACAGCAGCCTGTACGGGAGCTTGCACATGAACCGCGTAACATGCTTCTGTGTTGCCCCGGTGAAGTGCTTGAGGATGCTGCTCTCGTCACACACGCACCCAGCGAAGTCGGACGGGTCGAACAAGTGCAGTTTCTCGTAGTTCGTGACGATCAGCTTCTTGCCGCCTGGCAACACGCCGTCGCGGACGTGCGTGCACTCGACGCCAAACTTCTCTCCCTCGCGTACCGTCTGGGCGCCAACGGCCAACGGCGCGAGAATCAGAACGCGCTTGTTTGTCTTGCGAATGATGTTCTCAGACCACACAAGCTGCATCAATGTCTTGCCTAGGCCGCAGTCGAACAGGAGCGCGGCTTTGCCTTTTCGGATAGCCCATCCAGTCCCGTGCTGCTGAAAGTCGAAAAGGCAATCCGGCATCCACACCGGCTCGAATCCACTCATGCCGCCAAGCTGCGATTTGCCGTCGAGAAACGCCTTGTAATCAGTCACGCCTTTGCCCCTTCCTCGTCGCATCCCGCCGCGTCGCGATCCAATTCCCCGTCAGACTCGCGTATGCCTTCCGCCTTGTCGCCGGTCCACGGGTCGAGCGATAGCGGGCCTTGAGCGCCTAGCGCCTGATCGACGCAGGCGTTGATGAGGCTGGCATAGGTGACGCCCTGCGCCTGTGCGACATCGCGCACTCTTTCGGCGCGCCTGCCTCGGAACGTGTGCGAGAGCGGTTTCATGGTTGTGCGTTGCCCTTGAGTTTAGCGATCAACCGCGCCCTGCTGCGCTCCATGCGTATGCCCTTCGCCGCGCGATTGGCGACGGCAACCGTGATGCGTGGCGCCGCGTTGATCTCGCTTTCGATTGCCTGTATCTTGCCCGTGAGCCACGCGATTTCCTGCTCTGGCGTGCGTCTGGTCATGGCTCTAATCTCCTTTCGGCTGTCGATGTATGCACCATAACAATCTCCAGCGCAGTCTTGGCAAAGTCGCCGGGGCTTCCGTACTTCGCTTCATCCGACTCAGTATATCTAGCAATCTTGTCTAGTGCCGCGCAAGCCATGCCTAGCCTAATAGCCGCATCATGGGGAGTTATCGGATGCATCCATTGCCTAGATGGCGTCCATGTCTCGTCGCTCATGCCTCTGGTCATGCGCCTTGCCCTTTCTCAATCAAAGCCATGCGCTCCATGCTCAACTCGTCGTACTCGCCGTCAAGCTGCTCAACCTCGTCATCGGCGTACTTCTTGATGCACTCGCGGCAGTACCACCCGTTAGGCTTGCCCGTCGCGCCGTCAACGTACAACGACACGCAGCCGCCGCATTCGCTGCATACTTTCATGGCTTCACCTTCAGTTCATCAACCGATGCTTCCGCGCTCATCTCGCAAAGCTCAACAACGGTTTTCGGAACGCCAGCCTTCGAGTGGTACAGTTTCTCCACCTTGGCGGAAACGATAGCCGAATCGTCGGCGTAGGCAATACCCGTCAAGGCGTCCTGCACGCCCTTGAGTAGGTTGTCGGCATCGGGCTTGCATCCAGCCCACACGCAGCCCTCGGGGTCGCGCTTACGCATGAGTCGCTTCGGCCTGGGCAAATACGCCGTCACCACAATCGACACTAACCCCGACATAGGCTGAACCCCAGCCTGCCTAGCAAATACGGCCACCTTCGATTTCCAATCCACGCTGTCAGTCGGATCGTAGGTCCGCACAAACTTACCCATGCGGGCAAAGCGCGGGCGGGCTTGACCCTTCGGAATGCCGGGGATGCTGAAGACGTAATCGCTCACGCGCCACCGCCCTTCGCCGCGTCTGCCTCAATCAACGCCGACCGCGCCTGTTCCGCGCACCACGAGCCGGTAGTTGAAAAGCCCTCGTCCGTGTGAGTCCCGCCGTGGTCGCGAATGAACGCCATCGCGTCCCGCAGCCGGTCGCGCTCTGCCCGCGCCTTTTCGGCCTCATCCCGGTACGCCCGCGCCGTCTCCTGATCCGTGCGTCGGTCCTCGCGTTCCTCGCGCAGTTCTGCCCGCGCCTCGTCACGCTCCTTGTTGGCGGTATCGAGCGCTGCAGCGAGTCTCTCAACAACCCTATTTAATTCGTCGATGGTCATAACCATATCGCGGTACGCGTCGCCTTGGAGATACCCGCAGTCGCATCGCCCGTTGGCGTCATCCACGCCTCGGCATGTCGGCATGTGTCCACCGTGGTATTGCGCGAGCCGGTCACGATCCTCCGTTACAACCGATAATGCCGTGATAGTGGCGGCAAGCTCGCGCTCGATTGTGCATCCGGTTTCGTAAGCCTCGACATTTCCTACCGACCAAGCCTCGTCCGTCCGTGGCGTGTCGCTCATCGCGTCTCCTCCAGTATCCGCGCCATCTCCTTGCCGGCCTCCGTGATGATGTAAACCGTAGCTGGACTGCCAGAAGGCGCCGACCGCACAATGTAGGTCGCCTTCACATAGGGCGGGATGGCCCGTTGCAACTCCAGCCTCCGCTTGCCGGCGCTCGTCTGCTGGAGCCCGAGCACGTCCGCCAACTCGAAATCCGTCATGCCCGTTGGGTACTGGGCATGGGCGAGCAGAACGCGCCCGCGATCCGTCCCGCGCCTAACTGGATGAAGCGCCCCGGCCCGCTGGCTCGTCTCGGGGTCCGCCTTCCTGGCCATGGGTTGCTCCGTGACGAAAACGGCCGCCATGGCGCGCAGCTTGGGGACTACCTGGCCGATGATCGGGCGGAATAGGTCTGGCTGCGTCTCGAATGTCGGGGCTTGTTTCATGGATTGGCCGCGCCCTCCAGCAACGGCGCCTCTGCCTGCTCTTGCGCCGTAGCTGCCGCCGCGCAGTTGCGTACGGCCTGCCGGTAGTAGCTGGCCTTGAGTTCCGCGCCTATGGCGCGCCGGCCGTTGATGACGGCGCCGTAGACCTCCGATCCAACGCCCATGAACGGGGTCAACACGACCTCGCCGGGATTGGACCACATGACAACGGCCCGCTCGATCACGTCGAGCTGAAGCGGGTGGACGTGGCGCTCGTCGTCAACGTCCTTGCTCTCTTTGTACGGCAACACTCGGTCGATGCGAATGTCGTCCCAAACGCTGCTCGCGTACTGCCGCCAAATCCAATGACTGTAGCGGTTTTCCGTCTGCTTCCCGGCGTGCCCCTTGTACTGATGCAGTTCGTGCGGCATGACGCGATCCCCGGCGTAGGTGTGCAGACCTGTTGGATGCGTCACGGGCACGCCGTTCTCTCCGGCCTTGCGGAACATG
>CAZZBA010000159.1:7328-8893 GCA_964652765.1 uncultured Victivallales bacterium | reverse complement strand
CACGGCGTCGTAGTTGCGCGGGTTCTCGCGGATATAGCGCTGGATATTCGCGCGGGCGGCATCGTCGCGGGCGCGCACCTCGTAGAAGCGCCCCTGCCAGACACTTTCGCCCAGCGCCCGGGACACGGCGGCCTTGTATGAACGCATGATGGTGGGCACGGAACCGGCGACGGGTTTGGCGAACGCTTCCATGCCACCACGGCATGCCGTGGGGCTATGGATGAGTTGCAGCAGGCCGTGCACGTGGTTGGGCATCACGACGTGCTCGTGCAGCACCGCGCGCGGGAAATGCTCCGGGATGGCCCGCCAGCATTGGTCGGCGGTACGGCCGGCCTCGTTGAGCACCATGTGGCCGTTCACGACGGTACCGAAGGCCGGGTGCATGTGTTTGGTGCAGAGTGTCAGGAAGTACCAGCCGGGGCTGGTGAAATCCCAGCCCTGCATGCGCAGGTTCTTGCGCGGCCCCACGGCATGCCCCACGGCGTGCCGTGGGGCTATGGATGGTGTGTTTTCCATGCGTTTATGCCGTGCGGTAGGCGCGGGCCAGCCAGTGGGGGGCTGGCGGGGGGAGGGGGCGGGTCTCGATGCGCGCGAAGCCGGCCTCGCGCAGCCATTGCTCGACTTCGCGGTCGGAGAAGACCCAGCCGTTGTCGGTGGTCAGGGCCATGTTGACAGCGAACATGGCGGAAAAACGCGGCTGCGTGTGCGAGGCGTCGGTCATCATGTCGAGCACATGCACGACACCGCCGGGCTTGAGTGCGGTATAGGCGCGCTTGAACAGGTCCTGGATGCTGGCGGGCGATTCCTGGTGCAGGACGCCGAGGAAGTTGATGGCATCCATGCCGCTGGGGAAGGGGGTGGTGTGGTAATCGCCGGGCAGGGTGTCGACGCGCTCGCTCATCCCCTGCTGCTTGATCAGCTCGCCGGCGATGGCGGCCACTTCGGGCAGGTCGAGCACGGTGCAATGCAGGCCGGGATTCGCTTGTGCCGCCAGCACGGCGAAGGTGCCTGGGCCGCCACCGGCGTCTAGCAGCCGCCCGCGGCCGGCCAGGTCGAGCGACGGGATCACCAGCGGACCCATCGCCAGCGCGCGGCCATGCATCGCCAGCACGAAATCGCGCGTACGGGCCGGGTCGTCGCCCAGATGCAGTTCCGGGCTCTCAACCGGCTTGCCGGTACGCGCGAGTTCGGCCAGTTTACCCCAGGCGTCGTAGACGTCGCGGTTGTATCGGATGGCCTGGCTGAGATCGCCGCGTTTGCCGGGCACAAGAAACGCCTCGGTGTCGGGAGCATTGCGGTATTGACCGTCGTCGTTCTTGGCCAGCAGTCCGATGGCGACGCAGGCATCCAGCAGCAGCCGCAGCCCGTGGGGATCAAGCTTCAGGGCGTCGGCCAGCGTCTCGAGCGAGGTCCCGGCACTGCCGGCAAGCTGCCTGAACACGCCCAGGTCGGAAGCGGCAAACAGTGCTGCCGATTCGAAGTAGGCCGAGGCCATATCCATGATCCGTCCCGGTGTCACCTGCTGTTTTTCGCTCATACTGTCGATCTTTCGTTCAAGGTTGAAT
>CAZZBA010000159.1:0-7228 GCA_964652765.1 uncultured Victivallales bacterium | reverse complement strand
GGTCTGCAGTCTCCCCTGTACCCATGTGAATTCGTTGGCGATGCTGCTTGTGATCCCGACAGCCCGCAAGGACGCTGGGAGCACGCCGAATGTATACGTCTCGATCTCCAGATGTGCAATACCGGAATTCATGGCCTGCGCAAAGAAGGCGGGCGTCAGGTCGCCCGCGGTCGTGCCGAGCGTGCCATCGCCGGTGTAGTCGAGCGGCACGTGGCAGTGGATGCGCCACTCGCGCGGGACTTTTACGCCAGCGTCCCGTGCTCGCTGCGCCAGTGCTGGCTGGAGATCCGGGAAGCGGCTGACGTGGCCATTGGCGTCGCGGATCCGCACCTGGTGCAGGTAGACGTTATCGTCGAACGCCGCCAGTTGCGTCGCCGTGACCGGTGGATCCATCGCCGTCAGGGCGGCGCTGACCTGTATCTTGCAGACGTTGACGCCGGCGGCGATCGCCTTGCGCAGCGCATCGGACGGCGTCTCGAACTGCATGGCCGAGTGGCAGGTATCGAGGCACAGGCCGATACGGCGGCGAATGACCGCTTCCGCCTGTGGTTTGGCGATACCCAGCTCACGGCAAACCACGGGCAGCGCGGCGGCGGTCATGTCCTTCTCCATGAACGCGATCATTTCCTCCGTGGTCTCGATCAGGCAGTCCGGCTCGGGTTCCAGTCCCAGGCAGATCTCGCGGCCACGCTCCCGCGACAGCCGTTCCAGTGCCACGGCCACCTCGCCCAGCGCGGCGGCCATGACCGCGCGGTCGCGGTCATCGGTGACGGCGGCGCGGTAGGCACCGGGGACGGTACTGATGCTGCCCGGCACGCCTTCGGGCAGGAGGTCCGCCAGGATATCGGCGAGCATGAGCGTATAGTCCACGCGCTCGCGCGCCCGCCAGTCGGGCTGGTAGACCGCCTCCTTGACGCGGGTACCGTGGAACGCCCCGTAGGGGAAGCCGTTGATCGTGAAGGCATAAAGATTGTTTGCCGCTAGGAACTGCTTGAAGGTGGCACGTGCGTCCATGTCAATCAGGTTTTCCGCCGCCTGGCGGCTGAGTCGCAGGCCGAGTCCGAAAGGCATGCCGGGGGCGACGATCGCCCGCACGGCCAGCGCATGGGTCTTGATCGCCGCAAAGTTTTCCGCCCAGGTCTCGCCCGGGTGCACATTCAGGCAGTAGGTCAGATGGGCGGCAGGGTGTTGGGCGATGCGCATGGCGTTAACCCTTGTCCTGAGATGGCGCCCAGTCCTTGAGGAAGGCGATTGATTCGATGATTCTGGCATGGTCCATGGCGTGTACTTCCAGTCCCTTGCCGATGCCGTCCGGGAGCGTCACGGTCAATTCCCCGCCGAGATGCTCGCGGAACTCGTCCAGCCCCTTCAGGACGACCAGTCTGCCGTCGTCGGTACGCAACTCCAGTGCCGGGGACCAGAGCGGCAGGCCGATGGCCGCCATGGCTTCGAGTGTCCGGTCGCGTTCGGCAACGGTCAGCAATCCCGTTGCCGCTGCGTAACAGGTATCCAACGCCAGGCCGATGGCAACCGCCTCGCCGTGGCTGAGGACATAGTTCGAAAGAATCTCGAGCTTGTGCGCGGCCCAGTGGCCGAAGTCCAGCGGGCGGGCGGTGCCGAATTCAAAGGGGTCGCCGGAGGAACGGATGTGCTTGAGGTGCAGTAGGGCCGCCTGCTGCACGACGGTCTCGATCAGGGTGGCATCGCGCCTGCCAAGCGCGGCCGCCCCCGCGCAGAGCTGCTCGAAGAAGGCGGGATCCTTGATCATGGCCACCTTGAAGGCCTCGGCGATGCCGCCTTTCCAGTAGCGGTCCTCCAGCGATTCCAGGAAATCGAAGTCCACTAAAACGCCGAACGGCGGCGCGAAGGTGCCGACAAAATTCTTCATGCCGTGCTCGTCCATGCCATTCTTGACGCCGACGGCGCCATCGCACTGCGCCAGCGTGGTGGTCGGCACCCGGATCAGGCGTACGCCGCGGTGCGCCAGCGAGGCGGCGAACCCGGTCATGTCCAGCATGCTGCCGCCGCCGATGGCGATCACCATGCTGTGCCGGCAGAGGTGGTTCGTCCCGATGACGGCCATCAGGTTCTGCACCACGTTCCAGCCGTTCTTGGTGCGTTCCCCGCCGGGGACTATCACCGGTTCGGCTACCGGACGGCAGAGGTGAGTGCACCCTTGCAGATAGGTAGCAACGGCAGGAAGCAGGTCCGGTCGGGCGTCCACGACACCCCGGTCGACGACCACCAGCACACGCGGTAGCGTCGCCTCGCTGGCCCGCGCCAGCATCTTTTCCAGCGCCCGGTTGGCCGGATCAAAAACGCCGTGCGTGAAGCAGACCGGATAGGCGAACGGCACGCTGAATTCCTGTAAAAATTCCATATCACTCATGTTCTCACCTTTGGATACTCTGGTATCTCTGAATCATATTCCTATGTTCCGGCATTTAGGAAACACCTCTTGCTCTGCGATACCCACCCCGCCCTTCGGGCACCCCTCCAAGGAGGGGATCTGTCGGTTTCGTTCCCCTCCGAGGAGGGGAGCTATCGGTTTTGTTCCCCTCCGAGGAGGGGGTCTGCCGGCCTGGTTCCCCTCCTAGGAGGGGTGCCCGAAGGGCGGGGTGGGTTCTCCCTGAACGCTGAACACCTGATCGTACGCCTATTCCTAATTCTAATCGTAATCCCGATCCCAAAAGTTCATCAAATCGCTCCCAGCCACTCACGAACCTCCCTCGCCAGATCGAGCAAGGTGGTTGGTTTTTGTTCCAGGCAGGTGGAGGCCCAGGCGGCCCGGCGGGTCGGACCGATGCGTCCGTGCGAGCCACGGATGCGGGACGGATCCTGTCCTACAGTCCCCGGCGGCCAGCCCCAGAACAATTCGCAGGGATCATACCCCGGTTTGTTGTGGATGTCCACATGCCCGGCGTAATCCGGGGCCTCGCGCGGCTTCTCCCACCAGGGATACGCGAACCAGTAACCCTCCGCCGCCTCAAGCACCAACTGTCCGGCGCGCGGGTGTGCCATGCCGATGGCGGCCAGCGCGTCCCCTTGCAGGATGCGGCCGATGCCGGGATGACCGCCGAGCGCGGCGACAGTGCGTCCGATGTCGTCGGCCTCGCGCACATGCACATGGGCGACCTCGTGATCGACCAGGGCCACCGCGCGGCTGCGATAGAAATCGGGATAGGCGCGGCCGCGCACCTCGCGCACCTCGAACAGCCCCGCCTCGCGTAGCAGGCGGTTGGGCAGCACGGCTCCCGCCTCGCAATCGCCGATGGCGTAGTCGCCGAACACGACCATCTCGTAGCCGTTGGCGCGTGCCGCCTGGCGCAGCAGCGCCAGTTGCGCCATCGCCGCAGTCAACGCCTTGAGGCTGCGGTGGTCGCGCGTGCCGTAGCGTTGCAGGTCGTAGTCCAGCGCCGGCAGGTAGGTCAGGCACAAGCCCGGCGCGTCGGACCCACTGGCCAGCACCCGGCAAGTGGCTTCGGCGATCCATTGCGAGGAGGCGGGCGAGGCGAGGGGCCCCCAGTAGCGCGCCAGTTGGAAAGGGCGACCCAGCTCGCGGCAAAGGCGGCTGTAGAGGTCTGGCGGCTGGCCGTAGCAATCCTGGATCAGGCCGCCATGGTGCTTGTGGATGGGTGCTGGCGAGAGGACCATATCGACCGATTCGCCCAGGGCCTGCTGCCAGAAGAGCAGGGCAGCGGTGCCGCCAGCCTGTCGCCAGTCGTGCCAGATCCGTCCGCCCTGGACCAGGGTCGCGGCCTGCTCCCAGAAGCGCACCCGTGCATAGCGTTCATCCCAGAGCCCGTTGGCCGTCATGCCATGCGCACCCGGCGGCAGCGCGGTGCGGAAGGAGGCCTGCACCGGGCAGGTCAGGGCCGGGAAGACCGAGTCCATCGGTTCGAACGCCAGATCCTCGCAGACGGGTTCCGTATTGGCGGCGAGAAAATCGTATCCCAGCGCTGCCACCTGAACCACGAGTAATCGTTTTGTTGTCATCGTCTCAGCTTCCATAAAACCAGCGTCCCGTCAACGCGGCCAGGGGCCAGGCCGCCAGCAGGATCATCGCCGGCGGCAGCCCCGTCTCCGGCACCAGTGCGCACAGCCCGGCCTGCAGCAGCAGCAGCGTCCGGATCATGCAGCCGATCGTGCGCTGCACGTCGGCGGGTTCCGGCTCGCCCCGCAATGCCAGGGCGCGCAGGCCCAGCCATAGCAGGGCGGCCACCGCGAAACCGGCCGACCACGGATTAGCCCGGCCCGCCATAACGAACAATACCGCCACGGCTGTTGCCGGCAGCCACGGCTTGATCCCCAGCCGCTGCCTCCGCGTTTCCCCGTGCGCCAGCACACTCACGGCGATAATATAGAGTGTGATGCCGCCCGCCGCAAGCCACGGCATTGAATTATCGGGCAAACCGCTACTGGCCGCCGCCGCCCCCAGCAGAACGCTGGCACCGCGGCACAGGCCCATCGTGATGACGCCGGCGACAAGGTGACGGCGCGCGGCAAAATTGTAGGCCAGGATGAGTCCGGTCAATAGCAGTGCCGTCCAACCGGCTGCGGGCGTCGCCTGCCAGGCGAGCGCCACGGCCCCTGCCGCCATCAGGGTGGCGACGGCAAGCGCGTGCCCGCGCCCGACCCGCCCGCTGGGGATGGGCCGTCCCGGGCGCGTCCTGGAATCCTCGCGGGCGTCGGCGCAATCGTTCCAGATCAGCCCCGCCATGTAGAGCAGGCAGGCGGCACCGGCCGCCAGGCTGGCCGCAGCGAACCCGCCGTCGCCGCCGCCACCGGCCAGGATGAACCCGGCCAGCGGATCACCCGGCACTGTGAACAGGTTCGGTGGGCGTACCAGTTCCAGCCAGCCCTTGAGCGTTCGGTGCAACGGGCTCATCGCTGGAACGAGTTCGGGTCGACCGGCACCAGATCCAGTTCCGGTTTCCACTTGGGCGAACCGCTGTAGAAGGCCATGGCATTCTTGAAGACCAGCCGCTCGATGGTTTCCTCGGGGTGGCCGTCCTCCTTCATGAACTTGACCACCTTGATCAGGCTCAGCGGGTCCGAGATGCCCCAGTCGGCCGAACCGTTGACGATCATGCGCTCGCTGCCGAAGGTGCGGATGATATCCGAGACCCGTGCGGGGGTGAGTTTGGAGATGGGATAGACCGTCATGCCGCAGTAGCAGCCGGTCTCGCGGCTGATGGCCATGGTCTCCTCGGTGTTGTGATCGATGATGACCTTGTCCGGGTTCATGCCAGCCTCGCGCACGATCGCGGCGGTGCGCCGGGTACCGTTGAGCTTGTCGAGGTGCGGCAGGTGGACGATCACGACCATGTCGCGCGCCTTGGCGATCTCGAGCTGGCGGCAGAAGGCATATTCCTCGTTGGGTGTCATGTTGTTGAAACCGATCTCGCCCAGTGCCACGCAACGCGCGTGATCGAGGTATTCACCGAGCCCGTTGATCACCTCGTCGGCCAGTGCCCGGTTCTCGGTCTCCTTCGGGTTCAGCGAGACGGCCGCGAAATGATCGATACCGAAACGGCGGGCGCGGACGGTCTCGAAATCGAGGATCAGCCTGAAGTAATCGAAGAAAGTGCCGGCATAGCGCCGGTCGGCCCCCATCCAGAACGACGGTTCCACGCAGGCCCGGATACCGGCGGCATACATCGCCTGGTAATCATCGGTCGTGCGCGAGTACATGTGGATATGCGGTTCGATAACGGTCATGACTGATGCTCCTTTGTTCCGGATGTTGACAATTAGTGAATTGTATTATGGATCAAACGTTCAAGGCAACCGAATTGTTAGCCGGATTGAGGGCACACGTCACCGAGCAGCGGACGGCGTTAGCCGGTACGCTGGCTCGGGTTGTTGGCCTCTCCCTCTTCAGGCGTTAACAGGGGCCGCATGCAATTCCATACCCAGTGCCTTAACCACTCTGAGAATGGTGTCAAATCCGGGTGTCCGATCACCGGAAAGTGCTTTGTATAAACTCTCGCGTGAAAGTCCGGTGTCACGCGCTACTTGTGTCATACCTTTGGCACGGGCGATGTCGCCTAGTGCTTTGGCAACAAAAGATGCATCCCCGTTGGATTCTTCAAGGCATGCCTCCAGATAGGCGGCCATCTCTTCCGGGGAGCGAAGGTGTTCCGCCACGTCATATCGTGTTGTCGTTGTCTTGCTCACGTCTTTTCTCCTACAAGTTGCGCGCAAGGCGCAACGCTGTGCTGATGTCCCGCCTTTGACTGCTCTTGTCCCCGCCCGCAAGCAGTATAACCAACGAACGTCCGTGCTTCCTGAAATACACACGGTAGCCGGGGCCGTAATCAATCCGCATTTCAGAAACCCCTTCACCCACGGGTTTGACGTCTCCGGCGTGTCCGGTAGCAAGGCGTTCAACTCGCGCCAGAATGCGGGCACGTGCGCGAATATCGCGCAGACCGTCTAGCCAATGGGCAAAAGTCGTTGTTTTGCGGATTTCTATCATTGCCGACACTGTAGCCAACGGGCTACGACTTGTCAAGTCGTTGATGTTGATTATCAAAGGCCAACGCTTGCCTGACCCTGCCCGGCGCGCTGACGCGGGTGCGGATTCGCGCCACTTCTGGCAGAATACACTCGACCTTCTTCACGAAGATCGCATCATGCAGGCATGGTCAGTAAACATCATATCCGGAGTTATGACAAACGGGTCGGGATGCAATTCCGTCCTGAACGGGTTATTCTGTTCGGCTCTTATGCCAGAGGTCGTGCCACAGCGGACAGTGATGTTGACTTACTGGTGATTATGGATCATGACAAGTCCCGGAATATCGAGCAGTCCATCGAAATCCAGTTGGCGACCGGCGCAACATTTCCGATGAACCTCATCGTCCGCCGTCCAGTTGAAGTACATGACCGGCTGAGCGCACATGATTCCTTTATAAAGGGCATTCTTGCCGACGGCGAGGTGCTTTATGGTTAACCCGTTACTATCGGCGATGTGCGCCGACATGGTGCGCCTTTCGGCCTATGCGGTTGTGTTCCGTTACCGGGAGAGGCCGCAACCGAAATCGATGCCCGAATTGCCGTGGATATCATGAAACGATCCCGCCGCGATCTGCGCCACCTTGTCGTTTAGGCCCAACCGACGGATTTCGCCGCCGAGCCACCCCTTCCCCCCCCACCAGCCCCGCCACGCCACCACCGCTTGGAACCACCGCTTGGAACCACCGGCCACCACAATCAGTCACAA